>JAYTXR010000154.1:0-22677 GCA_043742865.1 Acetobacteraceae bacterium
GCCAGGCCCAGGGGGCCTTCGGTCGCGATGTGCAGTGCGTCCGGCCGGAACGCCTCGATCATGCGGATCAGCCGGCGGGCCGGCAGCAGCGACAGCGAAATATCCGGATAGGTCGGGCACGGAATGGTGCGGAAACGGTTCGGGCCGATGACGTCGACCTCATGGCCCATGTCGCGCAATTCGCCGGCGAGCGTGGTCAGCGTACGGACCACGCCGTTCACCTGGGGCTGCCAGGCATCGGAAACGATCAGGATCCGGTGCGATGGCGCGGTCGGCAACATGGCGGGGCAGCCTGCGATGGAGTGGCAAGAGAGTGAATCAGGCAGCGGCCGGGACCTTGGCGCCGTTCGGCTGGAAGAAGGACAAGCGGTTCAGTGCCGCCCAGTCGATCAGCTCCAGCTGTCCGTCGTGATGTTCGACCAAAGCGGTGCAGCTTTCCACCCAGTCGCCGTCGTTCAGATACAGAATGCCGTTGATCTCGCGCATTTCGGCGTGGTGAATATGGCCGCAAACCACGCCATCGCAGCCGCGGCGCCTGGCTTCGCCGGCCAGCGCGGTTTCGAACCGGTCGATCGCCTTGACCGCGCCCTTCACCTGCCGCTTCAGCCAGGCGGACAGGGACCAGTACGGATAGGCGAACCGGCGCCGGGCCGCGTTGAACCAGCGGTTGACCACCAGGGCCGCGGTATAGGCGCTGTCGCCGAGCAAGGCGAGAAACCTGGCGTAGCGCACGACGCTGTCGAACTGGTCGCCATGCGTGATCAGCAGGCGTTTGCCGTCCGCGGTGGTGTGCACCGCATCCATGCGCAGGTGCACGCCGGCGATCTCGAGCCCGATCGGCAGCCAGGCGCGGAACATCTCATCGTGGTTGCCGGGGATGTAGGTGACCTCCGCGCCGGAGCGGGCATGACGCAGGATTAGCCGCAGCACCTCGTCATGGGCTTCATCCCAGTACCAGGATTTACGCAGCTGCCAGCCATCGATGATATCGCCGACCAGATAGAGCTTCTGGCAGGAGACGCTGCGAAGGAAATCGGCCAGGAAATCGCTGCGGCAGCCGCGGGTGCCAAGATGGGTGTCGGAAATGAAAACCGTGCGGTAGCTCGACCCTTTGCCCAAGGCTGAAATAGTGTTCATGCGACCGATCTTGCCTATTATTGCGGAGCAGGCGGTGTTGCGGAGCAGGCGGGGTCTTGGGCGGCGGTTGGGCCTGACGGTTGGGCCCAATCCGATGTCTTGGCACTGCTGATACGTTCCAGCCCCGCGCCGGGTAAGTGAATCTTACGTGAAACAACGCTTTTCCGCCGGTTACTCCGGTTTGTAGCGACCCCCCCGGCGCGGATCCGTTCAGGCCGGAGCCATCGAAGAGCGCGCAATCAAATGGTTTTGCGCCAGCGCGGAAACGCCTAGGATTTGCCCAGCCGCGCCCGACGCGCGGCGGCAAACCGAATGGGGACCCGCGTATGTTCAAAAGAACGCTTCTGGGAGCCGTCGCCGCGATCGGCGTGACATTTGTCCTGTCGGGGGTGTTGGCCACTGCCGCCAGCGCCCAGACAAAAATCGCCGTCGCCGGGCCGATGACCGGCGAATACGCCGCGTTCGGCCAGCAGATGAAGGCCGGCGCCGAACAGGCCGTCGCTGACCTCAACAAGGCCGGCGGCGTGCTCGGCCAGCAGATCGTGCTGGAAATCGGTGACGATGCCTGCGATCCGAAACAGGCGGTCTCGGTCGCCAACCAGCTGGCCGGCAAAGGGGTGAAACTGGTCGCCGGGCATTTCTGCTCGTCCAGCTCCATCCCCGCCAGCAAAGTCTATGCCGAAGAGGGCGTGCTGCAGATCTCGCCAGCCTCCACCAATCCGGTTTTCACCGACAAAGGCGACTGGAACACCTTCCGCACCTGCGGACGTGACGACCAGCAGGGCCTGGTCGCGGGCAACTACATGGCCAAGCAATTCGCCACCGCGAAGATCGCGATCCTGCATGACAACACTGCCTACGGCAAAGGTCTGGCCGACGAAACCCAGAAGGCGCTGAACGCCAAGGGCGTCAAGGAAGTGCTGTACACCGCCTATACCCCGAAGGAGCGCGACTACTCGGCCCTGGTGTCGCGCCTGAAGCAGGCCGGCGTCGAGGTGATCTATGTCGGTGGCTACCATACCGAAGCCGGGCTGATCCTGCGCCAGGCCAAGGAGCAGGGCATGAAGGCGACGCTGGTCGGCGGCGACGCACTGGTGACCAACGAGTTCTGGCAGATCGCCGGCGAGGCCGGCGACGGCACGCTGATGACCTTCGCCTCCGACCCCCGCAAGCGTCCTACCGCGGCTGCGGTGGTGAAGGCATTCAAGGACAAGGGCGTCGATCCGGAAGGCTATGTTCTGTACACCTACGCCGCCATTCAGGTCTGGGCGGAAGCCGCCAAAAAAGTCGGCAGCACCGACCCGAAGAAAGTTGCCGCCGAGATGCATAGCGGCAGCTGGAGCACCGTGCTGGGTCCGATCAGCTTCGACAAGAAGGGCGATGTGACCGTTTCGGACTATGTTTTCTACGTCTGGCACGCCGGCAAATACGCCGAGATGTAGCCGGGAAAGGCCAGGGGCCGCCCCCCTGGCCGCTTTCGAGCCGCTTTCGCCCACCACCGCTTTCGCCCACAAAGGACCGACGGCATAACCGCGCGGCCGTTCGGGATCGACGATGCGCGTCAGATCGACGCGCCGCCGCCATGGGCGGGCTGAACCCAACGGAACTCGCGACGCTAGAGATATTGCCGCGAAAACTCGGCCTGGCTGGCGCCAGCGCGGATCGGCCATGGGCGTAAGGCCTACGCGCCTATCGGCTCGCCGATCCGGGGTTGATTGCCGCTACCGGTCTGTAGCATCGCCGCGGCGAACGCCCGCGCGGCCTGGCGCGGTGTCAGCCGGTCCAGCAGCGCCGCACCCGCTTCCGGCTGGGCTGCACTGCCCCATCGCACCGCGATCTGGCGAAACGCCATCACCTGGCTGACATGCATAAGCAACAACCCCAGCTCCACGGCGGCATCGCTGAGGTAATCATGCAGCCGCAAAAACGCGACGCGGCCAGTGAAACTCGACGGGTCCATCGGCGGACGGCCCGGGTTGGCCGCCCATTCCGCGGCCAGCGCATGGCCGAGCCGGCAGCCCAGGCCGGGCATCAGGCTGGTCATCACATCTGCCTCGCTGGCCATCAGATGGATCGCGTCCCAGCCGGATTGGCGGTGCCCGGCGCGTTCGCGTTCGGCCGCGCGGGCCTTGTTGGCACGCACCGCCGGCAGCGCGGTGGCCAGGATGATGCCGCGCAGCGCCTGACGATCCTCAGCATCAACGTCGGCCATCGCGGCGATGGCGACGGCCGCGTCGGCGGCCAGGTTTTCCAGCGCCCCGGTCTGATCCCAGCTGCCGTCATGGCGAAAATCATGTCCGACCATTGCCACCACGCCAAGCCCCGCCTGATGCAGCGAGATCGCCCCGCGGTCCCGGGCGATGGCGCATAGCCAACCCATCGCCAGCGTGGCTTCGGCAAAATGGTGGCGGTTATGGTAGGGAAGTTCCGCGTGCCCCGCCGCGGCGGCACCAGCCGCCTCGGCATCCACCGCTTCGGCGATCGCGATCCCGGCGTCGCGCAGCCGGCGCAGCCGCGGATCGGCGCCCATCCCATCATCGTCCCTATTGCCACCGACATGCGCCAAAGCCCGGCGAAAGGCCCCAACCAAATCTGGCGGGGACTGGCGCATCCGCAGATAGCATCGTTCGATGTTGCGCATTCCTCCGCCAGGATCCGGCAACGCAGGCAAAACCCCGGTCCTCGAATGGGTTGGCAGGGAATGGGCCGTCACGGAAAGGAACGACACTGCCAAATCCTCATGCCAGCCGATAGCCGGGCCGGCCAGCCAAACCTGGGTAAAATTCGATCGCCTCGCTTCCCCACCGTCACATCCATACGCTCCACACGCAGAACGAATGCCATTGCCGACAGAGCTAATCGGCTACCTTTTAGGTTAATTCTTCCTTACTGGATTTGCGAGTCGCCGGGTCCGGTAATTTTATTCCGTCCAGGCTGCGTCACCCCCGGCGTTTCCGCCGTCAGCTGCCCCCCTGTTCCTCCGGTGTGCGCAGGGTAAGCGCCAGCGCGTGCAACCCGCTGGAAAACTCCGCCGCCAGCGCCTCGTGCACCGCGCGCGAGCGGCCAACGCGGTTCATGCCGATGAAGCCGGCGCTGACCAGAAGCACGGAAAAATGCGTCTCCCCGCCTGGCGCAGCGCCGGCATGGCCGGCATGTTTGGCGCTGTCATCGACCACCAGCAGCCGGCTGGGGGCAAACGCTTCGCGCAGGATGCGGTCGATCCTGGCCGCGCGGCCAGGCTGGGGTTCCCCGCCTGAGGCCGGATTTGTGGGAAGGGTCGGACTTGTGGAGGGGATCTGCATGCATCATCTATCGTCCAACCCGGCGCTGGAGCCAAGTCCTTCCTTCGATCGGGCTCTTCTTCCAACCGGGCCCTGCTTGTGGGCCCGATCGCCAACCGGCCCTGTTGCCAAGCACACCCCAGGATGGCCATAACCCGACTATGACTCGACGCAATACGCGCCCCAGGGCCTATGCGCCCGACCCGGATGCGCCGGGACGAAGCTGCGACATGCCCGCGTGCTGCGGCATGGGCGAATACCGCGCGCCGAAATCGCGAACCACGCTGCAGGATTACTGGTGGTTCTGCCTGGAGCATGTGCGCGCCTACAACGCCTCCTGGGATTTCTACAAAGGCATGACCCCCGGCCAGATCGAGGCGCAGCTGCGGGCCGACACCTCCTGGCAGCGGCCGAGCTGGCCGCTCGGGCATATCGGCTCCGGCCATGCCTGGGAACAGGACGCGTTGGGCGACCCGCTGAACATTCTGGCCGCCGGCGGGGTCAACCAGGGTTTCTCCCGGTCCCATAACGGGTCTCGCAATGGCGCGGAGCAGACGCCGAGCGAATTGCGCGAGCCGCTGGCGGCCCTGGGATTGAGCTGGCCGACCACACTCGACCTGGTCAAAACCCGCTACAAGGAGCTCGCCAAACGCCATCACCCCGACGCCAATGGCGGCGACAAGGCGGCGGAGGAGCGGTTGAAGACCATCAACCTCGCCTATGCTGCGGTACGAACCAAGCTGGTCGCCGAGCCTCGACTTCATGCCGCGGGGTAGGCGAATGTTGCAACCCCGATCTCTCGCCATGCCCCGAAAATCGGCAGACCTTTCGCTCCAGGCGCGGGCGTGGTTAGATTTTTCAGGGAACACACAGGACACGCTGGCTTATGAACACTGTAACCGCTATCGCCGAAGCGCGGCCCACCTCCGCGATCAACCTGCCGGACACCACGGTCAAGGTCCGCGAGACCTTCGGCCTCGATGTCGACATGGAGGTTCCGGCGTTTTCGCTCCGCACCGAACATGTGCCGGACTTCGACAGCTCCTATCAGTTCGACCGCGAGACCACGCTGGCGATCCTGGCAGGCTTTGGCCACAACCGCCGGGTGATGATCCAGGGCTATCATGGCACCGGCAAATCCACCCATATCGAGCAGGTCGCCGCGCGGCTGAACTGGCCCTGCATCCGGGTGAACCTGGACAGCCATATCAGCCGCATCGACCTGATCGGAAAGGATGCCATCGTCCTGAAGGACGGCAAGCAGATCACTGAATTCCGCGAGGGCATCCTGCCCTGGACGTTGCAGCATGCCTGCGCCCTGGTGTTCGACGAGTATGACGCCGGGCGCCCGGACGTGATGTTCGTGATCCAGCGCGTGCTGGAAGTCGAGGGCAAGCTGACGCTGCTCGACCAGAACCGCGTCATCCGCCCGCACCCGTCGTTTCGACTTTTCTCCACCGCCAACACGGTCGGGTTGGGCGACACCACGGGCCTGTATCACGGAACCCAGCAGATCAATCAGGGACAGATGGACCGGTGGAACATCGTCGCCACCTTGAACTATCTGGAGCACGGCGCGGAATCGGCGATCGTCACCGCCAAGCTCGGCCTGGACCCGAAGGACCTGGTGATGAAGAAGCAGGTGGAAAGCATGGTCGCCCTCGCCGACCTGACCCGGGCGGGTTTCATCAACGGCGATATCTCCACCGTCATGTCGCCGCGCACTGTCATCACCTGGGCCGAGAACGCGCGCATCTTCGGCAATGTCGGCTTCGCGTTCCGCGTCAGTTTCTTGAACAAATGCGACGAGGCGGAACGCACCACGGTGGCCGAGTATTTTCAGCGCTGCTTCAACGAGGACATCCCCACCGGTGCATTCATGCGTAAGTAAGGTGGCGCTTTCATGCGCAAGTAGAATCCGATGAGCGGTTCAGGCAACAAAGAGAATTCGCGCGCGGAGGAATTCAAGCGCGCCACCGCCGGCGCGCTGCGCGCGATCGCCGAGGTGGCCGACGTGCAGGTGGCGTTCCAGCCCGGCCCCTCCGGCATCGCCGGCAAGCGCGCGCGCCTGCCGCTGCCGACGCGGGCGCTGCCGCCGGCCGAGATGGCAAGGCTGCGCGGCTCAGCGGATGCGCTGGCGCTGCGCCTGCGCCACCATGACGACGCCGTGCACCAGGCCCGCATGCCTGGTCGACGGGAAGCCAAGGATGCCTACGACGCCATCGAGCAGGCCCGTGTCGAAACGATCGGCTCGCGTCGGATGGCCGGGGTATCCGCCAATCTGCGCGCCAAGCTGACCGAGGAATGCGAGGCCGAAGGCTATGACCGCATGACCCGCAAGGACCAGCTGCCGGTCGCCGCGGCCCTGGCCCTGCTGGCGCGCGAGCGGATGTCCGGCGAGCCGCCGCCGGCCCCGGCGCAGCGCATCCTGGATTTATGGCGCGACGGGCTGACGCCGGAAGCCAAGGCCGCGCTGACCGAGCTGAACAGCACCCAGGACGATCAGCGTGCCTTCACCCGTGCGGCGCGCAAGCTGCTGGCGGCGCTGGATCTGGCGGAAGCGGAAGCCGACGCCGAGGCGGACGACAACAACGAGGACGGCGACGACGGCGCCGAGCAGTCGGGCCAGCAGGACAATTCCCAGGACGGCGAAGGACAATCTGAGTCGGACGCGGAGTCCATGCTCGGCGCGCAGCCCGACGAAATGGAAGGCGAGGCCGCCGACGACGACGGCGCCGAGGATGCCGAGGAAGACGCCGCCGCGGCCGAAGGCGACGACCGCCCCGGCGGCCCCCAGCAACGCCGCGACCGCAACCCGGCCGACAGCGAGGCCGGCTACCGCGCCTATACCCGCCAGTTCGACGAGGAGGTGGACGCCGAGGATCTGTGCGACGCCGACGAGCTGTCGCGTCTGCGCCAGCAGCTGGATCAGCAGTTGCAGCATCTGCAAGGCGTGATCTCCAAGCTCGCCAACCGGCTGCAGCGCAAGCTGATGGCGCAGCAGACCCGCGCCTGGGAGTTCGACCTGGAGGAGGGCATCCTCGATGCCGGAAGACTGTCGCGGATCGTCATCAACCCGATGCTGGCGCTGTCCTACAAGCGCGAGCTGGACACCGATTTCCGCGATACCGTGGTGACGCTGCTGATCGACAATTCCGGCTCCATGCGCGGCCGTCCGATCACCGTGGCGGCGATGTGCGGCGACATCCTGGCCCGCACGCTGGAACGCTGCGCGGTGAAGGTGGAAGTGCTGGGCTTCACCACCCGTGCCTGGAAGGGCGGCCAGTCGCGCGAGAAATGGGTGCAGGAAGGCAAGGCCCGCAATCCCGGCCGGCTGAACGACCTACGCCATATCGTCTATAAATCGGCCGACGCGCCGTGGCGGCGCTCGCGCAAGAATTTGGGTCTGATGCTGCGCGAGGGGCTGCTGAAGGAGAATATCGACGGCGAGGCGCTGCTCTGGGCCTATCGCCGCCTGCTCGGCCGGTCCGAGCATCGGCGTATTCTGATGGTGATCAGCGACGGCGCGCCCGTGGATGACAGCACGCTGTCGGTCAATCCCGGCAACTACCTGGAGAAGCATTTGCGCGAGGTCATCCGCGACATCGAATCCCGCAACATCGTCGAACTGATCGCCATCGGCATCGGCCACGACGTCACCCGGTATTACCGCCGGGCCGTGACCATCGTCGACGCCGAGGAACTCGGCGGCACCATGCTGAAGAAACTGACGGAGCTGTTCGACGAAGACGCGATGGCCGCCTGGGGTCGCGAGGCCGCGGAGCGGTCGGCGCTGGTGATGTAGCTGGCCAAGTATGGGGTTTCCAAAGGGCGATCCCTTTGGCCGGGTCCAGAGTCGGAGCCCCGTCCTTACTGTATCGTCACCCCCACAGCCTCGCCAAACCGCCGCGCCGCTTCCATCGGATCGCCATATTTGCGGTGTCCGGCCGAATGCTTGGCGCAGGCCAGCAGAAGCCGGTCACGGTTCGGGCTGCGGCTTTTCAGGAAATCCTCCAGCATGTTCTGCGGAATTTCCTGGTTATGCGGATCATTGCCCAGCTTGCAGGCATCCAGCGCCATCAGCGCCACCAGCGGTCCGCGATCCGCCACATTGCGCAAATAGGCCTGCATCCAGGCAAGGCTTTCCGGCGCGTTCTGCGCGCAGGTGGTGACATCGATCCGGACCAGCAGCTCCGCGGCGGACAGGCTGTCGGCGGCGGCGGGCGCCTGGATCGGCTGGGCCACCATTTCGCCGATGCCGCGCTGGTGCCAGGCGGTCATGGTGACGAAGGCGGCCGCGACATACAGCAGCCGCAGCCGGCGCGGATGGTCGAAATTATCGTAGAACCAGCCGAGCGCATTGGAATACTCGTAGCAATGCATCGGCATTGAGAAGTTGTTCGGGTTATGCGTGTCGATCGTCAGCTGCGCCGCGGCGATCTGGATTGCGTCGATGATCCGGCGCGGGTCCTTGCCGGCCCGCAGCAGGTCGGTGATGGCCTGGGTGTTGGCCGGCTCGCGTTCATCCAGCAAGGTCCGGATCAGGGAATTTTCCTCCTCCAGCGACAACGCTCCGGTCTGGCGCAAAGCCGCCAGTTCGTTTTCCGACACGCCGCCATACGGCACGGCATGCAGCGCCTCGCCTTCGATCTGTTCCTTGACCGTGTTGCAGGCCATCTCATAGGTCGAGTACCAGCGCGGCCCGACGGCCATGTCCAGCGCGCCGGCGTAGATCACCCGATGGGCGTTGTCCCAGCCCAGCGCATTGCCGAGTTCGACGGTTGCTCGGGCGCGGTAGCCCTTGTGGCCGGTGGTGTAGGAGCGGTTCATGTAGATCCGGTCCTGCACGTCGATCAGGCCGGAGAACACCAGTTCGGCCAGCACCTGCTTGCGGTTCGGCTTATCCTGCATCAGGCCAAGGAAATGCCGGTAGGCGTCGGCCACCTGGCCGCGATGCACCAGCGTGAACCAGTTGTTCAGCCGCTCGCTCAACGGCCCGGTTTCCACCACCGGCTCATAATCCGGCCAATAGACCACCGGAGCCGGCGGGTTGCTGATTTTGCCGCTAAAGCCGCGGGTATAGTGCCCCGGCGCCTTGCCGATCTTCTGGTTCCAGATGTCGAGCCCGGTCGGGATGTACCAGATCGTCTGCGCCATCGGCAGCATCGCCAGATCTTTCGGCATCATCTTCGCCAGATTGATCGTCGCGCGCGCGCTGAGCAGGCAATGGTCGTTGTTGACGAAGTTCGGATAGCCGTCGTCGAACCGCTCGTGATACGGCACATGCGTGTACGGCGCGTGGATGCGCACCCCCTCGGCGACGATCTCGTTCAGCGGTCGGCCGGCTTTCACCAGGTCGTAATAGACCAGGCTGGCGCCGACCTGATCGCGTGCGAGAATACGGTCCTCGAGCTTGTCGTATAGGTGGTTTGCTTCGCTAGCCAACGGCGCGGTCTGGGTGTCCATGATCGTCCGATCTCCTCGGGTGGGGCCGGTCGCGGGGCCGGCGAATTCTTATTCTTGCGCAAACTCTAGAACCAACTCGCCGCAGTGGACAATCGGCGGTTTTCCCCGGCGCGCATAACTGGTTTGCATTCGCAGCGCCCGATCAGGAACGCCGCAGCGAACGGACCCGATCGCGCAGCGTCCGCAGGCCATGCTCCAAAAGGATCGGCAGCGTCGGGCGCTGTAGCACCACGTAATGCATGTCCGGACCGGGCGTGCCGAGATTGGCCTTGTAGCGGTTCTCCCCGGCCATGAAATCATACCGGCTATCGCCCTCGCGCAGATGCATCTCGATGCACAGGCTGTGGCTGACCAGACCAGGCTTGAGCCGAGGATCGGACTCGAACAGGAAGCCGCACTGATAGGAATAGACCTGCTGGCGGTAGATCAGGTTGTACAGATACCCGATCGCCTTATCGCCGCGGGTGACGCGGATCAGTTCGACCCCGCCATGCGGATGGCAGCTTTCGATCAGGCGGCGCTGGAAGCGCTCGAAAAATGGGTAGGCAAAGGCGCCAGGCTCGCCGCGGCCGGTCCAATAGGGCTGGTGAAGAGCCTTCAGCCCGTCCAGGAACGCCAGCGCTTCGGGGACATCGCGGGCGCTTGTGGCGACCAGCTTGCCCTGCTGCTCATACAGCCGCATCGAGCGGCGGATCTGCTGGCGGGTGTTGGCGCTGATACTGTCGAGGTAGCCGCGGCCGGAGGCCCGAATTTCCGCCAGATCCACGCGCCAGGACGGCTTGCTCCAGACCAGTTCACGCCGCAGGCCGGCCGACCGGTCGTGCTCTTCATAGGTCCGGGGCACGTTACGCAGATGCAATTCATCGATCTGCCGGTCATTGCTCCGTCGGCCGGCCTCCTGGCCCAGCAGGAAGCGGATCGCTGCGTCCTCGGCCTGACCGATATTTCGCCCCATATCGGGTGACGAGCCTTCGCGCGCGACTAGAAAACCGTTATATTCAATGGTGATTATGTCCTGGTCGGGGTTGCCGGTCGTGTGCAGGCCGGCACCCGGAATGGTCAGCGGCAGGCGACCGCGCCGATCCGATGCGGCGAGCAGGCCGAGCAGCACTACCCGCCCCGCCTCCCGGCCGATCAGGACCTGAACGGGAATGCCGGTTTCCGCGACCCAGCACCCGATCCAGTCCCAGGAAAGAAAAAACGAACGCTCCGAGCGGGTTTCAAGCTCGCGCCAAAGCTGGCCGATCCGCGGCTCGGCCACGCCAATGCAGATTTCGAATTCAATCCGGTTTTCGCTCATTGAATAATTCGTTCCGTTAAGGATTTACTCAGAGTTTTGCTTCATCTCGCAATCACCTGGGCTGGAGCTTTTTGCAGCGTCTTTCTGGCATCGTTTTCCGCTCTGCATAGCCCTAATCCGTTGGATTTGGCCGCATTCGGCATCCGGTGTATAGTTTCTGGATTGCGCGCCCGAGCCGAGCATTGGAGGATATTGCACGGCTCCGCCGCGCTTTTGTTGTCTTGGCATGAAACGAAAACACGTCGGATTCAACGAATTTGCAGGCTCCTCCGCAGGAAATCCAACTGGACGCGTTGACCGAACGGGAAGCTGCGTATTGTTTGTGGACGCTATCGGGCGCGGGACGATCCTGGATCGAGCCGGCGGTAAAAATCTGCATGTCCAATGAACCGGATTTCGTGCAGCTTACGCCGGGCTTCCAGCAATTTCGGGTCCGAAGGGGTCAGAATGAAACGGCACTTCTACCAGCCCCATCCAGCGCAACCGTCCGGCACCCGGAATTTTTCGACTCCACCGAACCTGTGCGCCGTGTTCCGCCGGCACACCGGCTGACGGACCCCAAAACTTGCCGCAACGCGCCACCATGCTGACCTTGCCCCGGCGCCTCGCCGCGCTGCCCGATGGGCCGCCATTGCTTCAGGTGGTCGTCGATACCGAACTGGAGTTCGACTGGACCAAGCCGTTCGCCCGCGACAACGTGGCGGTGTCGTCGATGGACATGCAGCATCTGGCCCAGCAAATTCTGCGGGGATACGGCATCAAGCCGACCTATGTGATCGATTATCCGATCGCCACCCAGCCCTCGTCGATCGCCGTGCTGCGGTCGTTTCTGGCCAGCGACAGTTGCCTGATCGGCAGCCATCTGCACCCCTGGGTCAACCCGCCATTCGACGAGCCGGTGACGGCGTTCAACTCCTATCCCGGCAACCTCGATCCGGCGCTGGAGCGGCGCAAGCTGGAAACCCTGACCGATGCCATTGTTCAGGCCTTCGGCATTCGTCCGACCATCTACAAGGCCGGACGCTACGGCATCGGGCCGGGCACGCCCGACACGCTGGCGGCGCTTGGCTACCAGATCGACATGAGCGTGGTTCCGCACACCGATTTCGGGTTCGATGGCGGCCCGGATTTCCGCTCCTACCCAGATCGGCCGTACTGGTTCGAGGGATCGGACGGATTGCTGGAGATCCCGATGTCGCGCGGCTTCTCCGGCCTCGGCGCGCCGTTCGGTCCGGCACTGTTCTCCGCGGTCAGCACCGGGTTCGGCCGCGCCATCCGCCTCGGCGCGATCCTGTCAAGAACCCGGTTGCTGGAACGTGCCACGCTCACGCCGGAGGGGATCGGCACCGTTTCGCACCGCCGCCTGATGCGCTCGATGATCGACCGGGGACATCGCGTGTTCACCATGTCGTTCCACAGCCCATCGCTCGCACCGGGCCATACGCCCTATGTCCGCACCGCAACCGATCTGCAGCAATTCCTCGACAAGATGCGCCTCGTGCTCGACTTCTTTTTCGGCGCGCTCGGTGGCCAGCCAACCACGCCGATCGAGGTCCGCGAACTGGCGCTGAGCATGCTGGCCTGAGGGCTGGCCTGAGGGCTGGCCTGGAGGGCTGGCCTGAAAGGCGCCGACTGCGCGAGGAACGCGGGGTCCTGGCGAATGGCACCAATGACGGCCTTCCTGCGTTGAGCCGCTGACGATCTGGCCCTCCGGGCGTGGAATCGGTCGATCCATCGCGGAGCCCGCCATGCTGAAGCACATCTGGACCCTGCTAAAAGAAACCGTGCTGTCGTTCATTGAGGATGACGCGCTGAGCCGCGGCGCTTCGATGGCGTTCTATGCGGTCACCTCGCTGGCGCCGATCCTGCTGATCGTCGTCGCCATCGCCGGGCTGGTATTCGGCGAGGATGCGGCCCGCAACGCGCTGGCCGGGCAGTTTCAGGGGCTGATGGGCCAGCAGAGCGCCGAATTGCTGCAAGGCGCCATTCAAAATGCCGGCAAGAAGTCTTCCGGCATATTTGCAACCGTGATCGGGGCGGTCACGCTGCTGGTGACCGCATCGGGCGTGTTCGGCGAGATGCAGTCGGCGCTGAACGCGATCTGGAAAGCCAGCCCGCAAGGAACCACCGTCTCGCGGCTGATCCGCGCGCGGGCCGCCAGCCTGGGGCTGGTCGCGGCGCTGGGGTTCCTGTTGCTGGTCTCGCTGGTGGTCAGCGCGGGGATCTCCGCGCTCGGCGATTACGTGAACGCCGCAATTCCATTCGGCAAGCTGCTGCTGACCGTCGTGAGTGCGCTGGTCTCGTTCGCGATGATCGCGGTGCTGTTCGCCGCGATCTACAAGGTGCTGCCGGATCGCCGGCTGCAATGGCGCGATGTCATCGTCGGCGCGATTGCCACCTCGCTGCTGTTCACGATCGGCAAAACTCTGATCGGATGGTATCTCGGCACCAGCGCGGTCGCGTCCACTTACGGCGCCGCGGGAGCGCTGCTGATCGTGCTGCTGTGGATCTATTATTCCTCGGAGATTTTTCTGCTCGGGGCGGAGTTCACCAAAATCTACGCGAACCATCACGGCAGCCAGCAAGCCGCGCCCGTTCCTTCAGCGGCGACGGCAGCTCCAGCCACCCAGCGTCGGGATCCGGCGGCGACAGGGGAAAGCTCGTCGGGCTGGATGATCGTCGCGTTGGCGTTGATGTTCGCGGCGGCACTGCGGGAGGTGCGCGGCCAGCGTCACAAATGCCTGCGTCACAAATCCACCACCACATAATCGTCCTCGACCGTCACCTGCACGGTTTCCGCGACATATGGACCCTCGACCAGCCGCCCATCCATCAGGGCATGGCCAGACGCGACCTCCACCGGATAGGCGCGCACCTGGATCCGCGCCGGCTCGCACCAGGACTGGCCGGTACGGATGTCGAACTCCCAGCCATGCCACGGACAGCGGATGATCTCGCCCTTGCGGCTGAAGCTGTATCGGCCGGGTTCGGTGGACTGCACCAGCCCGGTCAGCACGCCGTCGCACAGATTGCCGCCCTGGTGCGGACAGCGGTTCAGCAGGCCGAAGAATTCGCCGCCCAGGTTGAACAGGACGATCGGCCGGCCGCGCACCGTCACCAGCTTTTTCTCGCCGGGGGGGATCGCGGTGACCGGGGCGACGACGTGCTTGCTCATGCGACCGGTTCCCCATGTGACGCCGGCCACTATAGCTTGACCGGATCAGACAGCCAGAACATGATTTTGGATGGGCGTTCCAGCCCATCGAAGGCCGGACCCAACCGGCTGCCATTGCAGGGAAAAATGGATGCTCCAACTCAGCGCGATTCAAAGGCTGATGCGGCTTGCCGCGATATTATGCGCCAGCGTTCTGACGTCCATGGGCGCCACGGCGCAGACCCCCTGTGCCGCTCCGCGCCAGATGGAGGGGTTCAAAACCTGCGCCGACGTGACAAAGGCCGAACAGGAGGGCGCCCTGGTGCTCTACTCGCCTGATCCGGAGGAAGGCTCGGCCAAGCTGCTGGACGCCTTTCATCGCGAATTCCCCAAAATCACCCCGAACTTCATCCGCCTGCAAACCGGCGCGCTGTATCAGAAGCTGCAGACCGAGCGGCGCGCCAATGTCTTCCTGGTGGACGTGCTGCAACTTACCGATATCGGTTTTGTACTCGATATGCAGAAGCGCAACGGCTACGCGCTCTATGTCTCGCCGGAGATGCCGGCCTACAAGACCGGCTACAAAAGCACGCCGGAAGGCTATTGGACCTGGTCTTCATTCATCATGGCCGGGATCGCCTACAACCCGAAGCTGGTGCCGCCAGAGCACGTGCCGAAATCCTGGAAGGACATGCTGAACCCGCGCTGGGCCGGATCGGTCAGCACCAAGGGCTCCACCTCCGGCTTGCAGCATGTCGGCTGGTATGAGCTGAAGCAGCTCTTCGGCGACGATTACTGGAAGCAATTCGCCGAACTCAAGCCACGCGGCTTCGACAGCTACGTGCAGCAATACGACCGGCTGATTAGCGGCCAGGACGCGATCGCCCATACCGCGCAGCTATCCGGCTACCTGCAGGCCAAGGCCAAGGGCGCGCCGATTGAATTTGTCTTCCCCGAGGAGGGCATGGTGAACACGCCCGGCTTCATGGGCGTGGTCGCCGAGACGCCGCACCCCAATGCCGGGCGCCTGTTCATGGACTGGTTCCTGTCCCGGCACGGCCAGAAGATCTATGACGACATCATGCTGCTGAACTCGCCGCGCGACGACGCCGACCCGCCGCCCGGCGGCAAGCCGGTCAGCGCGTTCAAGCTACTCTATCCCAGCGACTGGCAGGAATTCCTCGCGACGCACGGCCAGTTCGTCAAGGAATGGGACCGGATAACCGGCGTGCGCTGAGCGATCGTCTTGATAACCCTCCGGCTTGGACGAGGCGCTGGACCGGTCCGCCAAAAATTCGGGGTCGGCGGCCTGCTGATGCTGACCGTGCTGCTGCTATGCGGCGCGCTGGTGATCTATCCGGTGGTGTTTCTGGTCGCGGAATCGCTGAACACCGGCGAGCCCGGAATGTTCCCGCCCGAACATCTCAGCCTCCGCAACTTCGCCGCCATTGCCGAGGATGTCGGCATCCTCGGCAACACATTTCTGGTCGCCGCATTGGCCACGGTGCTGGCGGTGGCGATGGGGTTCGTGCTGGCATGGATCCTGAGCCGCACCAACATCGCCGGCCGGACAACGCTCGAACGGCTTATGGAGCTGCCTTACTACATGACCCCGCTGGTGGGGGCGATGGCGTGGGGCATCCTGGCCGGACCGAAGACCGGCCTGCTGAACCAGGGCTGGCGCCTCGCCGGCGGGGGCAGCGATCTGTTCGATATCTACTCCGCCCTCGGCATCGCCTGGGTGATGGCATTGTTCGAGGGCACGGTCGCGTTCGTGATGATCTCGGCGGCGATGAAATCGATGGACCCGGCGCTGGAGGAAAGCTCGCGCGTGCTCGGCGCCGGCAAATTTCGCACGATGTGGCGGATCACCCTGCCGCTGGTGGCGCCGGGGGTGCTCAGTGCGGCGATCTTCGTATTCGCGGAAATGCTGGGCGCCTTCGCCGCCGCGTTTGTGCTCGGCATTCCTGGCCGGTTTTATGTGGTGACCACGGCGATCTGGCAGTCCACCCAGTCCTATCCGCCCGAATACGGCCGCGCCGCGGCCCTCGGCCTGTCGCTGTTCGCGGCCATGGTCGTGACCTTGACGATGTCCAAGCTGATCCTGCGCCGCGGCAGCCATGCCACCATCAGCGGCAAGGCGTTTCGCCCGCGCCGGGTGGATGCCGGCTCGGCACGCTGGCTGCTGGCGGGGTTCTGCTGGAGCTATATCGGTCTGGCGGTGCTGCTGCCGGTGGCGGCCCTGCTGCTGACCTCGTTCCAGCGTTTCGCCACCGTGGTGCTGCCCGACAGCATCTTTACCCTGGCGAACTACCGGACCGCGCTGAGCACGGGGACCTTGGGCCAGGCCTTCGTCAACAGCCTGATCCTCGGGCTGTCGGTAGCCAGCATCGGCGTGCCGGTGATCGGCGTGCTGACCTGGATCCTCTACCGCTCGCGCCTACCCGGCGGCTTCCTGGTTGAATATGTGGCGATGTTCCCCCAGGCGGTGCCGCGGCTGGTATTCGGG
This sequence comes from Acetobacteraceae bacterium, assembly GCA_043742865.1. GTDB lineage: Bacteria > Pseudomonadota > Alphaproteobacteria > Acetobacterales > Acetobacteraceae > PALSA-911. Next base: position 16,848 of record JAYTXR010000154.1, read on the forward strand.
CTCGGGCTGCTATGGGCGTGGATCAACATCCCGATCCCGATCTACGGAACGCTGTGGCTGCTCGGGATCGCCTATTTCACCGTGTTCCTGCCGCTCGGCCTGCGCACCCTGGCCGGAGTGGTGATGCAGGTCGACCGCAGCCTGGAGGAATGCGCCCGGGTCTGCGGCGCATCCTGGATACGCCAGATGCGCACGATCTCGCTGCCGTTGCTGCGTCCGGGCCTGGCAGCCGCCTGGTTGCTGATCTTCATCGCCTCGATCCGCGAACTCGGCGCCTCGATTTTCCTGATGGGGCCGAATTCCAAGGTGGTTTCACCCGCCATCATCAATGCCTGGCTGACCTCCAGCTCGGAATTGTCGGCGGCGATGGCGATGCTGCTGACCGGCACGGTGTTCGCCGGCGTGGTGCTGCTGTTTATGTTCGCGCGCAATTTTTCCGGGCAGCCAGAGTGACAAGAATCAAATGACCGATACCGGCTCCGGCCCGCGCATCGAGGTCTCCGATCTGGTTGTGCGCTACGGCGAAATGCCGGCCGTGGCGGGGGTTGGCTTCGCCATCCAGCCGGGCGAATTGGTGACGCTGCTCGGGCCCTCCGGCTGCGGCAAGACTACCACGCTGCGCGCGATCGCCGGGCTGGAAGACCCCGTCGGCGGCACCATCCGGCTGAACGGGGAAATCGCCTATTCCGCAACGGCGCGAAAAAATCTGCCAACCGAGAAGCGCGGGCTGTCGATGGTGTTTCAGTCCTACGCGATCTGGCCGCACATGACGGTGGCGGAAAACGTCGCCTATGGGCTTCAGGTGCGCAAGCTGGCGCGCGCCGAGGTGGAGCAGAACGTCCGCCGGGTGCTCGACCTCGTGCAGATGAACGCCTATGCGGACCGCCCGGCGACGAAACTGTCAGGCGGACAGCAGCAGCGGATCGCGGTCGCGCGGGCCATCGCCTTCTCGCCGAACGTGTTGCTGTTCGATGAGCCGCTATCGAACCTGGATGCCAAGCTGCGGGCGGAGATGCGGGTTGAATTGCGCGAATTGCAGCGCCGGCTCGACATCACCGCGCTGTATGTGACGCATGACCAGGAGGAGGCGCTGGCGATCTCGGACCGGGTGATCGTGATGAACCATGGCCGGATCGAGCAGATCGGCTCGCCCGAGCAGGTCTATAACCGTCCGCGCAGCCGGTTCGTAGCCGATTTCGTCGGCGCCGCCAACCTGATCCAAGGCCAGTTGCGCGGCCCCATCCATGCCGACGGCCGGGCGCTGTTTGAAACCGCGGGTGGGGTGAACCTGCACGCCTATGCCTGGCCGGATGGTCCGGCGCCGAACATCGCGGCACCGATCGTGGCCCTGCGCTCGGCCTATATCCGGCTGGAGCCGGCCGCAACCGCCACCGCCGATCCGGGGAACCTGAACCTGTCGCATGGAACCGTGCATCGGCGGATGTTCCATGGCGATTTTATCCAATACGTTGTGGATTGGCCGGCCGGACAGCTGATCGTGCGCCGCCCGCCGACCGAGACGCTGGCGGAGGGTCAGAAGGTCCAGATCCGCTTTGCCCCCGAGCATTGCGTGCTGCTCTAGCTCTTTCAACGAGCTGTTTTATCGCTCGACGATGCCGCTTAGCTAAGAGCCTTTCGTCAGACCCTCCAGAAACTTCGTGGCCTCGGCGCGCTCGTCGAACGCCAGATCGCCTTCGACGATCGGCTTCAGAACCCGGATCGCCTCACGGTTCTGTCCGTTCTTCTGCAGCGCGACGGCGTAATGGTAGCCGATCCGCGGGTCGTTGTTGGCTTCGCCGTTGGCCTGGCGCAGCAGCACCAGCGCGGTCGGGTAATCGCCCTCGCCGACCAAGATCCAGCCCAGCGTATCGGCGATGTCGGCGATCGGGCGCAGCACATAGGCCTGCTGCGCCGTGGCACGCGCCCGCTTGTCGCCACGCTGCTGATACAGCCAGGCCAAGTCGTTCAGAAATGCCGGATCCCGCGGCCGCTTCGCCAGCAGGATGAGAAAATTCTGCTCGGCCGGCGCGTAGCGCTTCTCGCGCAAATCCTGTTCGGCCAGGTATTGCAGGGCCAGGATATCCTCGGGGTTTGCCGCCACCCAGGCGCGCAGGGTCTGATCGGCCTTTTCGGCGCTTCCCGCCGCATATTGCGCGGTGGCCAGGCGGATCATCAGCAGGGTCGGTGGGTTCACGGTGTCGCGCAGCGCGCTGGCATAGACCGCGGACGCCTCGTCCCATTGCTTGGCTGCCATATAGACATCGCCCCGCAGCAGCCGCGCGAGCGGGAAGTCGCTGTTCAAGCGCTCGAATTTCTCCGCCGTCAGCAGAGCCGGCTCGACCCCGCCGGTGGTAAACTCCAGCGCCACCAGATCCTGCATCAATGGAAACGCCTGCGGATCAATCTTCAGACCATCCTGCAACGTGTTCCTGGAACTCTCGATATCGCCTATCCCGACCATCAAACCCGCCAGAGTGCGGCGCGTGACGATGTCGCCACGATCCCGATCGAGCAGTTCGGCATAGGTGTCGCGCGCATCCTTGACCTGCCCCAGCGCCAGTTGGGCGCGAGCGCGCGCGCCCAGCAGATCGGTCGGCACCAGGCTGGCCTTGCGGTCCACCCCGATCAGCGTCAGCGCTTTGTTGGCATCACCGGCACGCACATACAGATCGGCCAAAGCCGAAGTCATGTGGTCATTGCCGGGCATTTCCGCCCGGGCGCGCTCCAGCACCTCGATCGCCTCAGGGGTCCTGCCGCCGCCGACCAGACCGCCGACATACATGGTCAACGCCGGATCGGATGTCGGGTCCTTGCGCAGGATACCGGCCAGCAACTGATCCGATTCGGCATTTTTCCCCTCCAGCAGGTTCAGCCGCGCCAGATTGAATTTGGCCAGCGTGAAATCCGGCGACCGGCGGATCACGTCCTCCAGCTTGGCGCGCGCGGCGTTCAGCTCCACCCGCGCCATCAGCAGCACCGCCTCCAGATTACCGACGGTCGGCGTGTCGCCGAGCGAGGCCTTGATCTTGACCAGAACCTCGTCCGCCCGGACCAGCTCACCGGTCGCCAGCGATGCGGCGAACAGCTGCTCGCTCACCGCCGCATCGCCCGGCGCCAGCCGCAGCGAGCGTTCGAGATCGACGATCGCCGCATCGGTCTCCCCCACCCGCAGACGCGCGCTGGCCAGGCGCGTGTTGACGCCGATATTGTCCGGCGCCAGCTGTTGGGCCCGCCTGAAGGCCTCGACCGCCTCGCTCGGCTGGCCATTTATGCTGAACGCGCGGCCGAGCAGATCGTAGGTTTCGTAATCTGCCCGCCCGGACGCTGCCAGTCGGTTCAGCGCATCGATGACCGGTACCGGCTTGCTTTTCAGCAACCGGATCCTCGCCAGCAGCTTGATGCCGTCCAGATCGTCGGTTTCCCGGGAGACATAGCGCGCGGCGGAGTCCTCGGCCTGCTCCAGCTGGCCGAGATTCTGCTTGACCACGGCCTGCAGGAAGTAGGCGCGGGGTAGCCGGCTCAAAAAGCGGCTCAGCTGATCCAGCTGTTTGTCAGCGGCGTTGAAGTCGCGCGCGCGCGCCGCCAGCAGGGCGCGCACAAAAATGCCCTGCACATCGGTAGGCTTGATCGCGAGGATGGCATCGTTATCGGCTTTCGCCTCCGCATCGCGGCCCAGCGCCAGATAGAGGCCGGCGCGATCCCCTCGCGCCTTCAACGAGCCGGGTTGTTTGGCGATGATGAAGTCGAGCATCGCCAGCGCGCCCGGTGCGTCATTGCGCAGGCGCAGCACCTGGGTCTTGAGCAGAAGCACATCGATCATATCCGGCGCAATCCGCACCGCGCGGTCGAGCTTGGCCTGCGCGGTTTCCAGATCCCCGCGCGACAGCGCCAGGCGCGCGCTGGCCAACGCCGGCTGCAGCGAATTCGGCGCCAGCGTTTCGGCATCGTTGAAGGCCTTTTCCGCCCGCTCGGGCTGCTGGAGCGCGTTATAGGCGTAGCCCCGCGCGGTCAGAATGACGGAATCAACGGCCGCATCCTTGTTCTCGACCTGGAAATTCTCCAATGCCTCCTGGTATTTTCCCAGCATCAGATAGGCCGTGACCAGCATCGGAATCACCTGTTGCTTGTCGATCCCGCGGGCAAGCGCGTTCTGCGCCTCTTTCTGCGCCGCCGCCGGATCGCCCAGCTCCAGTTGCACTCTGGCCAGCAGAAAATGGGCTTCGCCGTTCTGCGGGTCCGCCTTCACCGCATTGCGCAGCTGAATAACGGCGGTCCGCACGTCGCCTTTGAGCAGGGATTGCCGTCCATCGCTCAGATAATCGGCCGCGGCCAGCGACGGCCAAAGCAACGCGATGACGCCGGCCAAAAGAAGCCAATGCCCGCGATAGCGCATCCGGTCAGACATTCTTCATCCTAAATCCCGCCTTATCCTCTATTCGGTGTTCTGGCACCGGCCCGTTCCCGCGCATTAGCGTCTTACAGAGTCGACAAAAAAAGTGAAAAAGCGATGAGGCTGCTATGACTTCCCGCCAATATAGCATCCGGCCCGGGCGTGGGGTGCCGGCTAAACGGCAGCAGCGAAGCGACCGCGCTAACGCGCACCTTCGCGGAACAGGATCACCCGGACCGTCGAAAATAATATCATGATGTCCAGCAAAAGCGAACGGTTCTTGACATAATAAAGATCGTAGGAAAGCTTCTGCCGGGCATCCTCGATTGAGGCGCCATAGGGGAAGTTCACCTGCGCCCAGCCGGTGATCCCCGGCTTCACATAGCTGCGCTCGTGATAGAATGGGATGATTTGCGCCAATTGTTCGACGAAATGCGGTCGCTCCGGTCGCGGGCCGACGAAACTCATCTCGCCATTCAGAACATTCAACAATTGCGGCAACTCGTCGATCCGGGTGGAGCGGATGAAGCCGCCGACCCGGGTGACGCGGGCATCGTGGCGCGACGCCCAGCGGGGCCGTCCACCCGCCTCCGCATCCACCGACATGCTGCGGAACTTGAGCACGGTGAACGCCTGGCCATGCAGGCCGACCCGCTCCTGGCGATAGAAAACCGGGCCGGGGCTGTCAAGTTTGATCAGCAACGCGGTGATCAGCATCAGCGGCAGCGTGAGGACCAGCACCGCCAGACTGATGCCGATATCGGTGACCCGCTTGAGCCCGGCACTCAGCCGGCCGCTCGAAAACCCATCGGCGAAGGTCAGCCAGCGCTCGTCGACGCGATCAAGATTGATCCGCCCCAGATGCTGTTCCCAAAAACCCAGTTCATCGAACACGCGAACGCCACGCAGCTTCAGATCGAGTAGCCCCGCCGAGCCCAACCTGGCCGTCCTCCCATCGGGAATCGCATCGGTCATCGCGTCCGCACCCGCGTCCACACTGGCCGGACAAGAGGCAACCACAATGCCCCAGAGCCGGTTTTCGCCACTGCCAGCCACCCAATTGCCCGCCAGCGGATCGATTTCGGCCGGATGTGCCTCGCCCAGTTGCCGCGGCAGAATTGCTGGATTGACGATCTCGAAGAATTTCCCGCGATGAGACTGGATCTGCTCGCGGGTCGACGCCGCTTCCCGCCCGGTGCCCAAAATGAGGATCCGGCGAACGAACAGCCTTCGGCGCATGACGAAACCGAAGATCCAGCGGGTGAAAAACAGGCAGCCCATCCAGGCGACAAGACCTTTTCCCAACCACAGGAAATACAGCCGATTGAGATCGACTTCGAGCGTCCCGCTGACCAGCAGCAACGCCGGAAACGCCAGAACGCCGACGACGCTGGCATTCACCAGCAGCCGTCCCCGTTCCAGGCAGAGTTCCGGACGGTA
>JAYTXR010000155.1:0-2852 GCA_043742865.1 Acetobacteraceae bacterium
TGTGCCGGCCATCCACGGCTTACCGGCCTGCCGAGAAAGCCGTGGATGCCTGGGACAAGCCCAGGCATGACGAGTCAATCTTTCCGCTGGTTGGTACTACTCGGAGCAGCACCGACAGTGGAAGTGACGATGACAAAATCGGATTGACCTTGACTCCAGCAGATAGGTTACGTTGTACCCTAATTGACAAACTAAGATCGCTTCACAATTCCAGTCAGGCTGATATTGCTCCAGGCGCTTGCCTCGCTGTCATTCACCGCCCCCTCGACCTCATCTTGTACGGGGTTTCCAAAGGGCGAGCCCTTTGGCGGGTCTGGGCAGTGCTCGGCCTTGCTATCAGCGCTGGATCAACTCGATCTTATAACCATCCGGGTCCTCGACAAACGCAATAATGGTGGTGCCGAACTTCACCGGCCCGGCCTCGCGGGTGATCTTGCCGCCGGCGGCGCGGATTTTTTCGCAGGTGCCGGCCACGTCCGGCACGGCGACCGCGAGGTGGCCGAAGGCGCTGCCCTGGTCGTAATGGTCGACGCCGTAATTATAGGTCAGCTCGATCTCCGCCTGGCCGCTGGCGTTGCCGTCGCCGTAGCCGAGGAAGGCCAGGGTGTATTTGCCGTCCGGCACGTCGCGGCGGCGCAGTTCGGTCATGTCGAACATCTTGGTGTAGAAGCCGACCGCGCGGTCAAGGTCGCCTACGCGCAGCATGGTGTGCAGAAAACGGCTCATGCAGTCTCTCCTTTAAGGAACGGGTCATCCGGATCAAGACCTAGCAGAAACAGCCCGGCGGCGTCAGCTTCGGCGATCAGCGCCGGGCGGTCGGCCAATATCGTCCCGCCGGCCTCGAACGCAACCCCGCGCAGTCCCGCGGCAGCGGCGCCGCGCAGGGTCGCCGGGCCAATGGTCGGCAAATCGGCGCGTCGATCCTGTCCGGGCTTCACCCATTTGACCAGAACCCCGCCCGGCCCGGTGCGCGCGAGGGCGGCGCAGCGCGACAGCATCGCATCGGTACCCTCCGCCGCCTCGACCGCCAGCACCAGCCCGCCCTGCACGACGCAGCCCTGGCCGACATCAACAGCGCCGAGCGCGCGCGCCACCACGACCGCGCGGCCGATATCGGCCATCGCGGCGGCATCGGGTGCCGCGCGGGTCAACAGCCCTCGGGGACCCAGCGCCTGCGACAGGATGGTATGCGCGCCGATCACCGAAAACCCTTCTTCGTGCAGGATTTTAATGACCGCCGCGAGCAGGCCGTTATCGCCGGCGAACGCGGCGCGGCCGATGCGCGCCAGGATCTTCGCGGCCTCGATGTCCGGCCGCAGATGCAGCAAGGACGGCCGTCGCACCGGGCCGATCATCACCAGTTCCTGGCAGCCATGCTCGCGAAGTGCGGCGATGATGCGCCCCGCCGCGCCAAAGCGGATGAACTCGTGCGGGAACGGCGCCAGAATGCGCGGGTCGGCGTGACCATCCAGCCCGACGATAAACACCGCCCGGCCCGCGGCCATGGCTGCCTCGGCGACCCGGGCCGGCAGGGTGCCGCCGCCGGCGAGGATGCCCAGGGTGGAAGACATCAGAAGCCGCTAGGCGCGACCGCTTGGATCAATCGCCATCCCCGTCCGCCAGCAGATGGATGTCGGCGCGGATCAGGCTGCGATGGCTCGGCAGGTCGATGAAGGTCAGGATTTCCTGCACCAGCTCGTCCGCCCCGTATCGCGCGCGCGTGTCGGCAAGCCTGGTGGCGAACACGCCCTCGCGGCCGAACAGGGTCCGGAACGCGGCGCGCAGCCGCAGGATCTGGGTCTTGTCGAACCCCCGACGCTTCAGGCCGATCACGTTCAGGCCGGCCAGCCTGGCGCGGTTGCCGATCACGCTGCCGAACGGGATCACGTCGCCTTCCACGCCGGAAACGCCGCCGATCATCGCCGCGCGGCCGATGCGCACGAATTGATGGATGGCGGCCGAACCGCCGATCACCGCGTGATCGCCGATCGACACATGCCCGCCCATGACCGCGTTGTTGGCGACGATGACATTGTCGCCCAGTGTGCAGTCATGCGCCACATGGGCCACCGCCATCAGCAGGCAGTCCGCGCCGACCGTGGTGACGCCGCGGCCGGTCGCGGTGCCGCGATGGATGGTGCAGTGTTCACGGATCTGGGTGCGCGCGCCGATCACGCAGCGCGTCGGCTCGCCCTTGTATTTCAGGTCCTGCGGCGGCAGGCCGACCGTGCAGAACGGGTACAGCACCACGCCGGCGCCGATGCTGGTATGACCATCCACGACGACATGGGACACCAGGGTCGCGCCGTCGCCGAGGATCGCGTCGGCGCCCACCGTGCAGAACGGACCGATCGTCACGCCGGTGCCGAGCTCCGCTCCCGGGGCGACCATCGCGCTCGGATGGATGCTCACACCGACAGAGCCACGCTGGCCCATTCTGGTCGGTGGTGCATCCGTGACTGCGTTCATCGGGTCGGTTCTTTCGGTCATGCGAATTGGCCCATGGATGGGCTGACAATATGTCAGGTTATTGGGTGACATTATGGGTAAGGCCATATCGGAAGGGCGATGTGGGAGGCGTCATCGCCGAACTCTAAAAGCCAGCCGGGCGGCCGCCAATACAATCATTGTTGCCGGACATTTCGTCCGCTCCGGCACCTTTTCACGCAAAAATCATTTCAATCAATCATAATCATCGCGGCATAGGTCGCCTCGGCCACCGAGACACCATCGACGCGGGCGATGGCGTGGAACTTCCAGACATTGCCGCGGTTGCGCTGCTTGACCACGTGCACCCGAAGCTGATCGCCGGGAACCACCGGGCGGCGGAATTTCGCGCCCTCGACCGACAT
>JAYTXR010000156.1:0-8969 GCA_043742865.1 Acetobacteraceae bacterium
AACGCCGCCACCGCCCGCCCGGCCGGGGAGCCGGTCAGGGCCTGCATCGCCAGATCATCTGTCACCAACACGCCCCTGAACCCCGTACCACGAATAACCGACCCGATGATCGCCGCCGACAAGGTCGCCGGATGGCACGGGTCGAGGCCGGTATAGAGGATATGGGCGGTCATCGCCCAGGGCAGGTCCAAATTCAGGCCGAACGGGAGGATATCGGCGTGCAGATCATTCGCCTCGACCCGGGGCAGCGTCAGGTGGCTGTCCACCCGCGCCCTGCCATGCCCCGGCGCGTGCTTGCCGACCGGCTGCACCCCGGCGGCCAGCAACCCCGCCGCCATGGCCCGGCCGAGCCGGCCGACCGCCACCGGATCGGCCGCGAACGACCGGTCCCCGATCACGTCATGGGCGCCCGGAAATGCCAGGTCCAGCACCGGCGCGCAGACCACATCGAAGCCGCTGGCGGCGCAATCGGCACCGATCAGCGCCCCGGTGATCCAGGCCGCGCGCAGCCCGGCCGGCGCGCAACCGGCGAACAGCCGGCCGAGTTCCGCCGCCGGGGGATGGGACCGCCAATGCGGCGGGCGCAGCCGTGCGACCCGCCCGCCCTCCTGATCGACCATCAGCACCGAGGCGGGCGGCAGCCGCCCGCGCAGTTCAGCGGTCAGCGCGCGCAACTGGCGCGGGTTCTCGATGTTGCGGGCGAACAGGATAATCCCGGCCGGGGGATGCCGGCGCAGCATGCGGGCCTCGGCCGGGGCGACGCAGGGGCCGGCGATCCCGACGATCGCCGGCCTGGCGACGGCGAGGTTCAGAAGCTGGCGATCGAGCAGGCCGTGCCCTTGGCGCGCGCGCGCTCACAGAAACTGGTGGCCTGCGCCATGTCGGCGAACCCGCCGGTACGGACCCGCCAAAACACCTTCCCGTCGCGTTCGGTTTTGGAAATGCTCGGCTGGTGGCCACCCAGCAAATCCGGGATGCGCCGGTTCAATTGCGCCCACTGGGCGCGTGCCGCGTCTTCGCTGCCAAGGGCGGCGAATTGCACCAGCGTGGCCTTGGCGACGCCTGCCGGCCCCGATGCAGGCGGCTGGGACGGAGTCAACGCGGCCCGCTTTTCCGGCAGTGCTGCAACCGCGGGCGCGAGCACCGCTGGCACCGGATTGGTCAGGCTCGCCGTCTGCGCCGCCGGCGGTTCCTGCTGGCTCGCGCGCAGCAATTTCGGCTCCGGCGTTTCCGCCGGGGGCGCCATCCGGCTGCTCGCGGACCCGGCATCGCCGGACTGGAACTCGTCATTGCTGCCGCTGACCTGCAAGCCGCCGGGGTTCTCCGGTTTGACCCGGATGGGCCGGCTATCGGCCTGGATCACCGGCACCACAGCGTTGCGATGGCCGGCGGCACTCCAAAGCCCGACCCCGAGCACCGCCACGCCGCCAAGTCCCAGCGCAATCAGCGCCAGCTTGCGGGTAGCCGGATCCATCGTGCGGCCGCGCCGGGCATCGTTCGGCACCCGCCAGTTACTGCCCCGTATGTCGCCGGTCCGCATATCGCCGGTCCGCATCTCATCGGCGTGCATCTCATCGGCACGCATTTCGCCGTCCTGCCTATCGGCATACTCGATCTCGCCGTGCCGCATCGAACCCTCCTGTCGCCACTAGCGCATTTCCTCCACCGGGCGGACACCCATCACCGCCAGTCCGGATCGGATCACCACCGCCGTGGCCGCCACCAGAGCCAGCCGCGCCAGGGTTTCGACCGGTTGGTCGGGCTGGAGAAAACGAAGCGTGGAATCTTCCCGTCCTCGGTTCCACAGCATATGAAAGTCGGCCGCCAAGTCATAGAGAAAAAACGCGATTCGGTGCGGCTCGCGCGCCAGGGCGGCGCCCTCCACAGTGCGCGGCCAGGCACTGATCCGCCGGATCAGCGCCATGTCCGCCTCTGCCGTCAGGCCCTCCAGCGGAACATCTGCCAGCGCAATATCGGCCACCGCCGCGGCACCCAGCGTCTCCGTCGCCGCGCGCAGCACCGACCGGCAGCGGGCATGCGCATACTGCACGTAGAACACCGGATTCTCCCGGGTCTGCGCCACCACCTGATCGAGGTCGAATTCCATCTGGGCGTCGGATTTTCGGGTCAACATGGTGAAGCGCACCGCATCCGATCCCACTTCCTCGATCAGGTCGCGCAGGGTGACAAAACTGCCGGCGCGCTTGGACATCCGCACCGGCTGGCCGGCCCGCAGGATATGCACAATCTGGCACAGCACCACTTCCAACGAAGCCTGACCGCCCGAAACCGCCTGCACCGCGGCCTTCATGCGCGACACGTAGCCGCCATGGTCGGCACCCCATACATCGATCAGGATCGGAAAACCCCGGCCAATCTTGTCGGAATGATAGGCGATATCGTTGGCGAAATAGGTGTTGGAACCATCCGATTTGCGCAGCGGGCGGTCGACGTCATCGCCAAATTGCGTGGCGCGGAACAGGGTTTGCTCCCGCGGCTCCCAATCGTCCGGCGTCTTGCCCTTGGGCGGCTCCAGCACGCCCTGATAGATCAGGCCATCCGCCGACAATTGTTCAATGACGCTATCGACCACGCCGGAACCGACCAGGGCCCGCTCACTGGTGAACACCGCCTGCTCGATGCCGAGGCGTTGCAGGTCCGCGCGTATCTGCGCCATCATCTCGGCGATGGTGAATTCGCGGACGATGTCGAACCACAAATCCGGCGCCGCGATCCGCCCGCCTGCGGCCGCCAACGCGCCGCCATGGGCCGCCGCCAGTGCCTCGCCCACGGCGGCCAGATACTCGCCGCGATATTGCAGGCCGCCGGGCACCTCGGCCGAGAAATCCGCCTCGGTCAGATCGGTGCCGGTCGCCTGCAAATAGCGCCAATAGGCCGCCCAGGCGAGGGCTGCGACCTGATTGCCGGCATCGTTGATGTAGTATTCCTTGGTCACCGCGAAACCGGTCTTAGCCAGCAGATTGGCCAGCGCGTCGCCCACCACCGCGCCGCGGCAATGGCCGATATGCATCGGCCCGGTCGGATTGGCGGACACGTATTCGACGTTTACCGGACGCCCGGCACCCGTGGCGCCATCGCCGAAACCGATCCCCCGGCGCAGCACGATTGGCAAAATTGCGGTCAACACGCGCGGGTGCAGCTGCAAATTAACAAAACCCGGCCCGGCCGCTTCCGCCAGGGCCACGTCGGAAAGGGCGGAAAGTTTCTCCACCAAAGCGGCGGCCAGCTTCGCCGGCGGCTGGCGCGCTGGCTTGGCCGCCACCAGCGCCGCATTGGTCGCCATGTCGCCATGCGCGGGATCGCGCGTCGGGCTCACTTCCACCTTCGCCGCCGCATCGTCGGGCAAATCCGGGACGATCTCGCGCAGGGCGGCCAGCACGAGGTCGCGCATGCGGGTAAAAATATCGTCGTTCATCGAACGCGCAAAGATCGGATCGTTCATGCCAAATTCTCTCTCAGCCGGGGATGGACAGATCCGTCAACCGGCGATGCTCGTCCATCGCATAGCGGTCGGTCATGCCGGCGATATAGTCGCACACGATGCCCGCCGCGCGCGGGGTGCCGGTCTCGCCGGCCCGCGCGCGCCAGTCATCGGGCAGCAGGCTGGGATCGGCATGCAGAATGCGGAACAGCTCATCGGTCAGCACCCGCGCCTTCGCGGTCATCCGGTTTACCCGCCAATGGCGATACATCCGCGCATGCAGGAAATCCTTAATCACCCGGTTGGCCTCGGTGAAGCGCGGGCTGAACGCCACCACCGGCCGGCCGGAACGTCGCACCGCCTGGGCGTCCGCCGGACCCAGTTTTTCCAGCCGCCGCCGCGTCTCCGCCAACAGGTCGTTGACCATGGCGTCGATCACCCGGCGGATCGTCTCGTGGCGCAGCCGCGGCGGCGGCACGTCCAGGCTGGAGCGACGCGCTTCGGCCAGCGCCTCGCCGACGATCGGCAGATGCGCGATCTCCTCCGGCCCGAACAGCCCTGCCCGCAGGCCATCGTCCAGATCATGCGAATGATAGGCGATGTCGTCCGACATCGCCGCCACCTGCGCCTCCATCCCGGCATGGGTGGTCAGCTCGAGCCTATGGCGGTGATCGTAATCGGCGATATACGGCGGCGGGGAGCGCAGCGGGCCGTTATGCTTGGCCAGGCCCTCCAGCGTCTCCCAGGTCAGATTCAAGCCATCGAACGCCGCATAGCGGCTCTCCAGCAAGGTCACCACGCGCAGCGACTGGGCGTTGTGGTCGAACCCTCCGAACGGCTTCATGGCCACGTTCAGCGCGTCCTCCCCGGCATGGCCGAACGGCGGATGACCAAGATCGTGGGCCAGCGCCAGCGCTTCGGCCAAATCCTCGTCCAGGGCCAGCTGGCGCGCGATCGATCGGGCGATCTGCGCCACCTCCAGGCTGTGCGTCAGCCGGGTGCGAAAGAAATCGCCTTCATGGTTGACGAAGACCTGGGTCTTGTACTGAAGTTTTCGAAACGCCGAGCTGTGCACGATCCGGTCGCGGTCGCGCTGCCAGGGGGAGCGGGTGGGGCTTTCGGGTTCAGGGTGCAGCCTGCCACGACGGGTCGCGGCCTGCACGGCATAGGGCGCAAGGGTCATCGGCGGGCAATAGACCGGTTTGCCCAATCCAGAAAGACCAGGCCCGGCGCCGCCGGACCTGGCCGTTCTGAACCTCGCCGGGATCAGGCCGCCGTTTGGGTGTGGCGGAACATGTGCTTGCGCGCCTCGTCGTCGAACTCAGCCTTAAAGCTGTGGCGATCCTTGATCGCCGTCGCGCGGATCGCCGCCGGCCGGGCGCTGACCTCGTCGAGCAGGCGTTTCAGGTTCGGCAAGTCCTGCCACGCATCGTCGCCCAGAATAAACGTCACCAGCCGTGCCCAGCCCCAGACCGCCATGTCGACGATCGTGTAGGTGTCGCCGAGCATGTAGCGATGCGTCGCCAGCCGGGCATCGAGAATGCCGTAATGCCGCTTCGCTTCGAACAGATAGCGATTGACCGCATATTCCTTCGGCTCCGGCGCGAAGTTCTTGAAATGCACCGCCTGACCGGAATAGGGCCCGATCCCGGACGCCACGAACATCAGCCAGGACAATAATTCGCCGCGCGCGACGGGCGTATTGACCGGCAGGAATTTTCCGGTCTGCTCGGCCAAATAGAGCAGGATGGCGTTGCTGTCGAACACCGTGACGTCGCCATCTACGATACACGGCACCTTGTTGTTCGGGTTCAGGGCGGCAAATGCCGGGGCAAATTGCTCGCCTTTGCGGGTATCGACGGGGATCGCTTCATAGGCCAGCCCGGCCTCTTCCAGAAAAAGTGCCACCTTCATTGGATTTGGCGCCAGGCTGTAGAAGAACTTCATCATTGGAATTTCCTGTTTACGGAACACCGATACAACTCCGTGCGACAGCGCCGCGCAAGCCGCCGGGGTCAGAGGGCGGAAAACCGATTCGCGTCGACGAAATTCGGAGAGGTCCGCGCCGGCGAAATCACCCATTTTATTGGCGTTCTGCCAAAAGAACCAATTTCTTTTACTGTTTGGGCCAATATTTTCGTTAAATACCAAGTCCCTATTGCATAGCCAGCGCCAACGGGATTACAAAAGCGATCAGCCATCAATTTTGGAGGAATTAAGTGCCGGATCAGGTCGATCGTTCAACACTGCTGGAACTTGCGGCAAAGATCGTGTCCGCACATGTTGCCAATAATCATATCGATGCTGCCGGTCTTCCAGCATTGATCCAATCCGTCTTCGACGCGCTCTCCGGCGTCGATACGGTTCAGCCGGCTGAACAGGCGCTTGTCCCCGCGGTTTCGATCAAACAATCCGTGAAGCAGGACCACATTGTCTGCCTGGAAGACGGCAAGAAGCTGAAGATGCTCAAACGGCATCTGATGACCGCGTACCAGATGACGCCGGAGCAATATCGGACCAAATGGGGCCTTCCGCGGGATTACCCGATGGTCGCCCCCGACTATGCCGAGCGCCGTTCGGTGCTGGCCCGGAGCATCGGGCTTGGCCGCAAGCCGGGCGCGGGAGTGGGTTCTGGCAGTTCGGCGCAGGCCGGCGTGAAAATCACTCCGGCAAAGAAGACCGGCACGCGCGGCAAAGCGAGGAAACCCAAGGTGGCCTGAACCGCCGCCGGGCGTTAAGTCCCGCCGATGATCCTGGACACCGTATCCGCCGATACCATGCGGTCAGCCCAGATGATCACCGGTATTGCCATGGCGATCTGGATCGGCATCGGCGTCGTGCCTCCCTGGCGAAAATACACACAGGCAGTTCGAGCGACGGTGCTGGTACTGTATCTGCTCGGCTGCATCGGGTTCATCGTCTACGTCGTGCTGGGGAACGGATAAGCCGCCTCACCAAGCTCCACCTCACCAAGCCTTGGGATCTTCGACCAGCGAAGGTAATTCCGGCCGATGAAATCGGGCGGCATGCAGTCTCTGTTGGCTCATGCCTGCCACGATCGCCTGCACGATCTCGCGCGAATGCAGAGGCGGAGCGATGCCGGTATCCGGGCTGGCATCTGCTTGGAATGAGTCTAGCATCGCGCAGGCCTGCGCGCCACCGTGTTCGCAGTCTCGCTGCAGCGCTGTCAGGAAATCCGGTTGCGGTCGCTGGCACCCCGCCGCCAGCCCCAGCCAGATGAGCAGGACCGCGCGGCGCGCAATCACATTGTGGGGAACGGATATCGCCACCCAGCCGGAGCCGGCCAGCATCGGTATTTTTTGGCGAACAGTCCAAATCGGGCGCAGCACGGGAACGATAGTCTCCTTTAACGGGGCGGACGACCTACCTCACCCTTCGCAGGTTCGCTTCTGTCTACGTCAAAACCGTTCACGCCGGCCGCCGGCGCCAAACGCCGCCAAAGCCAGCTCCTGGCTGGGATAGGTCGTGAAGTATTCCCCCAGCCCGGAAATGGCAAACAATTCCAACGCGAAGCCGTTCAGTCCGCAGATCGCCAGGTCGGTCTGGATCGCATCCGCCTGCTTTCGCGCCTGCAGCAATGTGCGAAAGCCCTCACTGGTCAGATAGACGAGTCGGCCCAGATCCAGCAGCAAGATTCGGGCGCCGCCCTCCAACGAGCGAACCGCCTGCGCCAAAAACGCCTGGCAGCCCACGCCGTCCAGTCTACCGTTCAAATGCAGAACAACGACGTCGCCCTGTTTCTGTTCGATGATGTCCATCCTGTGCTCCCGTTCCATCCGGACCCCCGAGGGGCATCGCCCCGATGACCAAATAAACCACAGGTTAATGCGGAGCGCTGTGAACCGCATCACGCCAAACAGAATGGAGCCTAACGAACGGGTGGAACTTTTCGCCAGAGCTTGTGTATTGGAGCGGGGTCAGGCCGAAAGCCGTTTGCCAAGCCGCTAATGCGCTTCGCTAAGTTTCCGCGCCGCCGGTTCCGGATGCATGATTTCCACCGTCTTGGCGGCATAAACCAATGCGAGCTCCTGGCGGATATGGTTGTCGGTCCAACTACGGCGCGGTGTGCCATATTTCATGCTGCCGGTGCCGCTGGTAAACTCGATGCCGCTCCCCACCTGATAAATCGTGATGAACAACTTTCCACCATCACTGGTGGTGGCAACCGCTTCGCACAAGAATTTCTGACGTGTCTCCGACATCCCCGACCCTCGTTTTTGGTTCTAAAGGGAACGGTAGCACTATTTATGCCGTTTCAAAGGCCTGGTCTGAGCGGACGTGATATGCATGAAAAGCAACTCAGCCGGTGGATTCGGTTATAAGTCTCCGCCCTCCCATTGAAATCGCCGTCATTCCCGGAGGCTGCGTGATCCGCCGTATTGGGTTTTGGGCCATTGGCCTGCTGGCGGCCTCTTCCCTGGGGCTGGCCGCCGTCGCCGTTGTGCTGGTGCGGATGGATCTCCGACCCCGGATCGAAAGCCTCGCCAGCGCCCGGCTCGGCCGGGCAACGACCATCGACACGCTCGCCATCGGCTGGGGCAGCCAGCTGACGCTGGAAGCGACCGGGTTGCGTATTTCCAACCCCGCCTGGGGCAGCACCAGGGATATGGTCGCGATCGGACATCTGCATGCGCAGATCGCGCTCTGGCCGCTGCTGCGAGGCGCGCTCCGCCTGAGCCATGTGGCCGTGGACCGGCCGGTGATCGTGCTGGAGCGCGACACCGACGGGACCGGCAACTGGGTTTTCCACGGCGGGGATTTCCACGGGCACGGCGCCCGGCCCCCCAGCACCGCCAACCCGACCGAACCGCCGGTCACGTTCGTCTCCGACCTGCAATTGCGCGATGGCGATCTGACCTTTCGCACCACCCAGCACCACCTGCTGCGGGTGCATATCGCCCGCGCCGTATTGGGGGCCGAAAATGACAGCGCGCCGGTGCGGCTGCACGCCGAGGGCAGCTACAATGATCTGAAGCTGACCGCCGACATCTCCCTGGCATCGTTCGCTGCTTTACGCCAGGCACCCCGCCCAGTGCCGACCGAGATCACCCTCGCAGCCAGGCGCAGCACGATCCGGTTCAAGGGCACGATGACGGACCCGATCGGCTTCGATGGGATCCTGGGCGACATCGAATTGGCCGCGGAGACGGCGGAGGTCGAGACCGGGGCGTTCGAGACCAAGCCGGCCCTTAACCTCGCTCTCGGATTGAAGGGGAGGTTGGAAAAGCCAGCCGAGCCCGGACAGGGCGACCATTGG
Source organism: Acetobacteraceae bacterium (assembly GCA_043742865.1). Lineage (GTDB taxonomy): Bacteria > Pseudomonadota > Alphaproteobacteria > Acetobacterales > Acetobacteraceae > PALSA-911. The sequence continues at coordinate 8,721 of JAYTXR010000156.1, forward strand.
CGGCTGACCGGGCTCAACGGGGTCATCGAATCATCCGCGGTGGCGGGGACAATCGGGCTCGATGAAGGCAAGCGCGGCCAGCCGGATCACTTTATTATCGACCTGGATTTCGCGTCACTCGACATTCAACATCTGGCGTCCCAACTCACCGGCCCGCCACGGCCCGGCCCGGCGACGAGCACCTCGCTGTCTGTGGCCGCCCATCCGGGGGAGACCTATGCGATCCGGATCGGCGCGAAGGAGGCGGTC
>JAYTXR010000157.1:0-39254 GCA_043742865.1 Acetobacteraceae bacterium
TGCCACGCATCCCAACCCGCCCCTTGCCCGTCAATCCGATAAGCTATCGAATCCGATACGCCCGCGTCGGGGCAAGGGGTTTTTCAGCAGCCTGCTAGAGCGATATCGGTTGAGGCTGCTTCAACCGGGTGATAAAACGGCTCGTCGAAATAAAGAGCTGGAGCCGGATAGCGTCGTCTATACGAAGCTATCCGGCTCCAGGCCGCATGGACGCAGCTGTCCGGGCTTTCTACAGTCGGGCTAGGCGGCCGCAGCGGCCGGCGCAGAAATTGGGGAACGTCATGAACGAAACAGCCGTGGTCCGCCTGGAAAAGCGCGGCAATATCGGTGTCATCATCGTCAATTATCCGCCGGTGAACGCGCTCGGGCCGGGCGTGGCGGAGGGGATGATCGCCTGCCTCGCCGAGGCCAATGCCGATCCGGCGATCAAGGCCATGGTGCTGGTCGGCGCCGGCCGCAGTTTCATCGCCGGCGCGGATATCCGCGGCTTCGGGTCCGGTCGCAAGCGGCTGCCGCTGGGCGAGCGCCCGTACGACCTGCTGGACCGCAGTGCCAAGCCGGTTGTGGCGGCGATCCACGGCTTCGCCCTCGGCGGCGGGCTGGAAACCGCCATGGGCTGCCATTATCGAATTGCCACCAAATCGGCGAAAATCGGCCTGCCGGAAGTGTTGATCGGTATTCTGCCCGGCGGCGGCGGCACCCAGCGTCTGCCGCGCCTCGCCGGTCCCAAACGGGCCTTGGAAATGATCACCTCCGGGCGTCATGTGCTGGCATCCGAGGCGATCGGTTACGGCATCCTCGACCGTGTGGTGGACGACAATGCCGACATCGAGGCGGCCGGTATCGCCTATGCGCGCGAAATCGCCGATATCCGCCCGCTTCCACGCGTGCGCGACAACGATGCCAAGCTGGCCGAAGCCCGTGCCGATCCAGCCATCTTCGAGGCCATGCGCAACAGCATCGCGCGGCGCGCGCGCAACCAGAAGGCACCGTATAACTGCATCGCCGCGGTGGAGGCTGCCTGCACGCTGCCATTCGATCAGGGCATGCAGCGCGAGCAGGAACTGTTTTCCGAATTGGACAACGCCGACGAGGCGAAGGCGCTGCAATACGCCTTCTTCGCCGAGCGCGAGGTCGCCAAAATCCCCGGCCTGTCCCCGGATGTTCCGGTGCGCGACTTCCAGAACGCCGCCGTGGTGGGTGCCGGAACGATGGGCGGCGGCATCGCCATGTCGTTCGCCGATTTCGGCTTTCCGGTGAAGATCATGGACGCAACGCCGGAGGGCCTGGCCCGCGGGATGCAGCGCATCCGCGACAACTACGCGACCTCGGTCAAGCGCGGCAGCCTGGCACAGGACGAGATGGAACGCCGCCTGGCGCGGATCGAACCGGTGGCGGGCTATGACGACATCGCCGAAGCCGATGTGGTGATCGAGGCGGTGTTCGAGCAGATGGACGTGAAGAAGCCGATTTTTGCCAAATTGGACCAGGTGATGAAGCCCGGCGCGCTGCTGCTGTCCAACACCTCGGCGCTGGATATCGATGAAATAGCGTCCGTCACCAAACGCCCGCAGGACGTGGCGGGCGCGCATTTCTTCAGCCCGGCGAACGTGATGAAGCTGCTGGAGGTCGTGCGCGGAGCGAACACCGCGCCGGAGACGCTGGCTTCGGCGATGCGGCTGGGCAAGAAGATCGGCAAGATTTCCGCCGTGGCCGGCAATTGTGACGGCTTCCTGGCCAACCGCTCGCGCGCGCCGTTCAATTCCGAAATGGTCATTCTGCTCGAAGAGGGCTGCCTGCCGGCCCAGGTGGACAAGGCGATGGTCGATTTCGGCTATCCGATGGGGCCGTTCGCGGTCGGCGATCTGGCCGGCCTGGATGTCGGTTATGCCGGGCGCAAGCGCCGTGCCGACGCCAATCCGAATTATCGCAAACTGCCGATCGCGGACCGGCTGTTCGAGATGGGCCGCTATGGACAGAAGACCGGGGCGGGCTGGTACAAATACGAAAAGGGCGACCGCACGCCGCATACCGATCCGGAAGTAACGGCGCTGATCCGCCAGATGTCGGCCGAACTGGGCGTCGCTCCGCGGGAGTTCACTGACCAGGAAATCCTGCGCCGGCTGTTGTTTTCCTCGGTCAACGAGGCCTGCCGGATCCTGGAGGAGGGCATCGCCTATCGCGGCTCCGATATCGACGTGATGTGGCTGCACGGCTTCGGCTTCCCGCGCTATCGCGGCGGGCTGATGTTCTGGGCCGACCAGATCGGGGTGCGCGACGTCTACAACCAGATCGCCGCCTGGCACCAGCAATACGGCGAGCGCTGGGCGCCGTCGGCGTTCCTGCGCCAACTGGCGGAAAGCGGCACCAGGCTGAGTGCGGCGAAAGCCCCGGGAGTTTAGGTGGATGAACGCGATCACGGTCGGAGTTCCCGACGACTATAGCGGCATGGATGACGTCAGCTTCCGCCACGAGGTGCGCGGCTGGATCGAGGCGAACTATCCGCCGGAAATCCGCAATCCGCCGTCACGGCTGCATTTTTCGGAGAATAAAGTTTGGTACTACAAGCTCGCGGAAAAAGGCTGGCTGTGCCCGGCCTGGCCGCGGGAGTTTGGCGGCATGGGGCTGTCGGCGTCCCAGCAGCTGATCATGATCGAGGAGCGCGAACGCCACGGCTGCGCCCGGTTCAACGACATGGGCGTCAACATGATCGGCCCGCTGCTGACGCGCTACGGCACCGGCGACCAGAAGCAGACTTTCCTGCCGAAGATCCTGACCGGGGAGCATATCTGGTGCCAGGGCTATTCCGAGCCGAATGCGGGATCGGATCTGGCGTCCCTGCGCACCGAGGCCGTTCTGGATGGCGATGCGTATGTGGTGAACGGCCAAAAGATCTGGACGTCGCTGGCGATGGACGCGAACTGGATTTTCTGTCTGGTGCGCACCGACAGGCATGCCAAGAAGCAGGAGGGAATATCGTTCCTGCTGATACCGATGGATGCGCCGGGTATCACCATTCGCCCGATCAAGAATTTGGATATGCATGACGAGTTCTGCGAGACGTTCTTCGATGATGTGCGCGTGTCGGCCGCCAATCTGGTGGGGCAGGTGAACAAGGGCTGGACGATGGCGAAGAACCTGCTGGGTTTCGAGCGCATCTCCATCGGCTCCCCGCGGCAATCGTCGAACGCGTTTTCCCGGTTGAGGCTGCTGGCGGAGAAATTGGGCGTGATGGACGATCCTGAGTTCCGGGAACGATACAACAAGTTGAAGCTGGAACTGGCGGATCACAAGGCGCTGTATGAAACCTTCGCCGACAAGGTGCGGCGCGGCGAGAACCCTGGACCGGACATCTCCATGCTGAAAATCAACCAGACCGAGCTGTTCCAGCGCATCACCGAAACCATGCTGGAGATATCCGGCGAACATGGCGGCAATTTCGGGCCTTTGGAGGGCAACCGGGAGCTGAACCCGACCGGGCTGTTCATCCAATCCCGCCCGGCCACGATCTATGGCGGGTCGAACGAGATCCAGCGAAACGTGCTGGCCAAGAACGTGCTGGAGATGCCGAGCTCATGAGCCAGGATCTGGGTTGGATGCCGCCGAACCCGCCACCGGCGCCGGCCGGTCGGTTGGTGGGACGGCGGGTGCTGATCACCGGCGGGGCGTCGGGCATCGGGGCGGCAACGGCGCGGCTGTTCGCTGCCGAAGGGGCCAGGGTCGCGGTGCTGGACCGCCAGCAAGCGCCTGCACAGGCGGTTGCCGATGAAATCGGCGGCCTGGCGCTGGCGGTGGACATCACCGACTGGGACCAGGTTCAGGCAGCTTTGGCCCAGGCTGGCGCGGCGTTCGGCGGCCTGGATGGCCTGGTGAATGCCGCCGGCATCCTGGATGGCGGGGATTTGCTGGAGACCGATATCGCGACGTTTCGCCATGTGGTGGATGTCAACCTGACCGGGCTGTTCGCGGTGTGCAAAGCCGCGGCACCGTTGCTGCTGGCGGCGGAAACCGCGACGATCGTCAACATCGCCTCCGGCGTCGCCATCCTGCCATTCGCGGGTTCCAGCGCCTATGCGGCGTCCAAAGGCGGCGTGCTGACCCTGACGAAAGTGCTGGCGCGCGAGCTGGCGCCGAAAGTGCGGGTGAACTCCGTCTGCCCCGGTGCGGTGGATACGCCGATGACCGCGCCGCTGTACCCCAGCAATTCCCTCAAGCAGGACGTCGCCGACCGCTACGCCTTGCGGCGCACCGGCCAGCCCGAGGAACTGGCGCAGGCGATCCTGTTCCTGACCTCCGCCGCTTCCTCGTTCATCACCGGCATCGCTCTACCGGTGGATGGCGGCCGCACCTTCCACTGATGCCAACCGACCCAAACAAGAAGCTTGGGCTCTGTCCAAACCCGCCAGGGGCCGAGCCCCTGGACCTCCTCTTTTTGATGAGTATAGGGATTCCAAAGGGCGATTGCCCTTTGGCGGGTCCAGGGCAGATCCCTGGCCTTCCCTATGCTAACGGTCAGTAACCATGACGGTTGATATTACGCGGGTTCGAACCAGAAATCGAGGATGTCGCCGGTGCGGTGTTCGGCGAAGCGTGTGACCACGCGGGTGCCGATGGCGAGGTGTTTCGCGGCCTGGTCGGGATCCGTCAGGTCGACCCCGCGGAAGAAACCGCCGATGCCGGTATCGGCGCCGTCCAGCATCACGTAGCCGAACGCATAGGGTGGCGGCGGCAGTCCCTGGAACGCGGCGTAGACCATAGTGAAGGCCTCTATCTGGCCGCCCGGACCGACCTCGACCCAATCGGTTGTCGGCACCAGCGTCTGGTCGGAGAAGGCGCGCGGCGGCACCAGCACGCGGCCGGATTTGGCGTCGCGCTTGCCGTATAGTTTCGCGTGATCGCGAAGCTGGACGAAGAACCAGCTCGCTGTCTCGCCCAGCGCGTGGTTGTAGGTGATGTTCCAGCTTTCCTGGCGCGTCAGCAGTTCCATGGTAATGATCCCTTTTTATGCTTCCACGACCATCGTTCCGAAGAACTGATGGTCGCCGCCATTGCCGCTGGCGATGCCGAGCTTGGCACCCTTGACCTGATGTTTGCCGGCGCGGCCCCAGACCTGCAGCGCCACTTCCACCACCCGGATCATCGCGGTGACCGCGATGGCGTTGGTGCACAGCACCCCGCCGGAGGTGTTGACCGGGATGCCGCCGCCGCCGAGCGTGAACTGACCTTCGCGCAACATCGCCACCGATTGCCCCAGCCCGGCCAGTCCGGCGGCCTCGATCGAGTGGAATTCGGTGTTGCTGAACGGCGCATACAGCTCTGCGACATGCACCTGTTTCGCCGGATCGGTGATGCCGGCCATTTTGAACGAACGCTTGAACGACTGGCCCAGCGCGAAAGCATCGGCGTGATCGGCGGTCTGGCCCCGGCCCATCCGGTCGCCGAGGTAATAGGTTTCCGAACAATGGCCGAGCCCGGTGATCCACACCGCGTCCAGCTTGTGTTCCCGGATGAATTTTTCCGACGCCAGCACCATGGCGCCGCCGCCGCTGGATTGCGGGCAGCAATCCATCAGCTTGACCGGCCAGGAGATCATGCGCGAGGCCAGAACCTCCTCGATCGTGGTTTCATGGCGCAGATGGGCGTTTGGGTTCAGCGACGCGTGATAGCGGTTCTTCACCGTGACGCGAGCCATGTCTTCCTGCGTCATGCCGTATTTGTGCATGTAGCGCACGCCCGACATTGCCAGCATGTTGATCGTGCCGAGCGGCAATTGCCGCTCATAGGTCGGGTCCCAGATCTTGTTCAGCACGGTCTGGCTGTCACCGCATTCGCCGACCTTGTCGGCACCCGCGGTCAGCACGGTGTCGCAGACGCCCGACGCGATATGGTAGTAGGCCGCAATGACGCTGGAGATGCCGGTCGCCCCGCCGGTGTTGATGCGCAGGAAGCGTTTGTTGCGCGCGCCAACCGCATCCACGCCGGTCCGCTCGGCATTGCCGATGCCGACCATCGCGTCCGGCGACAGCGAGTAGACGACGGCGTCGATCTGGTCGAATTCGAGGCCGCATTGGGCCATCGCCGGACGGACCGCTTCGCGCACCAGATCGGGGTAGCTGGCGTCGTCGCGCTTGGCGCGGAACGCGGACTGGCCGAGGCCGATGATACCGACGCGTGGCGCTTTCATGCGACGCTCCCCGTTTTGCCGTGATTTGGGTTGTCGCGATCGAGTACGATCACGGTGTTGTATTGCATCGCGAAGCCGCTGGCGGCGTGCGCCACGCCGCGGCGGGCGCCGGCGCGTTGATGCGGGCCGGCGCGGCCGCGCAACTGGTTGGCGATCTCGGCGATGCGTATCAGGCCGGTGCAATAAGTCGGGTTGCAGGTCAGGCTGCCGCCGGAAAGGTTCACCGGCAGCGAGCCGGACGGCCCGAACACGTTCGCCGCGACCTGACGTGCCCATTCGCCGCGCGAGCAGAAGCCGAGGCCCTCATAGGCCAGCAATTCCTGGTAAGGCGTGTAGTCGGCGACCTCCGCCAGATCGAACGCGGAGGCTGGGTTGGTGATGCCGGCTTCGCGGAAGGCCTGGTCCGCCGCGGCTTGTAGCGAGGGCGCCGTGCCAAGATCGCGGTCGCCGAGGAAGCCGCCCTCAGTGGCCCAGCCCATGCCGCGCACCCAGATCGGGTCGGCGATGCCGCGCCGGGCAACTTCGTCGGCGCCGGCGAGCACTAGCGCGACCGCGCCGGTGGTCGGCGCGCCGACCATGCCTTCGCGCAGCGGCCAGCGGGTCACGGCGCCCAATTCACCCTTATGGGCCGACCCCGGGTAGGCGTGTGCGCCGTTGCGCCGGTTCTTCTCGGCGATGGCCAGGGCGGTCTGGCGCAGGCCGGGAATTTGATGCTCCAGCGCGCCTGCCTGCAGGCCGGCGGCGGCGAGCTCGTCCAGCGGGAGCCTGCGGTGGAAATAGGGATCGGCCGCGAGACGTTCCACTTCGCGCAGCGGCGAGGCTTCGGTCGGGCTCCAGGCGACGATTAGTTGTGTCTGGAACAGGCCGGAGGCGACGCGCAGCGCGCCCAGCACGAATGCATGTTCGGCGCTGGAGGGGGTGGACAGGATGTCGCGGTCGACGCCGCCGACCGATCCGGAGGCGGCCATGACGGAGATCGCGCGGCCATCCATCTGATCATTGGCGCCGACGACGATCCCGTCGATGTCCTCGATCGTCAGGCCGGCATCCTTCAGCGCGCTTTGCGAGACGCGATAGATCAATTCTTCCAGCGATTCCCGTTCACCGGGGACGCTCGGCAGAATGGCGCAGCCGATCACGGCGGGTTGGACATTATAGGCCATTTATTGCCTCTCTGTGAGCGGTTCGCGGGCGTTGGGGGCTTCGCCGTTGACCCAGGCTGGAAACAGGCACTGCAATCCACCGGCTGCACGCGCCACCAGTCCGCGCGCCATATGATGGGGCGAGGCGACGGCTTCGCCCAGATCGAGGACCGGCGTCACGCAACAATCGATGGTGAATCGGGCCTCGCATTCCGCCAAGGTCAACGTGCGCAGGATGCTTGTCAAATCGGCAATCAAATCATGCTGCGGCAGCGTCTCGTTCTGCCGCGCAATCCATTCAGGATGGCCGGCGGCTTCGCAGAACGCCGCCCAGAATTTGGCCTCGACCGCGCCGACCATGACGTGGCGGCCCTGTTGGACCGGGTAGACCTGGTAGTAGGCGGCACCGCCGTTCAGATAGGTGGTGTTCGGTTGCGGCACGATGCCGTTGGCGCCGAACGCGGCGATTTCGAACAGTTGCAGCGGCATCGCCACGTCGGCCAGGCCAAGGTCGATATGGCAGCCCTGGCCGTCGGCGGCGCGCGATTGCAACGCGCCGAGAATGGCGATCACCGCGAACAGCGAGCCGGACAAATCGGCGATCGGCGGGTCGAAAAACCGCGGCGGCACGCCGTTGCGATGCAGCATCCCGGCGGCGGCCAGATAGTTGCCGTCGTGACCGGCGGTCTGCGCCAGCGGGCCGTCCGCACCGTGGCCGCTGATCGAGCAGGTGATCAGCCGCGGATTGCGTTGGCGCAAAATCTCGGGACCCAAGCCGAGCCGGGCCATGACGCCGGGGCGGAAACCTTCGATGAAGATGTCGGCCTGGTCCGCCAGCGCGAGCAAAGCGGCGCGGTCTTCCGCCTGCTTGAAATCCAGCCTGGTGACGGTTTTGCCGGCGTTCAGCGCCTCGTAAAACAACGGTCGGCCATCGCCGTCGCGCGGCCCGAGTGCCCGCATGTCGTCGCCCCAGGGCGGTTCCACCTTGGTCACGGCCGCGCCCATGTCGGCCAGCAGCAGGCTCGCCATCGGACCGGGGATGTAGAACGAAACATCCACCACCTGCACGTCGCGCAGGAACTGGTTCAGCCGACTCACAGAACCGCCATCGGCACGATCGGGCTGGCGGTGCCGCCGACGATCGGCAGCGGTGCGGCGGCAAAGGCAAATTCACCGGCACCCGTCTCGCCCAGCGCGCGCAGGCTGAGGCCTTCCAGCAGCGGGATGCCGTAATTGCGGATCAGGCATTGATGCACCGGAAAGACCTGGCCGGGCGGGAACGGCAACACCTCGATGGCGTAGTTGTCGGCGCCGATCAGCGCCACGCCGGCTTGCGCCAGCCACAACGCCGCCTCGATGCCGATCCCGGGTTCGGTATCGAAGCTGATCGTCTCACCGTCCTGCAGGCGTTCCACCCAGCCGGTGCGGATCAGCACGGCATCGCCCTCGCCGGGGGTAACGCCGGCCTGGCTGGCGGCCGTCTGCAACTCCGGCAGGCCGATGGTTTCGCCGTCCGGCACGTTGGCCCCACGCAGGCGCACGATGTCCAGCAACAAGCCGCGGGTGAAGATCGGCGGCATTTTGTCGATGCCGCAACGCGCCGCGCCGCTGGTGCTGCGGATGCCGTTGCCGGGGAAACCATTATACAATTTATCGTCGTGCCAGACATGGCACAGCGCGTCGATATGGGTGCCGACATGCAGCGGCAGCAGCAGGGTGTCCTCGGAGAACTGAAAGCCGCCGGGGCGGCGGGCGCCGGCGGCGTAGTCGCCGCCATCGCGGTCCATGAAATGCATCACGCCGGGCCGGTGGGCCGGCACCTTGGTGCGGGGCGAAAGCTTCTGCGCCAGGCTCAGCACCTGGCCGGTGCGCACCAGGGCAGCGGCGGCACGGACCTGGGTGGGGCCGATGCGGTTCAGCGCGCCCTTCTCGTCCTCGGCACCCCAAAGATTCCAGGCTTCCTCGGTCACGCTTTGGTGCTCGCGGCGACGGCCAGCTGTTTCAATTCGCGGCGCATCAGCTTGCCGGTCGCAGTGATCGGCAGCTCGGTGCGAAATTCGATGATGTCGGGCACCTTGTAGCGCGAGGCCGTGGCGCGGCAATGCGCGGCCATGCTTTCGCGGGTAACTTCATGGCCTGGCCGCAGCACGATGAACGCGGCCAGCAATTCGCCTTGGAGCTGATCCGGCACGCCGACCACGCCGACCTGGCTGACCGCGGGATGGCGCATCAGCATGTCCTCGACCTCGGCCGGCGAGATGTTGATGCCGCCCTTCTTGATCATTTCGGTGGTGCGGCCGACGAACACCAGCTCGCCGGTTGCGGTCAGATGGCCCATGTCGCCGGTACGGAAGAAACCATCCGGGGTGAAGGCTTCGGCGGTCAGTTGCGCGCTGGATTCGCCGTAGCCCCGGGTGACGTAGCCGCGCACTTCGATCAGGCCATCCTCGCCCGGCGGCAGTGCGGCGCCGGTTTCGGAATGCACGATGCGGATGGTCACGCCCGGCAGCGGCAGGCCCTGGCACTGGGCGCGGCGTTCCAGCGGCCAGTCATGCGGGGTGACGCAGCAATTGCCGTAACTTTCGGTCTGACCATAGACGTTGCAGATTTCCGTCGCACCCAGATCCCGTGCCGCGGCCAGCAAGTCCTGCGGCGCGCCGATGGTAAGCCCGGTGCGCAGGCTTTGCGTGCGTGCCGGGCGGAAGCTTGCGTGGGCGGTGATGGCGGCGGTGATGGCGGGCAGAGTGTACAGCGCGGTGCAGCGATGGCGCTCGATCAGGTCAATCGCCTCGGCGGGTTCGAAGCGCGATTGCAGCACCAACGCGGCGCCATGCGTCAGCGTCGCGGACAGCGCGTTGGCGCTGCCATAGGACCAGAACAGCGGCGGCGCCAACAGAACACGGTCGGCGGGGGTATAGCCCTGGCGCTCGCCGATGTTGAAGCCGTTTTCAATGATACCGTAATGCGCCAGCGGCACGGCTTTCGGCCGGCTGCTGGAGCCGGAGGTGTAGATGATGATCGCCTCATCCGCGGCACTCGGTCCTTCGCCGGGCGGCAAGGCCTGGGCAAAAGCCTGATCGGCGGTGAATTCGGCGACGAATTCGGCATAAGGCTGGGCGCCGGAAGCGGCGATATCGCCGAGCATGATGGTGGGCAGGGAGGGGGCGATGGCCGGCAGGTCTTCGGAAAAATTCTGGTCGCCGAAACGGTCCAGCGTGAACAGCACCCGCAGATCGGCGTCGCCCAGCAGCCATTCGAGTTCGGCGCGTTTGGACCAGGTGCTGAAGGCGACCAATGTGGCGCCGACGATCGCGGCGCCGAAGAACACCTCCAGCCATTCCAGCCGGTTGTTCATCAGCAGGCCCACCCGGTCGTGGCGGCGGACGCCGCGCTGGCGCAGGACGGCGGCGATGCGCCCGGCGCGGTGCGCCAGCTCCGCATAGGTTATCTGGCGTTCGCCGCAGATCACCGCGAGGTTGGTGCCATGGCGCGCGGCCTGTTCGAATAACAGATCGGCCAGCGTGCGGCTGAAAGGAGCTTGCATCAGACGCCGGCCCCGATCCGGGGGTGGCTTTTCCAAGCGGGGAGTTTTCGGGCGTGGCGTTGCGGCACTGTTGGCATGGTAGATCCCCCCGTTGACGGCAATCTATGGCGCTGCCGGGGCTCGGTCAAGCGTTTGATTAAAACAGGCGACCGATTTATCTTCCTCATTCCCCTGCTTCATTGTATTTTGCGTGCGGAGGGGATTCGCGGAGGATAAGGCGGATGGCGCGTGCCTTGAAGGCGGTTGATCCGAACGGCCGCAATGTGGCGTCCCCGCCCGGTGCGCGCGAGCGGATACTGGACACCGCCGAGCAGCTATTCGCCCGCGAAGGGGTGACAGCGGTGACGTTGCGATCGATCGCCGCCGCCGCCGAGGTGAACGTGGCCGCCGTGAACTATTACTTCGGGTCGAAAGAAAACCTGTTCGAGGAGATGTTCGTGCGCCGCGTGGCGCCGCTGAACGAGCAACGGCTGATCCGGCTGCAAGCCTGCATGTCCGCGGCGGAAATCGCCCATAACGGGGGCCAAACGGGGGGCCACGCGTCGTTGGAAGCGATTGTCCGGGCCTATGTTCTTCCCGCGACCGAGCTGGTGGAGGTTGCGAGCGCCAGCGCGCGCGCGATCATCGTGCAGTACTCGTTGGGCCGCATCCTGGCGATGCCGGAGGCGAACCGGATGCTGGTGCGCTATTACGACCGGTTGCGCAAGGAATTCGTGGCAGCCCTGCAACAGGCGCTGCCAGGGCTGGCGGAGCATGAGGTGGTCTGGAGATACTATTGGATGGGTGGCTGCCTGATGTGTGCATTGGCGGTGCCGCCGGGCATGGTGGAAGCGCCAACGGCCGGCGACGAGGGCAACCGGCCTGGGGTGCAGGCTTCGATGGCCGATAGTCTGATCGGATTTTTGGTGACCGGATTTCGCGCCGGGGCGACCGCGACCCCCATGGCCGTTGCGTAACGACGCCAGTCTAATGCGGCTTCAGGGTGGACCCGTCGCTGAATCGGTCGAAACGAAACGGCGTAGGATCGACGATCGGCGGATCGCCGGCCACGAGGTCCGCCATCAGCCGCCCCGCACCGGGACCTATGCCGAAACCATGGCCGGAAAATCCGGTGGCGATGAAAAATCCCGGTATCGACTCCACCGCCGAAATCACCGGGATCGCGTCCGGCGTCACGTCGATCATGCCGGCCCAGCTCTCGGCGATCCGCATGCCCGCGAAGGCCGGAAACGCGCGCGATAAATTGTCCCGCGCCTCGGCCAGAAGATCGGCACTCGGCGCCGGGTCCAGCACGCGCATCTGCTCGAACGGGGTCTGCTGATCGAGCGACCAGCGACGCTGCATGCGCCATTCTTTCCAAAACTTGCCGTTCAGCCGCAGCCGCAGATCGCGCCAGTCGCTGCGATAGGCCGGCAGGAAATCCGCCAGCAGCCGGAAACTATCGGGCACGATCTCCGACACGCTGGCGTTGCGCCGGGCGATCGAATATCCGCCGTCCAGCCGTTTGCGGAAGGCAAAATCCGCCGCCCCCACGGTGATCTCCGGCGCGCCCGCCAGTGGCTCGGTTCGCATCACCGAGCTCAATACTTTCAATTGTGGCAGCCGCACTCCCAGGTTGCCGCAGAACAGGCGCGACCATGCGCCGCCCGCCAGCACCACCGCATCGCAGCGGATACGCCCGAGCTCGGTCACCGCGGCGCAAACCCGCCCGCCCTCGGTCTCGATCCCACGCACCGCGCAGCCGGTGAAAATGCCGCCGCCCAGGCGCCGCGCGGCCTCGGCGATCGCCGGGGCGGCCTGCGCCGGTTCGGCCCTCCCGTCCGTCGGCGTATACATGCCCCCGGCAAATTTGCGTGAAGCTCCCGGTGCGGCCGCTTGCAGCTCCGCGCCGCGCAGCGCGCGCACATCGATCTGATAATTCCGTGCTTCGACCGCCCAGGCCTCCTGCGCGGCCATCTGCGCCTCGGTGTCGAACAGATAGACGATCCCGGCCTGGCGAAAACCGGTTTCCGTTGCCGTCAGATGATGGATGCCGCGCCAGATGCGCAGGCTTTCGATACTCAGCGGGATCTCCCGCGGGTCGCGCCCCAGGGTCCGGCACCAGCCCCAGTTGCGGCTGGATTGCTCGCCGCCGATGCGGCCCTTTTCGCAGACGACCACGCTGTGGCCCTTCTGCGCCAGGAACAGCGCCGTGGACACACCGATGATGCCGCCGCCGACCACCACGACCGAGGCCTGGCGGGGCAAGCCCTGGTCGGATGCGACCGGATCGACGGGAGGGGACACCGGGCAGTCTCCTGCAGGGAAAACCAGACCCTATCGCTGCATGGCGGATGCGCCAAACCCGTCGTAGGTTCCCAACGCCCCCCTCAGACAGGATCCATAATGCAGCCGGATGTTGCCGCCGCCCTCGCCACCCGCCGCAGCGTGCGCGGTTTTTCCCGCCAGCCGGTCGAGTGCCACGTCATCGAACAGATTTTGGCCCTGGCCAGCCGCGCACCCAGCATGACCAACACGCAGCCCTGGCGGGTGCATGTGCTGACCGGCGCCGCGCGGGACCGGCTATGCGCCAAAGTCCTGGCCGCGCACGAGGCGGACCAGCATCCGGAGATCGAATACGACTATTATCCGAAACAATGGAAAGAACCGTATCTCGGCCGCCGCCGGCAGATCGGCTGGGCGCTGTATGGCCTGCTCGGCATCGGTAAAGGCGACCGCAGCGGAACCAAACGCCAATCCGGCCGCAACTTCGATTTCTTCGGCGCCCCGGTCGGCATGATGTTCACCCTCGACCGCGATCTCGGCTTCGGCAGCTGGCTCGACCTCGGCATGTTCCTGGAAAACATCATGATCGCTGCCCGCGGCGCCGGGCTGGACACTTGCCCGCAGGCCGCGTTCGCCAATTACCACGCAATCATCCGCGACGAGCTCGCCATTCCCGCCGACGAAATTCTGGTCTGCGGCATGGCGCTCGGTCACGAGGACAAATCGGAAAAGGCCAACGAACTGGTCTCGCCGCGCGAACCGGTGTCCGCGTTCACCATTTTCCACACCGACTGACCCGAATTCATTGCGCCGGCAGCCCTCGGCGGCCTAGCCTGACATTCAAGTGCCAACAGGGGAGGCCGGAATGCTCGGGCTGATGCAGCAGCGTCCGCTATTGATTTCAAGCCTGGTCGATTACGCGGAAAAACTCCACGGCGAGCGGGAAATCGTCTCCCGCGATCTGGCCGGCGCGTTCCACCGCACCACCTACGCCCAGATCGCCACCCGCGCCAAGCGCCTGGCCAACGCCCTGGCAGCACTCGGCGTGCAGCACGGTGACCGGGTGGCCACCCTGGCCTGGAACAGCTACCGCCATCTGGAACTATATTACGGCGTCACCGGATCCGGGCGGGTGCTGCACACCGTCAATCCCAGGCTGTTCCCCGAGCAGTTGAACTACATCCTGCATCACGCGGAGGACGGCGTGATCTTCTTCGACCCCATCTTCGTCCCGCTGATCGAACAGCTGGCCCCGCATCTGCCGCTGGTGCGCGCCTGGATTGCCCTGTGCGACCGGTCCGACCTTCCCCACGCGAAGGTCGACAATCTGCTGTGTTATGAAGACCTGCTGGCCGCGGCATCGCCCGATTACGACTGGCCCAGCTTCGACGAGAACACCGCTTCCACCCTCTGCTACACCTCGGGCACCACCGGCAATCCGAAGGGCGTGCTGTACAGCCACCGCTCCACAATCCTGCACGCGTTCGGCGCCTGTGCGGCCGACAGTTTCGGCCTGTCCGGCCTCGACACCATCCTGGTCGTGGTGCCGCTGTTTCATGCCAATGCCTGGGCGGTGCCGTTCGCCGCGGCGATGTGCGGGGCCAAGCTGATACTGCCCGGCCCGAAGCTGGACCCCGAAAGCATCTATCTGCTGCTTGAACAGGAATCCTGCACCAAGGCTGGCGGCATTCCGACCATCTGGCTGAATTTCCTCGCCTGGCTCGAAGCCAATCGCTCCCGTCTCGATCTTTCAAAATTGAAACTAAAATCCGTGTTCGCCGGCGGTACTGCGCCGCCGCGCGCCATGATCGAGAAATTCCACGACCTGCTCGGCGTCTTCCTGCTGCACGCCTGGGGCATGACCGAAACCAGCCCGCTGGTTACCGTCGGCTCGCCGCTCTACAAACACGACCTCACCGACCGCGCGGCCACCATCGCCCTGCAGCTCAAACAGGGCCGCCAGGTCTATGGCGTGGAGCTGAAACTGGTCGGCAAGGACGGCGAGGACCTGCCGCATGACGGAAAATCCGTCGGCGAACTGAACGTCCGCGGCAACTGGGTGATCTCCGGCTACTTCAAGAACGAGGGCGGCAAGGTGGTGGGCGACGACGGCTGGTTCGGCACCGGCGACGTCGCCACCATAGACCCGGACGGCTATGTGCAGCTGACCGACCGGCTGAAAGACGTGATCAAATCCGGCGGCGAGTGGATATCGTCCATCGAGATCGAGAATCTGGCCGTCTCCCACCCCGACGTGTTCGAAGCCGCGGTCATCGCCATCGACCATCCAATCTGGCAGGAACGCCCGTTGCTGCTGGTGCAGCCCAAACCCGGCCATGCGCCGGATAAGCAGGCGATCCTGGATTTCCTGTCCGGCAAGATCGCCAAATGGTGGATGCCAGACGATGTGATCTTCGTCGAAACCCTGCCCCATACCGCCACCGGAAAACTGCTCAAAACCGAACTCCGTGCCAAATACCACGGCCACCTGGCGGTGCAGGGTTAGGGGGCAAGCAAGGCGGGGGCTCCGCCCCAGACCCCGGCGGGCTCTGCCCTGCACCCGGAAGGGGACAGTCGTCCCCTTCACCCCTTTGACTGGTTTCTCTTGAAATGGCCATACCGACGTAGCCGTTGGTCGGCTTCGTCATGGTTATTTCAAGAGAAACCACACAGATGGGGGTCAAGGGGCCCCTGGCTCCTTGCGGGGTGCAGGGGCAGAGCACCGCCGGGGTCTGGGGGCGGAGCCCCCGCCTTGCTCGCGCCCCCTACCCAAGCACGGGCCGGGCGGCGGCTATTTCGGGGGCGGTCAGGCCCCAGGCGGCCAGCACCGCGGGGGCGTCGCTGCTGGCGGGGGCGTCGGGGGGTAGCGGGATGCCGAGTGCTGTGCGCGAGAAGCGGGGGGCCGGACCGGGCTGGATGACGCCGTCGAGTTCGATGAACGTGCCGCGCGCGACGTTGTGGGGATGGCGCGGCGCTTCTTCCACCGACAGCACCGGGGCGAAGCAGGTATCGGTGCCTTCCAGCAGTTCGGTCCATTCCGCCCGGGTCTTGCCCTTGAAGATGGCGGTGAATTTCTCCCGCGCGACGTGCCAGTTCGCCCGGTCCGACTGCGCCGGCAGCGATTGCGGATCGATGCCCAGCCGCGACAGAAGTTCGGCGTGAAATCGTCCCTCGATGCAGGCGATGGAAACATATTTTCCATCGGCGCATTCATAGACATCGTAATAATAGGCTCCGGAATCCAGCATATTGCCGCCGCGCCCGCCATCCGACAGCCCGGCCGCGTGCATGCCAAAGGCGGCGGTCATCAACGAGGACGCGCCGTCCACCATCGCCGCGTCCACCACCTGGCCGCGGCCGGAGGATTTCATCTCGATGATCGCCGCCAGCATGCCCATCGCCAGATACAGCGCGCCGCCGCCGTAATCGCCGACCAGGTTGAGCGGCGGGGTGGGTGGCCCCCCCTTGCGTCCGATGCTGTCCAGCACCCCGGTCAGCGCGATGTAGTTCAGATCATGCCCGGCGGCGTGCGCCATCGGCCCATCCTGGCCCCAGCCGGTCATCCGCCCGAACACCAGCTTTGGGTTGCGCGCCAGGCAGATGTCGGGGCCGAGGCCAAGCCGCTCCATCACGCCGGGCCGGAACCCCTCCACCAACCCGTCCGCCTTCGCCACCAGTTCCAGCGCGAGGGCGACCGCTGCCGGCTGTTTCAGATCCAGCCGCACCACCTGGCGGTTGCGCCGCAGCAGATCGAAACGCGGCGGACGCTTGCTGCCAAGATCGGCGGGTTCCGCCCGATCGATCCGCAGCACCTGCGCGCCCATGTCCGCCAGCAGCATGGCGCACATCGGTCCCGGCCCGATGCCGGCGAATTCTACGATTTTCAAGCCTGATAAAGGTCCCATGGCCGCCAGCCTAATGCGACCCGCCCCGGGCGCGCAATCCAGCCTGGTTCCTGCTAACCAGCGACATTCCAACCGTGAACGGGGTTATCCGGTGAACTTGCTCGGCCGTCTCGCGCTGCTTGCGTTCGTGCCCCTCGGCCAGCCGGCGCACGCGTTGCCTGCTCCGGCCGGATTGTCTCTGCCGGTATCGCCAACCTGCGTCACCTCGCCGTTCGGCCCTCGTCGCCGCATCGGGCCGAACGCCTCGGGATTCCACGGGGGCATCGACCTGTCCGCCCCCGCCGGCGGGGCCATCCGCGCTGCCGCCGACGGCCAGATCATCGCCGTCCACAAAAAAGGCGTCGGAGGTCTCGAACTATTGATCCAGCACGGCGATCCTAAAACCGATGGCTACGTCACGCTGTACTCCCATCTCGGAATGCTGGTTCCCGCCATTGCCGAGGGTAGGCGCCGCGTCAGAGCGGGGGAAAAAATCGCCGTGGTCGGCCGCACCGGGGTCACCTACGGCACTCATCTGTATTTCGGCTTGTTGCTGAACGGACGGCCGATCGACCCGGAGCCGTTCCTGCCGGTGAATCGCTGCGGCAGCTAAACAGCCAAATAGCCGCCATCCACGTAAAGTTCGGCGCCGGTGATGTAGGACGCCTCGTCGGAGGCCAGGAACAGGATGGCGTTGGCCACCTCGTCGGCCTCGCCGGCGCGGCCCAGCGGCACCGCTTGCAGCATCTTGGCCCGGAACGTGGGGTCGGCGGTGGCGCCGGAGGTCCGCATCGGCGGCATCAGGCCGGGATGGATGGAATTCACCCGGATCTTGTCGGCCCCGAATTGCACCGCGGCGGATTTGGTCAAAGTGCGCACCGCCCCCTTGGAAGCGTTGTAGCCGACATGGATCCGGTTTTGCCCGACCACGCCGGAGATCGAGGACAGATTGACGATCGAGCCGCCGCCGCCGGCCCGCATCGCCGGCACCGCGAACTTCACGCCCAGGAAGGTGCCGCGCCCGTTCACCTGCATCAGCCGGTCCCACATCGCGGTGTCCAGCACGTCGTCCACCGCGCTGCCGCTAATGCCGGCGTTGTTCACGAGAATGTCTAGCCGGCCGAATTTGGCCACCGTGGCGTCCACCACGGCTTTCCAGTTCGCCTCATCGGTCACGTCGAGCCGCAGGAACTCCGCCGCCCCGTTGGCGGTGACGATCTGCAGCGCCACGGCGCGGCCCTCGTCTTCCAGCATATCGGCGATGACCACCTTCGCGCCTTCCCGCCCGAAACGCCGCGCCGTCGCTGCCCCCATGCCGGACGCAGCACCGGTGATGATGGCCACTTTTCCCTCGAGCCGCATTTTCAGGTCCTCCCCAACCATCGTCTACTTCAACCAGCCGGCCAGGATCGCCAGCAGCAGCAATGCCACGATGTTGGTGATCTTGATCATCGGGTTCACCGCCGGCCCGGCGGTGTCCTTATACGGATCGCCGACGGTATCGCCGGTCACCGCGGCCTTGTGGGCGTCTGAGCCCTTGCCGCCGTGATGGCCTTCCTCGATGTATTTCTTCGCATTGTCCCAGGCGCCGCCGCCCGAGGTCATCGAGATCGCGACGAACAGGCCGGTCACAATCACGCCGAGCAGCATGGCGCCAAGCGAGGCGAAGGCGGCGGTCTTGCCGGCGATGGCGTCGATGACCACCCACAACACGATCGGCGCCAGCACCGGCAGCAGCGAGGGGATGATCATCTCCTTGATCGCGGCCTTGGTCAGCATGTCCACCGCGACGCCATATTCCGGTTTCTGGGTGCCGAGCATGATGCCGGGCATGGCCGCGAACTGGCGGCGAACCTCGACCACTACCGCACCGGCGGCGCGGCCGACCGCGATCATGCCCATGGCGCCGAACAGGTAAGGCAGCAGGCCGCCGAGGAACAATCCGACCACCACGAACGGGTCCTGCAGGGAGAATTGCACGTCCAGTTTCGGGAAGTAGAATTTAAGATCCTGGGTGTAGGCGGCGAACAGCACCAGCGAGGCGAGGCCGGCCGAGCCGATGGCATAGCCCTTGGTCACCGCCTTGGTGGTGTTGCCGACCGCATCCAGCGCATCGGTGGTCACGCGCACTTCCTTCGGCAAATCCGCCATCTCGGCGATGCCGCCGGCGTTATCGGTGACCGGGCCGTAGGCATCCAGCGCCACGATCATGCCGGCCAGGGCCAGCATTGTGGTGGCCGCCACGGCGATGCCGAACAGCCCGGCGACCATGAACGAGAAGATGATGCCGACGCAGATGACCAGCACCGGCAGCGCGGTGGCTTCCATCGACATCGCCAGGCCCTGGATCACGTTGGTGCCGTGACCGGTGGTGGAGCTCTGGGCGATGCTGCGGACCGGGCGGTAGGCGGTGGAGGTGTAGTATTCGGTGATGACCACGATGAACCCGGTCACCGCCAGGCCGGCCAGGCAGCAGAGGAACAAATCCATGCCGTTCACCGAACCGCCGGCGATCAGCGGCAGCGGGGTGGAGAAGCCGGTGAACCAGCCGATGATGACCGCGACTGCGGCGACCGACAGCACGCCGGTGACGATCAGACCCTTGTACAGCGCCCACATGATGTTGTTGTCGGCGCCGAGTTTGACGAAATACGTGCCGACGATCGAGGTCAGGATGCAGACCGCGCCGATACCGAGCGGCAGCAGCAGCAGGGTGTCGCGCACTTCGGGTTTGAAGAAGATGGCGGCCAGCAGCATGGTCGCGACGATGGTCACGGCATAGGTCTCGAACAGATCGGCGGCCATGCCGGCGCAATCGCCGACATTGTCGCCCACATTATCGGCGATCACGGCGGGGTTGCGGGGGTCGTCCTCGGGGATGCCGGCCTCGACCTTGCCGACCAGGTCGGCGCCGACATCGGCGCCCTTGGTGAAGATACCGCCGCCGAGCCGGGCGAAGATCGAGATCAACGAGGCGCCGAACGACAGGCCGACCAGCGCTTCCAGCACCGGGCGGATGTCATTGTCGACCATCCGGCCGCGCAGCACCATGTAATAGATGCCGACGCCGAGCAGACCGAGCCCGACCACCAGCATGCCGGTGATGGCGCCGGCCTTGAAGGCGATGTCGAGGCCGGCGGCCAGGCCGCGGCGGGAGGCCTGGGCGGTGCGGACATTGGCGCGCACCGAGACATTCATGCCGACATAGCCCGCTAGCGAGGACAGCACCGCGCCGATCAGGAAGCCAACCGCCACCTGCAGACCCAGGGTTAGCCAGAGAATGGCCAGGATAATCAGACCGACGATCCCGATGGTGGTGTATTGGCGGTTCAGATAGGCGGCGGCACCTTCCTGCACCGCGGCGGCGATTTCCTGCATGCGCGCATTGCCGGCATCCGCCGCCAGGACCTGGCGCGCGGTGACCATGCCGTAGAGCAGCGCCAGCACACCGCAGACGATGATCAGGATATAGGCGGATTGCATTGGCGTTTCCTCATGGCTCGATGGGCAGCGCGGCAGGGATTGCTGCCATGTTTTAGCCGCGCCACGGGGACGCGGCTCGGACTTTACTTCCTGCGGCTTTTAGATGACGGGGCGTGTGGGTCAAGCGGGGGGTCAGCCGCCCGGCACTCGCAGGGCCGGCGGTTGCCGGAAATCCCAGGGCCGGCGGTTGCCGGCGGTCAGCCGGCGCCGTGGACACGCTTCTCCCGCGCGATGGCGTCCAGGATCAGCTGTTTGGCTTCGGTTGCATCGCCCCAGCCAAGGATCTTGACCCATTTGCCGGGCTCCAGATCCTTGTAATGCTCGAAGAAATGCTGGATTTGCTCCAGCGTGATCTCCGGCAGGTCGGAGTAGTTGTGGACGTTCAGGTAGCGCTGGGTAAGCTTTGGCGACGGGACGGCGATGATTTTCTCGTCGCCGCCACTTTCATCCTCCATCTTCAGCACCCCGACCGGGCGGACATTGATGACCGCGCCCGGCACGATCGGGCGGGTATTGGCCACCAGCACGTCGATCGGATCGCCGTCGTCGGACAGCGTATGGGGAACGAAGCCGTAATTGCCGGGATAGCGCATCGGCGTGTGCAGGAAGCGGTCGACGAACAGGGTGCCGGCCTCCTTGTCCATCTCGTATTTGATCGGCTCGCCACCGATCTCCACCTCGATGATGACGTTGACATCCTCGGGCGGGTTCTTGCCGATGGCGATGGCGTCGATGCGCATGGGGTTGGCTCCTGCAAGCGGCATGGGCGGGGATTTGCGCCGCGACTTATCGCACCGCTTGCGCGATAGCACCATCTTATGTCCTATCGCGCGATCCGGCGCGCCTGTAGCTCAATTGGTTAGAGCTGGCGGCTCATAACCGCTCGGTTGCAGGTTCGAGTCCTGCCGGGCGCATCGGATTTTGCATTTGTGCGTGCGTCTCCCGGCAACTCGGCATTCTGCAAGAACAGGTTCGGGTCTTGCGGATGAACGACAGACCTCCCGGCCGGCGGCTCGGTGCCCCGGCGAAGGGCGCTCTGGAAGCCTGACCGCCGCCGGCCTTGGTTGCCGCCGGGACGGCGCGCCCCTAGAACATGCGCAAATTCGCTTCAGGAGCGCGCGGCCCATGGCCAGCTATCAGTATGTCTATGTGATCAAGGATCTGACCAAAGCCTTCCCCGGCGGGCGGGAGGTGTTCAAGGGCATCACGCTGTCGTTCCTGCCGGGGGTGAAGATCGGCGTGCTCGGGGTAAACGGCGCCGGCAAATCCACGCTGCTGAAGATCATGGCCGGCATCGAGACCGAATATGGCGGCGAGGCCTGGGCGGCCGAGGGCGTG
Source organism: Acetobacteraceae bacterium (assembly GCA_043742865.1). Classification (GTDB taxonomy): domain Bacteria; phylum Pseudomonadota; class Alphaproteobacteria; order Acetobacterales; family Acetobacteraceae; genus PALSA-911. The sequence goes on from JAYTXR010000157.1 coordinate 21,841, forward strand.
CGGATCGGCTATCTGGAGCAGGAGCCGCATCTGGATCCCACCAGGACCGTCGGCGAGAACGTCGAGCTGGCATTCGCCGCCCTGAAGGCGACCATCGACCGTTTCAACGCGATCTCCATGGAATTCGCCGAGCCGATGGACGACGCCAAGATGGACGCCTTGCTCGCCGAGCAGGCCACATTGCAGGAAAAGATCGATGCCGAGGATGGCTGGGAGCTCGACCGGCGGGTGAATATCGCCCTCGACGCGCTGCGCTGCCCGCCCGCGGAGAGCGATGTCACCACGCTGTCGGGCGGCGAGCGGCGCCGGGTGGCGCTGTGCCGGCTGCTGCTGGAAAAGCCCGATTTGCTGCTGCTGGACGAGCCGACCAACCATCTGGACGCCGAAAGCGTGGCCTGGCTGGAGCGCACGCTGCGCGATTTCACCGGCACGGTGATGATCATCACCCATGATCGCTACTTCCTCGACAACGTGACCAACTGGATCCTGGAGATCGAGCGCGGCCGCGGCTTCCCGTTCGAGGGCAATTACTCGTCCTGGCTGCAGCAGAAGCGCAAGCGCCTGCAGCAGGAGGAGAAGGAGGAAAGCTCCCGCCAGCGGGCGCTCGCCGCGGAAAGCGAGTGGATCGCCTCCTCGGCCCGGGCGCGGCAGACCAAAAGCCGCGCGCGCATCCAGCGCTACGAGGAGATGCTGCAGAAATCGCAGGAATTGGCCGGCGGCACCGCCGACATCATTATCACCCCTGGCCCGCGCCTCGGGGGCGTGGTGATCGAGGCGGAGAACCTGAACAAGGGCTACGGCGACACGCTGCTGATCGATCAGCTGAACTTCAAGCTGCCGCCTGGCGGCATCGTCGGCGTGATCGGCCCCAACGGCGCCGGCAAGACCACGCTGTTTCGCATGATCACCGGCCAGGAAACTCCCGATGGCGGCACATTGCGGGTCGGTGAAACGGTCAAGCTCGGCTATGTCGATCAATCCCGCGACAGCCTCGATCCCAACAAGAGCGTCTGGGAGGAGATCAGCGGCGGTACCGACATGATCTATCTGGGCAAGCGCGCGGTGCCGTCGCGGGCCTATGTCGGGGCGTTTAACTTCAAGGGCTCGGACCAGCAGAAGAAGGTCGGCATCCTGTCGGGCGGGGAGCGCAACCGGGTGCATCTCGCGAAGATGCTGAAGGTCGATCACAACGTGCTGCTGCTCGATGAGCCGACCAACGATCTGGATGTGGATACGCTGCGCGCGTTGGAAGACGCGCTGGCCGAGTTCGCCGGCTGCGTGGTGGTGATCAGCCATGACCGCTGGTTCCTGGACCGGCTGGCGACGCATATCCTGGCCTTCGAGGGCGACAGCCATGTCGAGTGGTTCGAGGGCAACTTCCAGGCCTATGAGGAGGACAAGCGGCGCCGGCTCGGGGCGGACGCGACCGAGCCGCACCGGATCAAGTACCGACCGCTGGCCCGCTAGTCTAGGACGCAGGCCGGCCGGCCAGCGTGAACCCGGCGTGGGAATTGCGCACCGCGCGGCTGGTGCTGCGTCCGGTCGGCTGGGTCGATCGGGTGGATATTCAGGCGATCAAGGCCGATCCCCGCGTGTTCGCGATGATTCTGGGCGGGGTTCGCACCCCCACGCGCGCAGCCGAGGAGCTGGCCGAGGACATGGCGTTCTGGGCCCGGCGGGGTTTCGGCATGTGGAGCCTGCGCGATGCGGGGACCGGCTCGTTCATCGGAATGGCCGGGCTGATGGACCGCCCGGATCGGCGGGGCATCGCGCTCCGCTTCGCCCTGCGGGCGGAGGCTCAGGGCCGCGGCCTGGCGCGCGAGGCGGCGGGAGCGGTGCTTCGGTTCGGGCATGACGAAGCCGGGCTGGAGCGGATCATCGCGGTGGCGCGGCAGAGCAATTTCGCCTCCCGCATTGTGCTTGGCGGGATCGGGATGAGGGAATGCGGCTCGTTCACCCAAAATGGGCATGAAATGTTGATCTACGAAAGCTGCCGGCCAACCTTGCCCAGGTATTAACCGTTGGCGGCGAGCTGTTGGCGCATGGCGTCGATGAGGGCCTGGATGTTGTTGCTGTTGCGCGACAGATAGGCAGCGTAGTCGCTGCGCTGGGTCAGTCGCAGCGAGGTGCCCTCGGCGATTACGTCGACGACCCTGGGCGCGCCGGATTCTTCGCTGACGACCCATTCCACCTTGGTCGGCGGATTGTTGGGGCGCTCGACCAGGGAGGTCACCAGGACGGTGTCTTCCCGGGCCTGGGACTGTAACACGGTGAGGCTGACGCCCTGGTACTCACCGAGCTTGCTGGTGATGTTGTTGATCAGGACGTTATGGAACAGCGCCGTGTATTGTTTTTGCTGTTCCGCCGTGGCGGTGCGCCAGAAACGGCCGAGACAGAATTTTGCCACCGCGTCCACGTCCACCGCGATTTCGATGATCTGAACGAGTTGGGACTGCCTGTGCTGTAGCGAGCCGGGCCCGTTGATGACGGCGACCAGGCGGTCGCCGGCAGATTTCACGAACGCGGTGGCGCTGGCGGGCGCGGGCTGGGCGTGCACGTCGCAGGGGCGGCAGAACGCGGCGAACGCGAAACCGCCGCCCGCCAGACCGAGAAACAGGCGACGGTTCAGGCTTGCTGGTGTTTGCATGGGTGCCTAACTCGGTTCAACGATCGGTCTTGGCCGCTGGGGGGGAATCCGGAGCAGACCGCTGCGGGAACCATACCGGGATGGTGGCGCCGTTGTCATCCCGCACCGCCTGTATCTCCGCCTTCCGGTGCTGACGGTACAGGCTGCGGAACGTCGCGTAGGGATCGAGCGCGGTCTTCTTGATCTGATCGACCGGATCGAGAACCCGCTCGCGCGCATCGACCGCGGAGGCGCCGAACCTGGTATAGCCAAGGGCGGAAACCGCCGCCCCGGCGCCGACCCAGGTGAAGGGGTCGACCGCGATGTCGGCGCCGAAGCCGGCGGCGTCGCGCGGGCTGCTGGGGCCGAGGATGGGCAGGAACAGGAACGGCCCATCCGGAACGCCGCGGCTGGCAAGGGTGATGCCAGAATCATTGTCGTGGATTGGATAGCCCCAGCCATCCGCGACCTCGAAAATACCGCCCAGTCCGACCGTGGAATTTATCAGGAAGCGCATGGTCGCGTCACCGGCGCGGCGCGGTTTGCCCTGCAGCATTTCGGCGGTGAGCAGCACCGGGCTGCCGAGATTGCTCAGAACATTGTGCACGCCGTTGCGCACCGGTTGCGGGACCGCGTAGCGATAGGCCTGGGCGACCGGACGAAGCGCATAGGTATCGAGCCCTTCATTGATGGCATAGAAAACCCGGTTCGTCGGCTCCAGCGGATCGTCGACTTCCTTGAATTCTGCCACCGCGTCGGCGTCGTCGGCCGGCGGCGGGCTCGCGCAACCGCCGAGGAGGGAGCCCGCCAGCAGGGATCCGGCGAGCAGACACGGGACGCACAAGGTAGCGAGGCTGAAGCGGGAAACTCGGTCGGCGCTCATGGCGTTCCTTTGACGGCGGCGGGGTTAACACCCAGGGCAGTTTGCGGGCAAGCGTCCGGCGGGCACACACCACCATAAAATCCATCGCTTAATTGGCGCGGCGCGTCACAAGGCGCAAGGATGCGCCACCGCGATGTCCAAGACGTTTCTAACAGGCTGCCGCATGGACACAACGCAGGAATGGCATCGTGGTTGCAACGCTTGCAAAGACGATCCGACGATGCGACATGGCCGCATGAGCCAGAACCTGCCGATCCGCCCGACCCTGGAGCGCTGGCTGACCGGACCGCGCTTTCCCGCTTTGCCGGCACGAGCCACGAGCCAAAAGCCGCCGCTGCTGTCATTCGAGTTCTTTCCTCCGCGGACCGAGGCGCTGGAACAGCAGCTCTGGACCGCGATCCGCCGGTTGGAGCCGCTTGCACCGCATTTCGTGTCGGTAACCTACGGCGCCGGCGGCACCACCCAGGCGCGCACCCATGCGACCGTCACCCGGATCGTGGCCGAGACCAGCCTGACCCCGGCAGCACATCTGACTTGCGTCGGCGCCAGCCGGGGCGAGGTGGACGACGTGGCGCGGCAGTATTGGGACGCCGGCATCCGCCACATCGTGGCGTTGCGTGGCGATGCCCCGCCCGGCACCGATTATGTGCCGCATCCGCAGGGCTACGCCTATGCCGCCGATCTGGTGGCGGGGTTGAAGCGGATCGGCGATTTCGAGATCTCGGTCGGGGCCTATCCGGAAACCCATCCGACGGCGGTCAGCCCGGCGGCGGATATGGACAACCTCAAGCGCAAGCTCGATGCCGGCGCGGATCGCGCGATCACCCAGTATTTCTTCGACGCCCCGGTATATCTGCGCTTCCTGGATTGCTGTCTGGCCGCGGGGATCACCGCGCCGATCGTGCCGGGGATCATGCCGGTGTCCAATTTCGCCCAGGCGGCGAAGTTCTCGGCGATGTGCGGCGCCTCGGTGCCGGACTGGATGGCGCATCTGTTTGAGGGCACCGAGGACGATCTGGAAACCAGGCGCATGGTGGCGGCCGTGGTGGCGGCCGAGCAGGTGCGGCTGTTACAGGCGAATGGGGTGGACGAGTTCCATTTCTACACGCTGAACCGGCCGGACCTGACCTATGCGATCGCGCATATCCTGGGTGTGCGCCCGGTCCCCATCGCCGCTGCCGCGGCCAGTAAGGCGGCCAATAAAGCGGCCAGTACGGCCGCTTGAACGCAGGCGGTCCGGTTTTGCCATGGCCGATTACCTAAGCCGGCTGAACCCCGAGCAGCGCGCGGCGGTGGAAACCGTTGATGGGCCGTTGCTGGTGCTCGCGGGTGCGGGCACCGGCAAGACCCGGGTGCTGACCACGCGTTTCGCCCATATCCTGCTGACGAACCGCGCCTTCCCGAACCAGGTCCTGGCGGTCACCTTCACCAACAAGGCGGCACGGGAGATGCGCGAGCGGGTCGGCGCCATTCTCGGCCGCCCGGCCGAGGGGCTCTGGCTCGGCACGTTTCATGCGCTCTGCGCGCGGATGCTGCGCCGGCACGCCGATCTGGTCGGGTTGCAGCCAAATTTCACCATTTTGGACACCGACGACCAGTTGCGTCTGCTGAAGCAGGTGATGGAAGCCAAGCGGATCGACACCAAACGCTGGGCGCCGCCGGCGCTGATGGGGATTATCCAGCGCTGGAAGGACCGCGGCCTGACCCCGGCGCGGATCCCCCCCGAACAGGACAGCGATTTCGCCGCCAATCGCGCCCGCGAGCTGTACGGCGATTACCAGGCGCGGCTCGCGGCCGTGAACGCGGCCGATTTCGGCGACCTGCTGCTGCACATGACGGAGATCCTGCGCGGCCATCCGGACGTGCTGGCGCAATATCACCGCCTGTTCCGCTACATCCTGGTGGACGAGTACCAGGACACCAACGTGGTGCAGTATCTGTGGCTGCGGCTGCTGGCGCAGCAGCACAGGAACATCTGCTGCGTCGGCGACGACGACCAGTCGATCTATTCCTGGCGCGGCGCCGAGGTGGAGAACATCCTGCGGTTCGAACGCGATTTCGAGGGCGCCAAAATCGTCCGTCTGGAGGCGAATTACCGCTCCACCGCGCCGATCCTGGCCGCCGCCTCGGCGCTGATCGCGCATAACGAGGGAAGGCTGGGCAAGACGCTGCGGCCCGGCCGCGACAATGCCGAGGGCGAGAACATCGCCATCGTCAGCCTGTGGGATTCCGACGAGGAGGCCCGCATGGTCGGCGACCGAATCGAGACCCAGCGCCGCGACGGGCATTCGCTGGCCGAGATCGCGGTGCTGGTGCGCGCGGGGTTTCAAACCCGCGCGTTCGAGGAGCGGCTGATCGTGCTGGGTGTGCCCTATCGCGTGGTCGGCGGGCTGCGCTTCTACGAACGCGCGGAAATCCGCGACGCCGTGGCCTATATGCGGGTTCTACGCGGGCCGTCCGATGACCTGGCGTTCGAACGGATCGTCAACCTGCCGCGACGCGGCATCGGCGAACAGGCGTTGCGCAGCATGCACGAAGCGGCGCGGGCGCAGGGGATTTCCCTGTATGCCGCCACCGAGCAGCTGATCGCCTCCGGGGCGCTGCGCGGGCGCGCGCGCGAGGCGATGGCCGCGTTGTTCCAGGGGTTTTCCCGCTGGCGGGCGATGCTGTCGAGCGAGGGTCATGTGGTGACGCTGGCGATCCTGCTGGACGAGTCCGGCTATACCGACATGTGGCAGCAGGACAAATCGCCGGAGGCGCCGGGACGGCTGGAGAACCTCAAGGAGCTGGTGCGCGCGCTGGCGGATTTCGAAACCCTGGAGGGATTCCTCGATCACGTCTCGCTGGTGATGGAGAACGAGGAGAACGCCGAGGCGGAAAAAGTCAGTCTGATGACCCTGCACGGCGCCAAGGGATTGGAATTCGACACCGTGTTCCTGCCAGGATGGGAGGAAGGCGTGTTCCCCAACCAGCGCGCCATGGACGAGCAGGGCAACAAGGGATTGGAGGAGGAGCGGCGGCTGGCCTATGTCGGCATCACCCGCGCCCGCCAGCTGGCGATCGTCAGCCACGCCGCCAACCGGCGCATCTACGCCAATTGGCAGAGTAGCATTCCCAGCCGGTTCATCGACGAATTGCCCGACGAGCTGGTCCAGCGTTCGGGGTCCGCCGCGCTGGCGCGCGATGCGCGCCTCGCCGCCCCAACCAGTTTTTCGGCCTTTCCGATGGCGGCGCGCAAACCCCGCGTGATCGAAGCCTGGGACCAGCCCTCGCGCCCGGCCAGGTCGGAGGCGATCGGCGTGGGACAGCGGGTGTTCCATCAGAAATTCGGCTACGGCACCGTCACCCGGGCGGAGGACGACAAGCTGGATATCGCCTTCGAGAAATCAGGCGACAAACGGGTGCTGGACCGCTTCGTGGAGAAGGCATGAGACAGAATATAGCCGCCCTGGAGACGGTGTTCGTCGATGTGCCGGAGACGGCGCTGGAAGCATTCGAGTCCGCTTTGCTGTCGGCGTGCAGCACGGTCGGCTTCTTCCTCGACGAGGCGACCCGGATCTGGCGCCTGGAGGGGGTGAAGCCGGTCGGCGCCAACGAGGCGGAACTGGTGGGCGGGCTGGCGCTGGCGGAGCTGATGACCGGGGTGACCGTGAAGTTGCAGCGCCGCGCCACGGCGGCGGAAGGCTGGCTGGCGAGAACCTACGACTCCTTTCCCGAACAGCAGGTGGGAAAGCGCTTCGCGGTCCGCGGCACGCATTTGCGCGGGCCCGGCACGCCAGGACGGATCACGCTGACCCTGGATGCTGGGGTTGCCTTTGGATCGGGCGAGCATGGCTCCACCCGCGGCTGCCTGCGGGCGCTGGAACTGGTCGCCCACCGCCAACCGCGCAAAATCCTGGATTTGGGCACCGGCTCCGGCATTCTGGCGATGGCGGCGGCAAAATTGCTCCATCGGCCGGTGCTGGCGACCGATATCGAGCCGTGGTCGGTGCGGGTGACGGCGCGCAACGCCCGCGCCAATGGATTGGGCGCCAACGGATTGGGCGCGCGGGTGACGGCGCGGCTGGCCGATGGCTGGCGCCATCCGGTGGTGCGCGCCGGAGCGCCGTATGATCTGGTGTTCGCCAACATCCTGGCCCGTCCGCTCTGCCAGATGGCGCGCCATCTGGCAGCGAGGCTGTCGCCGGGAGGCACCGCGATCCTGGCCGGGCTGTTGAACAGCCAGGCGAAACTGGTGCTAGCCGCCCATCGTCGGCGGGGAATGCGGCTCGAAATCGAGCTGTACGAAGGCAACTGGACGACGCTGGTGCTTCGGCGATGAAGCCCAGTGCTTCGTCGATGAAGCCCAGTGCTTCGTCGATGAAATCCAGGGACGAGCCGGGGAGGTCCCCCGAGCCCGTCCCCGAAAGCGTTCGCTAATAACCGCGGCGGGCGTGCTCGCGGGCGAATTTCTCATCGAAGACCTGGGAGAAATTGCTGGACGACAGGCCGATATCGGCCAATTCGCGGTCGTTCAGCCGATTGAGCTCGGCCAGCACCGAACCGCGGCGAAACCAGGCGACGCCACGGGCCAGCGCATCGCCCAGACGGCGGGCGAGGGCGAGATTAACGGCCTGGCGGGCCTCGGCGGCGTTGCGGTAGCCTTCCATGGCGGATGGGAGGGCGATATTGAATTCGGCATTCATGCGGGGGATATTCATGGTCCTGGTTCCGTTCTGGGCAAATCCGGGTCTCGCGCGGCGTCGTCGTGGCGGGGCGCTCCCAGGCGTTGCTCTCATGCAACATGGGCTTTGGTTGGCGTCGGGAAAAGCGAGAATTTGCTCCTCCTGATATGTGATTTCAACATGCTTGGGCAGGAAGCCTTGAGTAAAACGCTTGGCTGCTCAGCCAAAGGGAACTCCTGAATGACCGCGACAATCGCTGCCAGACTGACCGAACTCCGAGCCGAGCTGGCGCGTCAGGGTCTGGCTGGGTTCATCGTCCCGCGGGCCGACGAGCATCTGGGCGAATATGTGCCGGAAGCCGCAGAGCGGCTGGCCTGGCTGACCGGTTTCACCGGCAGCGCCGGATTGGCTGCGGTGCTGATGGATCGCGCCGCGGTGTTCACCGACGGGCGCTATGGGCTGCAGCTCGAACAGCAGACCGACGCGCAATTATGGGAGCGCCAGCACATCCTTGAGGCTCCGCCGCCCGACTGGCTGGCCCAGCATGTGCCGGCGGGCGCCGCCATCGGCTATGACCCGCGGCTGATCGGCGAGGAGGCGCTGGCGCGCTACACCGAGGCGGCGCTGACGATGCGCCCGGCGGCGCACAACCCGATCGATGCAATCTGGGCGGACCGGCCGGCGCCGCCGTCGTCTCCGGCAATTCCGCATCCGCTGGAATTCGCCGGGCGGGCTGCGGCGGACAAATGCCAGGATGTCGCCGCCGTGCTGCTTGCGGCCAAACAGGACGCCGCGGTGATCACCGATCCGGCCTCGATCGCCTGGCTGCTGAACATCCGCGGCGCGGATGTGGCGTTCACGCCGTTCGCGCTGGGCTTCGCGCTGCTGCATGCGGATGCGCGGGTGGAGCTGTTCATGGACCCGGCGAAACTGGCGCCCTCAACGCGGGACTGGCTGGGCAATGGCGTGACGGTGGCCGGGCCGGATGCGCTGGCGCCGGCACTGGCGCGGCTGGCGGATAAAACCGTGCGCGTCGATGGCGCCGGGTCGCCGGTATGGTTCGCGCAGACCCTGCGCGCGGCCGGCGCGCGGGTGGCGAATGCGGCCGATCCGTGCCTGCTGCCGAAAGCCTGCAAGAACCCGGTCGAACGCCAGGGCGCGCGTCACGCGCAGCGTCGCGACGGGGTGGCGATGTGCCGGTTCCTGCATTTTCTGGCCGAGCGGGCCAGCACCGGGGAACTGACCGAAATCTCCGCCGCGGCAAAGCTGCTGGCGCTGCGCGGGGAGGGGGCGGGGTTTCGCGGCGAGAGCTTTCCGGCAATCTCCGGCGCCGGCGAGCATGGCGCGATCATCCATTACCGGGTCAGCCCGGAGACCGACCGGCGGATCGGCCCGAATGAGGTGTATCTGATCGATAGCGGTGCCCAGTATCCGGACGGCACGACCGATATCACCCGCACGATATGGACCGGGCCGGGGCCGGCGCCGGCGCAACTGCGCCAGCGTTTCACCCTGGTGCTGAAAGGCCATATCGCCATCGCGTCCATGGTGTTTCCGCATGGCGTCGCGGGGGCGCATCTGGATGCCTTCGCGCGCAGCGCGTTGTGGCGGGTGGGACTGGATTACGACCATGGCACCGGGCATGGCGTCGGCAGCTATTTGTCGGTGCATGAGGGGCCGGTGAGCCTGTCGCGCGCCGCGCGGCCGGTGCCGCTGGCGGCGGGCATGATCCTGTCCAACGAACCGGGCTATTATCTGCCGGGCCAGTACGGCATCCGACTGGAGAACCTGCTGCTGGTGCAGCCGGCGGAATTGGCGGATGCGGCAAAACCGTTCCTGCGCTTCGAGACGCTGACCTTCGCGCCGTTCGACCGCCAGCTGCTGGCGGTCGAATTTCTGCAGGATGAGGAAATCGCCTGGCTCGACGCCTATCACGCCCAGGTACTGACGGAGATGGGGCCGAAGCTGGAGGCCAAAGCCCAGGCGTGGCTGGAGCAGGCCTGCAGGCCGGTAAAGCGGTCCGACTGACCGAGTCGGTTTTTAATCAGATAGATAGGCAGGGTTCTTCGGCTGAAATCTGAGCCATGTTAACCCGAATCGATCGGCAAACTTGCTAGAAGGCAGGGCGACTCGGGCAGATGGCCCGCAGATCGGGAGAGACCCAAATGCTTGACACCACAGAACTCCGGACGCTCGCGCGATGGTGCCGCGGGCGGGGATTGCGCTTCTTGCCGGTGGGCACCGGGCAGGTGGGCACCGGCCCGGCGGGGAGCGTGATTTTGTTCGAGCGGCTGGAGCCGACAAGGCCCTGGCAGCGGATGAAGCTGGTGCAGGACGAGGATGGCTTCCGGCTCTGCGACGAGTGCGACGAACTGCTGGCCAGCGGTTCGGACGTGACCGCCATGCTGGACGCGCTGGACGGCGGGGTGGCGGAGCCGACGCGCCCATTTCCGGCCGGGCGGGGAGCGTGGACCGGTCTGGTGGCTTGAGTGTGGTGGTTTGAGTGTGGTGGCTCGAGTGTGGTGGCTTAAGTCTGGTGGCGTGAGCCGCTGCCGGCCCTAAAAATCGAGCAGGTTCATCGTTTATGAACCTGCTCCAGCCATGCGACCCGGCTGACAGACCGGGATTTAGGCATTGACGCGGCGGCGACGGACCCAGGCGAGCCCGGTCAACCCAACGCCCAGGAACATCGTCGCGGGCGGTTCGGGGAGCAAAACCGCGTCGATATCGTCGGAGGCGAGGGGAAGTGCTGAGCCACCGCTGGTGGTGCCAACGGCTTTCCCGAAGATGACCAGCGGACGGTTGACCGTTCCCGCCCAGCCGAGGGCGCCGAGCAGGGCAATATCCGCGGGCGCGATCGACGTTGCCCCCGGATACAGATAAGCGTTCTGCACATCGCCCGGATAGCTGCCAGAATAGCTGCCGGTGAGCCAGTCGGACCGATCCCCGCCATCGGCGGCATAATCCCACCAACCCAAATTCGTCACGCCCCCGTCAAGCGAGAAATACGTCGCATCGGTCGCGGAATAATCCTGCTTTCCGGGCGCGCTGTAGCGGAAAAGATCAACCGCATTCTGGTAGAAGGAATTCCCGCCAGCCGGATTAATCGAGCTATTCCGCCCCAGCACCTCGGCGATCTCATGTTCGGCCAGACCGACGAAGTCGTAGCCGCTGCCACCCTGGGTGAAAGAATAGTTCAGCGAACTGTTGAAGCCGACCGACCCATCGTTGAGGGTGGATTGGGCGGCGGCCAACCCCAACGCCTTCGCTTCGGCGCGCGCCATCGCGACATACCGTGGACCGGTCTGCGTTGCCGGCAGGCTGACATGGGGCGCGAGGTAGCCGCGAATTTGCGCATAGGTCCAGAATCCGGCCAGCGAAACCTGGCTGGCGGCGGCAAAATTGCTGGGTAGGGGGGTGCCGCCGACCTCGCCCCAGCCGATTTGGATATTGACCGTGACCGGGTTGCCGAAGGCACGGGTATAGACCGCGGCGGCGGTGTTGAAGGCCGCCTCGATCGTTGTAGCGTTGGCCGCGCTGGTGACGCTGCTGTCGAAGACGGCGTTCACGGTGAAGGCCCGCGCCGGCGCAATAATAGGTACCCATGCCGCACCGACGACCAAAATCGCCAATGATTTGGCATAAATTGGATGAGCCAAAGCATGATTTTTCGGTATAGCGGTCATTTATTACCTTCGAATTTTTTTATTTATTTCTTGACTGGTGAGTAAGCAAATCAAGAACGGCTGTCAAGGCGATAAATCCGCATAATCCATTGTCTAAGTTCAGGAGGCGGCTTGTATGTTTGCGTGCTAAATTTTTGAAAAATAAAAATATTTATTATGCGTTCGGCCGTAATGATAGAGGATCGTTATTTCTAAAGATTGGAGTACGGCTATCGCCATGGACAGGCTTTCGGCGTTCCTGCGGATGGCGGCTAACCTCTCCGCGCGGCAGGCGGCAGGTGTGGAAAAGGGACAATCAATGCAACGCTCTCGGCAATTGCGGCTCGGCGCCTTCATGCGCCCGGTTAGCATCCACACCGGCGCCTGGCGCTATCCCGGCGCGTTCCCCGACGCCAATTTCAATTTCGCGCATTACCGGCGCTTTGCCAAAACGCTGGAACGCGGCCGGTTCGACGCGCTGTTCCTGGCCGATCACCTGGCGGTGCTGAACATGCCGATGGAGGCGCTGCAACGCAGCGCCACGGCGACCTCGTTCGAGCCGATGACCCTGCTGGCCGCGCTGGCGGCGGTGACCGGGCATTTGGGGCTGATCGCGACCTCCTCGACCACCTATGACGAGCCGTTTCACGTCGCCCGCCGGTTCGCCTCGCTGGATCACATCAGCGGCGGGCGGGCCGGGTGGAACCTGGTGACGACCTCCAACCCCGACGCGGCGCGCAATTTCGGTCATGACGAACACATGGCCCATGGCGAACGCTATGAGCGGGCGCGCGAGTTCTACGCGGTGGTCACGGGGCTGTGGGACAGCTGGGCGGACGACGCGTTCATCCGCGATGTCGAGGCCGGGGTGTTCTTCAACCCCGAGCGGCTGCATGTGCTGAACCATCGCGGGGCGGAATTGTCGGTGCGCGGGCCGCTGAACATCGCCCGCCCGGTGCAGGGCTGGCCGGTGATCGTGCAGGCCGGGTCGTCCGAGGCCGGGCGCCAGATCGCCGCCGAAACGGCGGAGGCGGTGTTCACCAGCCAACCCACGCTGGCCGACGGGCAGCGTTTCTATGCCGATGTGAAGGGGCGCATGGAAAAGCTGGGCCGCGCGCGCGACGATCTGAAGATCCTGCCTGGCGTGTTCGTGGTGATCGGCGACACGCTGGAGGAGGCGCGGCGCAAGCGCGCCCTGCTCGACAGCCTGGTGCATTACGACAGCGCCATCGCCTCGCTGTCGATCGCCCTCGGCCATGATGCCGCCGGCTTCGACCCCGACGGGATGCTGCCCGATATCCCCGAGAGCAACGCCAGCCAGAGTGGGCGGGAGCGGGCGGTGGCGCTGGCCCGCCGGGAGAACCTGACCGTGCGCCAACTGGCGCAACGGCTGGGCGGCTATGCCGGGCTGGCGATGCTGGGCACGCCGGCGATGATCGCCGATCAGATGGAGGAATGGCTGGAGACCGAGGGCTCGGACGGGTTCAACGTGATGTTCCCGTATCTGCCGGGCGGGCTGGACGATTTCGTCGATCTGGTGGTGCCGGAATTGCAGCGTCGCGGGCTGTTTCGCCGGGAATACGAGGGCAAGACGCTGCGGGAGAATTTGGGGCTGCGCCGCCCGCCCAACCGGTTCTTTCCGGGCTCTTGAAATCCCTTGGGCGACCCTCACATCCATCTCCTCGGATGGAGCAAGGATGGTAAAGGGATGGCGGAAGCGCTGCAGCCGTTGCGGCCGAAGGCGGCCGACAGCGAAAAGATCACGATCAATCTTGGGTTCGTGGATCTCGGTCATGTCGATCTGCTGGTGCAGGACGGTTTCTATGCCAACCGGACGGACTTCATTCGCACCGCGATCCGCAATCAGATCGAACGGCATGGCGACAGCGTCCGCAAATCGGTCACCCGCCACGCGTTGGATCTGGGGCTGAAGCATTACAGCCGGGGGGAGTTGGAGGCGGTTCGCGGGGCCGGCGAGAGGTTGCGGATCGGCGTGCTGGGACTTGTCACCATTGCCGGGGACGTCACCCCCGAACTGGCCCGGGCGACCATTGTTTCCCTCACGGTGCTCGGCGCGCTGCATGCGAGTCCCGAAGTCAAGGCCGCGCTCGCGGATCGCACGAGGTAGATGAAGCACCGCGGGGCAATATAGGAGTCGATTGCTATGAATTTTCCATCGAGGGCCGATTTTTTGACGGCCACGCGCCTGACCCGGACCGGCAGGCTGGGGGAGGCGACTTCCCTGCTGCAGCGGATGTTAAGTGGCGAGACGTCCGGCCCGCCCGTGGGTGGGGGCAGGGCGAACCCGACCCTGGGTGGACTTGGCGAGACGCTTCTCGGGCTGTTCGGCAAGGCCGGGAGATACGCAGGCTTCCCGCGTTCTGAGCACGATGGCCGGATCGGCGAGGCCGGCCGGTTCCTGACCGGGAGTTTCAGCAACGCGGCCGGCAGCCGGCCCTTTAAGCTGTATGTGCCGGCGAGCTATCATGGCCAGCGCTCGCCGCTGATCGTGATGCTGCACGGCTGCACCCAGTCGCCCGACGATTTCGCGGCGGGAACGCGGATGAACGCGGTGGCCGAGGAACAAGCCTGCCTGGTCGTCTATCCCGCGCAGATCGCCAGCGCCAATCCGGCGAAATGCTGGAATTGGTTCAGCGCCGGCGATCAGCGTCGTGACAGCGGCGAGCCATCGATGATCGCCGGCATCACGCGCCAGGTGATGAACGAATATGCGATCGACCGCCAACGCGTTTATGTCGCCGGCATGTCCGCCGGAGGCGCTGCGGCCGCGATCCTGGGCGATGCCTATCCCGATCTGTATGCCGCGATAGGTGTGCACTCGGGTCTGGCCTGCGGTGCCGCGAGCGATCTGCCGTCGGCGCTGGCGGCGATGAAGCATGGCGGTGCCGGGCCGGCGGACGCGTCCGGAGGCCCCCTGCCGGCGATCGTGTTTCACGGCACCCAGGACCGCACCGTTCACCCCAGCAATGCCGATTCCGTCATCGCGCAGCTGCTTTCCGGGGCGAAGCTGGCGGTGTCGGTTCGGGAGGATCGCGTGCCGGGCGGGCATGCCTATCGCCAGATCCGGCATGCGGACGCGGCGGGAAAGACCGTTCTGGAACAATGGGTGGTGCAAGGCAGCGGCCATGCCTGGTCGGGCGGCAGCGAGGCGGGGAGCTACACCGATCCGCTCGGGCCCGATGCGTCGCGCGAGATGGTCCGGTTCTTTCTGGAGCATCGGCATCCCGGAAAGTAGGAGGCCCCCCGTCATGGACGTCCATCTTCGCGGACGCATACCAGAGGCGACGGAGAAAGCGTGGCGCGCAGGTGGGCGGCGCCGATAAGCTGGCGTCCGCGGGCAGTCCTGGCCGTGCGTGACCATAGGATATTATGACCCACCCCGTAACGACTGGCCTGGCTGCCGGAGCATTGGGGAACCAGTTTCAATCGATCCAAGACGGTCTGCGCAAGCTGGGCTTCGCCCGCGCGGACGCGACAGACATGCGCCCGTTGCTGGCCGAGGCCGGGTTGCAGGGCTGGGAAGCGTTCGCGCAAAGCTGGAACGATCTGGGACCCGATATCTACATGGCCGATGGCGGGCGCTACCGCAAACGCCGCCATGCGGTGTTCTCGGCCTCCGCGCGCGGCATATGTCGCCAGCCGGCGCAGCCGCATTATCAGAGCCGCGACTACAATACGCTGAATGGCGGCGTGCAGCGCTGGTTCGCCCCGGTCGTCGCGCCGGACGGCCCCGGCAGCGCGCTGCATGCGATCCTGCGCTGTTGCCAGGATATGTTCGACGCGCTGAGTCCGGCAAACATCCCGCCGGAAAATATCTGGCATGTGGAGGTGCATCAGTTCCGGATCGAGGCGAGGGCGGGACAGCCCGGCCAGCCGACGCCGGAGGGCATGCACCGGGACGGCGTGGACTGGGTTCTGGTGCTGCTGGTTGGGCGGCAAAACGTGGCCAGCGGCGAGACGCGTATCGCCGATCTGCCGGGCAATCCGCTCGGCAGCTTCACGTTAACCAATCCGATGGATGCTGCCTGGGTCGACGACAACCGGGTGAAGCACGGCGTGACTGCGATCGAGGCACTGGATCCATCTCTGCCGTCGCATCGGGACGTGTTGGTGGTGACGTTCCGAACCGCGGATGCGCCCGTCCTGTGATCCGCTTCCCCGTCCGGTTGTTCATAGACTGCTTGCCCGCCTTCGTCCTGACATCATCCGGTCGGAGTTGCGACAGATTGCGGGACCAACAACGGCTCGGGACGTAGGAGGCCCGGTCTATGCGTACTATCGAAACCAGGGACGGTCTTCGTCAGACCGGCTATGCCATCACGATCGCGATCGGGCTGCTGGCGGTATTCTGCCTGCTGGGCGGCGATCCGTGGGCCGCCGGCACCTTGGCGCTGGTCGCGGTTGGGACGATGGGGGTCGTGGAAATGCTGCGACGGCGGATCTCGCGCAGAGCCTGACGCGCCGCATTCTGACGGGCCGCGCGTATTCCAATATCAAGACGATCAGCTGCGGTTTTTCGAGCCGGGTTTTTTTGATTGGGCCGATTTCCCCGCCCGCGAGTTCCCATCGGGTTTGCCGGCCTTGGCACGCCGGTCGGCCCAGAAGGCGTGGATGCCAATGACCGCCTCGGGGATGACGTCGGGGCCTTCTTCGAGCAGTTGCTCGATTTCCTCCGCCGATAATTCCCCGCCCTCGACCGCCATCTCGTCCAGATCGGAGCCGATCAGCAGGATCGCCGCGAACAGGCTGCCTGCGTCGGGGTCCTCGGTCAGGATTTCCCACGCTTCCGGGCGAAGTTTCACGGCCTCCAGGAACCCCGCGGCCCAGTCGGTCACGATGACCTCCTCCTCCTCGCCGGCCCAGAATACCGGTTCGAAGCTGTCGGGGTCGGTATCGAGGTTGTCGAGGATTTCGTTATAGCGCGCCAGCATGATGGCCAGGATGGCCTGGGCTTCTTCTAGTGTCTCGAATTGCGGCTCGCCCTCGCCCCAGACCACCGGCAGCCATTCGCTCGGCGCCAGCGGTTCGGGACCGATGGCGAGGCCGGTCAGGAAACCATCCAGGTCCGACAGGCCCATGCAGGCATCAGGCGCCCGGTCGGAATTCAGGAAGGCATCCAGCGGGTCGAGATCGACGGGTTCGGTCGGCGGGATCGCGTTGGCCATGGCGGAGTGCTTTTCCATTCGGCGAGGGGAGGATGGCATATCGGTGGGCTGGTCCTAAAGGACGTTCCCACTTGGGCGAAGCTAGAGCATGATAGCTTCAGGCAGGCGAAGCGATCATGCTCCAGCTCTTTGTTTTGACGAGCAATTTTATCGCTCGGTTGAAGTAACCTCAAGCGATATTGCTCTAATCGATGTCGGCCGCATGCGCCTTCAGGTCTTCCAGGGTGCAATAATCCAGTGCTGAGGCTTCGGTCGCCCGCAGCATCACCTGCGGCGCGGCGCCTTCTCGCCAGGCTTCCTGCCAGCGGGGCGCGCACAGGCACCAGCGATCCCCCGGCTGCAGACCGGGAAAGCCGTATTGCGGCAGAGGGGTGCTGAGGTCGTTGCCGC
>JAYTXR010000158.1:0-14665 GCA_043742865.1 Acetobacteraceae bacterium
AAAGTCGCGTGGAACTGGTTGATCGCGGACCCCCAGCGCATCCGCTCAATCGGAAACCGCGAGTGGGCAGAGGTCAATGTCTAGGACGGTTGGTATTAACTCAGGAAACTTTCAAAGCAACAGAACGGTGAATAGGACGGGCTAGAGCGCCCGCGGCGTCAGCGAAAGCACGACGCGGCGCTGCCTATCGCCAGGCGGAACGAGTCCGATTGTTGATGGCTTGTTAGGAAATGCCGTGGTACGGACCTGTATGCGATTATCTGTCGTTCTGCCGACTGTTGCTTTTTTCGCCCTCTGTCACCCCTCGTTCGCATCCTCCGCGTCGCAAGAAAGCGACTCATCTCGTTATCCCAAATATGCATCAGTCTCGGCCAAGCATCGCTCCATTCGCACCGCTTCGGCCCGGCATCGTCGGGATTTCGCCAGTCCTGACGCCACGCCGGCTTTCGCCTTCTGCGACACATTGGCGATGCCGCCGACCGAGCTGCGCGAGGTGTCGCGCGGGTTTAGCGCCTACCACAGCGGCATCGATCTGATGGCGGCGTGGGGTTCACCGATCCGCGCCGCCGCCGGCGGCACCGTGATCTATGCCGGCTGGTATTTCGCCTATGGTAATATCGTCGATATCGAGCACGCTGACGGCGTGATTACACGCTATGCGCATATGTCTGCGTTCGCCCCTGGTATCGGCTCCGGCACGCCGATCGCCGCCGGCGGCATCATCGGCGCGGTCGGCGCCACCGGGCGCGCGCACGGGGCGCATGTGCATTTCGAGGTGCGGATCAACGGCCGTCCGGTGGACCCGAAACCCTATCTGGGCCTGGTCGGCTGCGGCGGGGTGCCGCGGCCCGAGCCGCTGGAAGAAGCCCACGCGCCCGAGCCGGCGGCCGAACCGAAATAGTCGCCCGACGACCCTTAGGCCGGCCGGTGCCGGCGCAGCGCCAGGCCGAATTGCAACCAGGTCACGCCCTGGATCACCAGCTCGATGCCCACAAGCGTGCCGAGCAAGGTCAGGCCGGACCAGGGAAGCGTCACATACACCAACACACCTAGGCCAACGCTGATCAAACCGCCGATCGCCATCAGCCACCAATACTGCACCTCCCGATGCCGCATCGTGATCACCACGCGCATGATCCCGCCCACGATTAGCGCGGCGGCCAGGAACAGCGTGATGACAATGGATCCCTGCACCGGCTCCAGCATGATCAGCACTCCGCCGGCGACGGTCAGCAGACCGCACAGCAGGTTCAGCGCGAAGGCGCTCCAGCCCTTGGTCATAAACGCATGGATCACCTGCATCACGCCACCGACCAGGAAGGCCGCGCCGATGAAGATGACGCTGATCAGCGTGAAAGCGACGACGTCGGCGAAGGCGATTAAGCCGGCCAGGATCAGGCCAACCCCCAGGGCGACGAACCAGCCCCATTTGCCGGTCACATGGGTATAGCCCAAACCGTGCGAACGGCCGGCGGCGGTTAGGTCGGACATGAAGCGTTCCTTATGCTTGTTGCGTCGGCCATAATAGCAGATCCGTGCTCGATCGGCGTGCTCAGCCCAGATTCTCTGCCAGCCATAAGGTCAGCACCTGGCAAGCTTGCATGAAATCGGCGAGCTCCATCGCCTCGCGCGGATTGTGGCTGCCGTTCTGGTTGCGAACGAACAGCATCGCCATCGGCACCCCCGCGGCGGCGAAGGCTGCGCCGTCATGCGAGGCCGGGCTGCCGAGATGCAGCACGGGGATGCCTAAGCTCGCCGCTCCCGCCGCCATCGCCGCGGTGATCTGTGGATCGACCGGGCCGATTTTGGCACCGGCCTTAATGCCGCGGTGGAATTTTACCCCGCGGCGTTGCTCGATCCCGGCGATGATCGCGTCCACCCGCCGGTCCAGATCGGCCAGCACGGCCTCCTCATAGGCGCGCACATCCAACGAGAACCGGAACGCTCCAGGCACGATGGTCAGTCCGTGGCTGGCCGTTTCAGTATGGAATTTGCCCAATGTCCAGGCCATGGGCACGCCGGCCGCCTCACGCTCCTCCCACAGGGTTTCCAGTGACAGCGCAAAATCGGCCCCCGCCAGCGCCGCGTCGCGGCGGAACCGGCGCGGCGTGCCGACGTGATCGGCCTGCCCCTCGATCCAGGCATCGGGATAGCGAAGCGTGCCGGGAATGCCGGTGCACAACGCCACCGGACAGCCGGCTTCCTCCAGGCTCGGCGCCTGTTCGATGTGCACCTCCAGATAGGCGCGCAGGGTTGCGGGGTCCAGGAAGCGTCGTCCTGCCGCCAACGCCTGTGGATTGCCGCCGCAGTCGTTTATGTGTTCGGCCAGGGAGCGCCCGGTATCGGCCCGGCGCCCTTGCAACGCACCGTCCGCCAGCGTGCCCAGTGCCGCGCGGCTACCGATATAGGAAACCGAAAACCAGACACTCTCCTCGGCGCGGATTGCCATCACCGTCAGGTCGCAGGAAGGCTGGAGCCCGAGATGCTGCAACGCCGCCACCGCGACGATGCCCGCCACCACGCCGGCTGCACCGTCGAAATTGCCGCCATGCGGCACGCTGTCCAGATGCGAGCCGACGATCACCCTGGGTGCAGCGCGATCCCGGCCCGGCAGTGTCATGTAGGTGTTGACGGCGAAATCCTGTTCGATGTGCAGCCCCATTCGTACTGCCATCGCGGTCACCGTCGCGTGCGCGCGCTGTTCGCCCGGACCATAGGGATCGCGGGTCACTCCCGGCTCGTCCAGGCTGCCCGCCCGCAGCTTGTCGAATAAGTCAGCCGCCAGCGCCGTCTGCGCTGCCACCGCCGCCGCTACCTCGGTCGCCCGGATTTCGGACATACAGGCCCCTCTTTCGGCTGATCGCAAAAATGCTAGCCTGCACGATGCAAGCACCGAGCAGAAGGCGGAAAAAGCGATGGATTCGACCACGGAGATGCTTCGCGAAACCGCGACCAAGCTGTTTGGGGAATTCTGCGAGGCGAAGCACCTGCGCGAGGCGGAAAAAGGGGTGTTCCAATCCGCCGCCTGGGCCGCGGTCGAGGAGGCCGGGCTGCACCGCGCTCTGGCACCGGAGGAGTTCGGCGGCTACGGCGTCGATATCGCCGATGCGCTGTCGCTGCTGCGTGTCGCCGGGGAATTCGCGCTGCCGCTGCCGCTGGCCGAGACGATGCTGGCAAGCTGGCTGTTGGCGGGTGCGCGGATCGAGATCCCCGACGGTCCGCTGACGATCGCGCCGGTTGTCGCCAGGGAACGTCTGACGCTGACCAAGACCGCTTCGGGCTGGCACCTTTCGGGCACCCTGACCCGCATCCCCTGGGCGCGCGATGTCGCCGCGATTGCGGTGCTGGCCGAGCATGACGGGCAACCTCATATCGCGTTGTTGCCCGCGGGCAGCTTCACCCTTGCGCATGCCGAGAACCTCGCCCGCGAGCCGCGCGATAGCATCGACGTGGATGCCGACATCGAATTCGTCGCCCCCGCCGCCCCTGGAATCGGTTTCGATCCGCTTCGCGCCGCGGGTGCGGCGATGCGCTGCCTGCAGATCGCCGGCGCGCTGACCCGAATCGTGGACATGACCTGCCGGTACGCGATGGACCGTGTGCAGTTCGGCCGCCCGATCGGCAAGTTCCAGGCGGTGCAGCAGAACCTCGCGATCATGGCCGGCCAAACCGCCGCCGCGGTTGCCGCCTCCGACCTGGCGGCGGAAGCCATGGCGAATGGCATGCGCATCCTGCCGATCGCGGCGGCCAAATCCCGTTGCGGCGAAGCGGCCTCGGTCTCCGCCGGGATCGCCCATCAGGCGCACGGCGCGATCGGCTTCACCTACGAACACAGCCTGCACTTCTTCACCAAGCGGCTATGGTCGTGGCGCGACGAGTTCGGCAACGAAACCGAGTGGAACCTGCTGGTCGGCCGCCACATGACCGCCGCCGGCGCTGACCAGCTATGGGCCGAGATCACCGCGGCCTAGAAAGGCCGGGGGCTCTGCCCCTGGACCCGGCTAAGGGCAAGCCCTTAGAACCCCTCACTTGGTTTGGGGGTTCAAGGGTGCCAACCAGGACGTTGCAACATTTGATTAGGCCCCCTTGAACCCCAAACTACGGAACGATTTCAAAGGCGAGCCTTTTGTGGGGGTCCAAGAGGCAAAGCCCCCTGGCCTTGATAGGCCGGGCACTCGCGCCGGCGCGGAGTTTGGGGCAAGCTTCCCGCTAAGGCTCAATGGGAGGATAACTTCAATGCCGCAGGGTATTTCGCGCCGCGCGTTCGGGGTGGCGGCAACCGCCACCGCGGTCACCGGTTTCGCTATCGTTCGCGCCCGCGGCGACGAGCCGTTGCGGCTGCGCTGTTCGCTGGACACCGCGCCCAGCCATCTTCGCAATGTCGGCGTCAACGATTTCCTGGCCAAGCTGGAAGCTGCGTCGGGTGGGCGGATCAAAACCGAGATTTTCCAGTCCGGCCAGCTATTCGCCGATCTGAACGTCACCAAGGCGCTGGTGCAGGGCCAGGTGGAGATGGCGGTCCCGGGCGTCTGGACGCTGACCGGCTTCGTGCCGGATGCGGACATGCTGCAGCTGCCGGTATTCTATGGCCGCACCACCGATGACGCGCGCAAGGTGCTGGAAGGGAAAGCGGGCGCGCTGCTGGGTCAGGAGCTGGAGCAGAAGCTGAAGGTCCATCTGCTCGGCAAATGGATCGAGCTCGGCTACCAGAACTCGTACACCAGCAAGAAGGAGATCTTCACCTCGGAGGATTTCAGGGGGCTGAAAATCCGCAGCCCCGGCGGCGCTGGCACCGCCTGGCGGCTGCGTTTCCTCGGCGCGGTTCCGAACACCACCGCCTGGCCGGACGTGCCGCTGTCGCTGTCGCAGGGCACCTTCGACGGCCTAGTCTCCACCAATATGAGCCTGGTCGCGGCCAAATTATGGGAGGCCGGCGTGCGCTACGGTTTCGAGGACCATCAGTTCATCGGCGCCTATGTGCCGATGATGAGCGGCATCTTCTGGGCCAAGCTGCCGGCGGATTTGCAGAAGATCGTCACCGATCTATGGGCGCAGAACATCCCGACCTATAGCGCCAACGTGCTTCAGGCGCAGCGCGACGCCCGCGCGATCATGGAGGCCAACGGGGTGAAGTTCCACGACCCGACGCCGGAAGCCACGGTGGCGCTGCGTGCGGCGATGATGGCGCGCCAGGATGAGGCGGCCAGGGAGATCAAAGTCTCGCCGGAGATGGTCCGGCTGGTAATGCAGGATCTCGGTCTGACAGCCTGACGGGGCGGGTGCAACCATGATGAAACTATGGGACCGGATCGAGCAGACGCTCGTGGGCCTGCTCGGCGCCTGCGCGCTGATCGTCGGCGCGGTGCAGATCATCGGACGCTACGTCGCCCCCGCGCACGCGATCGGCTGGGCGGAGGAAGTGATCGTCTATCTGATGATCTGGGCGATCATGATCACATCCTCCCAGCTGGTGCGCTCGGACGGCCACGTGCGCCCGGATTTGGTGCTGCGGATGCTGCGCCCGCAGGTGCAGCGGGTGCTGGAATCGTTCAACTGCCTGGTCGCCCTGGCGTTCTGCGCCGGCATGGTCTGGTACGGCTGGGAGATCGTCCACACCTCCCTGATGCTGGATGAACGCAGCTCCACCGGGCTCGAGTTCCCGATGTGGATCTATTACCTGGCGCTGCCAACCGGCGGGGGGCTGATGTTCATCCGTTACGTGATGCGTCTTGTGCGCTTCCTGTTCTTCTACGACCCCGCCACCATGACCGTCGGCCATTCGATCGCGCATGAACTGCCGATGGACATGAAGCTGCCGGCTTCATCTTCATCGCTTCCCAAATCGTCCTCGCTTCCCGACGGGCGCTGAGCCATGTGGGCGCTCGGCTTCATGGTGCTGTTCTTTGGCCTGCTATCGGCCGGCACGCCGATCTTCCTGGTGCTCGGTACCTGTGCCGCTGTGCTGTATTACGTGTCCGGCGAGCCGCTGATCGGCGTGGCGCAGGTGATGATCGATCACCTGAACTCCTCCACGCTGATGGCCTTGCCCCTGTTCGTGATGGCGGCGGCTTTCATGCGCCATGGCGGGGTGGCCAAGGCGCTGGTGGACGTGGCGATGGCCTGGTTGGGCGGCATCCGCGGAGCGCTGGGGCTGGTGACCGTGGTGGCCTGCACCTTGTTCGCGGCGATCTGCGGGTCCTCGGTGGCCACCGCGCTGGCGATGGGCACGATCCTGCTGCCGGCGATGATCGAGAAGGGCTATCCGCGCAGCTTCGCGCTGGGCGTAATCGGCGCTTCGGGCACCATCGGCATCGTCATACCGCCCTCTCTGGCGCTGATCCTGTATGGCATCGTCGCCGAGCAATCGGTGCCGCGGCTGTTCCTGGCCGGCATTCTGCCGGGATTGCTGCAGGCGGCGGCGTTCTTCGGCTGGGTCTGGTACGACGCAAGGCGACGGAACTTCCCGAAGGACGACTGGATGGCGATGCGCCAGCGCCTGAGGGTGACGTTTCGCGCCGCACCCGCCGTCGCGGTGCCAGTGGTGGTGCTGGTCGGCATCTATGGCGGCATCGTCACGGTCACCGAGGCCGCCGCGGTCGCCGCGGTGGTGGCGCTGCTGATAAGCCTGTTCTTCTACCGCGGCTTTCACTGGACCCGCACGCTGTGGGTGATCGCCGACGCGCTGCGCAGCGCCGGCACGATCATGCTGATCATCACCTCGGCACTGGCTTTCGGCCACTGGATGACCGCGTCCGGCGTGCCGGCAACGCTGGTGACCTTCGTGCTGGAGCATCATTTCTCCACCTGGCAGTTCCTGCTGGCGATCAATGTGCTGCTGCTGATCCTGGGCTGCTTTCTGGAAGTGGTGGCGACCTTGCTGCTGGTGCTGCCGATCCTGGCGCCGGCGCTGATCCCGCTCGGGGTCGATCCGGTGCATTTCTCCATCATCTTCACCCACAACATGGAGATCGGGCTGATCCATCCGCCGGTCGGGCTGAACCTGTTCGTGCTGTCGACGATCTCCAACGCGCCGGTGGGCGAGGTGATCCGCGGTATTCTGCCGTTTCTGATCCTGCTGTTGATCGTGCTCGGCATTATTACTTATGTGCCGATCCTGACGCTGTGGTTGCCGCACATGGTGTATGGAAACTAGAAAAGGACGACCACGATGGCAAATCCAGCGTATCTGAACGGACTTGAAAAGAACCAGGCGAACTATGCGCCCCTGAGCCCGCTGACGTTCATCGAGCGGGCTGCCTATGTGTTTCCGGACCGGCTGGCGGTGGTGCATGGCGAACACCGGAAAACCTGGGCCGAGACCTATGCCCGCTGCCGGCGCCTGGCCTCCGCGCTGGCGCGCCGGGGCATCGGCAAGAACGACACCGTGGCGGTGATGGCGCCCAACATCCCGGCGCTGTACGAGGCGCATTTCGGCGTGCCGATGTGCGGCGCGGTGCTGAACGCGCTGAACACGCGGCTGGATGCGGCGACCTTGGCGTTCATGCTGGGCCATGGCGGTGCCCGCGCGCTGATCACCGACCGGGAATATTCCGCCACCATCGAGGCGGCATTGGCGCTGTTGCCGAACTTGTCGACGATGGAAAAACTCATCGTTCTCGACATCGACGATCCGCTCTATACCGGCGGCAAGCGGGTTGGTGAAATGTCTTACGAGGATTTCCTGCTCGAGGGCGACCCCGACTATGCCTGGCAAAACCCGGCCGACGAGTGGGATGCGATCGCGCTGAACTACACCTCCGGCACCACCGGCGATCCGAAGGGTGTGGTCTATCACCATCGCGGCGCCTACCTGAACGCGGTGTCCAACATCGTGAACTGGGGAATGCGCCAGCACGCGGTCTATCTGTGGACGCTGCCGATGTTTCATTGCAACGGCTGGTGTTTTCCGTGGTCGGTGGCCGAGCGCGCCGGCACAAATATCTGTCTCCGCCAGGTGCAGGCCAAACCGGTGCTCGACCTGATCCGCACCGAACGCGTGTCCCATATGTGCGGCGCGCCGATCGTCTACTCGCTGCTGGTCAACGCGCCGAAGGAGTTGTGGGAGGGTATCGACCACGCGGTGGCCGGCCAGGTCGCCGGGGCCTCGCCGCCGGCGGCGCTGATCGAAGGCGCCGAGCAGGCCGGCATCGAGCTGACGCATGTCTATGGCCTGACCGAAAATTACGGCCCGGCCGCAGTCTGTGCCAAGCACGAGGAATGGGCGGCCTTGCCGCTGGAGGCCCGCGCCGATCTGAACTCCCGCCAGGGGGTTCGCACCCCGATGCAGGAGGCGATGGCGGTGCTGCATCCGGAAACCCTGGCCCCGATCCCCTGGGACGGCGAAACCATGGGCGAGATCCTGTTCCGCGGCAACATCACGATGAAGGGCTATCTGTCCAATCCCCGATCGACCGCGAAGGCGTTCGAGGGCGGCTGGTTTCACACCGGCGACCTCGCGGTGACCTATCCCGACGGCTACGTCAAAATCCGCGACCGTTCCAAGGACATCATCATCAGCGGCGGGGAGAATATCTCCTCGATCGAGGTGGAGGAGGCGCTGTACCGTCACCCCGCGATCGTCGCCGCGGCAGTTGTCGCCAAGCCGGATGAGCGCTGGGGCGAAACCCCGTGCGCCTTCGTCGAGCTCCGCCCCGGTATGGAGGCGACCCAGGACGAGCTGATCGCCTTTTGCCGCCAGCGGATGGCACATTTCAAGGTGCCGCGGCGGTTCGTGTTCCAGGAGTTGCCGAAGACCTCCACCGGCAAAATCCAGAAATTCGCGCTTCGGGAGTTGGCTCGGGCTCTTTAGCGGCTGTTTATGCGGGTTCCCTTGGGCCACCGTCGGTGCACCCAGAACCAGCACTCCGGCGTGGCGCGGATCCAGTGCTCGAAGCGTTCATTGACCGCGCGGGTCAGCAGCGCGATGTCGGTTCGCCGGTCGCCGGTATCGGGCAGGGGCAATGCCGGCTCGCAGGTCACGCGCAATCGGGCAGGGCCGATGCGGCGGGCATAGATGGGGATCACCGGACAGCGGAAGCGCAGCGCCAGGGCCGCTAGGGCCGGCGCGGTCATCGCCGGGCGGCCGAAGAAATCGACGGCGATGCCGTCGTTCATCTTCTGGTCCATCAGGATGCCGAGATTGCCGCCGCGGGCGAGGTGTCGTAGCGCGCCGCGCGCGCCGACCGCGCCTTTCGGGAACAGAATCGTCTCTCGTCCCATGGCTTGCCGGCGCAGCCGATTGATCATCTGGTCCACGATCGGATTGTTCGCGGCACGGTACATACTCGCCGCGTGCACGCCAAATCGGGCCGCTGCTGGTGGCACCATTTCCCAATTGCCGAAATGCGCCGAGACGAAGATGGCCGGTCCGCCTGTTGCCGCCACGGCGCGGAGGATGTTCTCCCCTTCGATCTCCCAGCCGGGGCCGGAATCGGTTTGCCGCAATCCCGCCAGATGTGGCAGTTCGCCGATGGTGCGGCCCAGATTCTCGAACATGCCGCGGATCACAAGCTGCCGCTTGGCCGCGTCCAGCTCCGGCAGGGCCAGCAGAAGATTGGCATCCGCCACCCGCGCGACCGGCAGCAGCGGACCGATCGCGCGGGCGAGGCCGCCAGCGAAATTGGAGGCACCGACCGGGCCGAGAGCGCGCAGCAGCGCCAGCCCCCTCCGCAGCAGCCAGGCCTCCAGGCGATGTGAGCGTTTCATCTCCCGGACCATGGCAATGTTGAGAGCAGGGTTTCGATGTCTGTCGGATACTGCCATCGCAGACCGACCCCGAT
Source organism: Acetobacteraceae bacterium (assembly GCA_043742865.1). GTDB lineage: Bacteria > Pseudomonadota > Alphaproteobacteria > Acetobacterales > Acetobacteraceae > PALSA-911. The sequence goes on from JAYTXR010000158.1 coordinate 9,780, forward strand.
CGTATCAATTTCCGCCCGCAATGCCGCCGGAACGCGGGTAAAATCCTTCGGAGTGGTCATCGGGCGAATTTTCAGCGCACGAGCCTGAGCGATGATCCGGTTTAGTTCCCGTCCGGTGAATGGGTGATGGTCGGGGAACACCGCGCGCCCGGCCAGGATCACGCCGGCTTGCTCCAATCCGGTGAAGAATTTCTCCGGCGTCGCGATGCCGGCGAAGGCCAGCACGCTTTTCCCGACATGCGCCGCGATCTCCGGGCCGGGGACCAGGGCCGCGCGCAGGATAGGCAACCCAGCTGGCAGTCGGCTTGCTACATCGGCCGTGTCCGGGCCGATCAGCACCGCCGCCTGGCAGCGTGCCGCACCCGCCTCGACCGGCTCGCGCAGTGGTCCGGCCGGCAGCACGAACCCGTTGCCGAAGCCAAAACCGCCGTCGATCGTCAGCAGCGACAGGGTTTTTTCCAAAGTGGGATTCTGCAGCCCGTCATCCATCACCAGCGCCTCGGCACCCGCCGCGATCGCGGCGCGGGCGCTGGTGGCGCGGTCGGCGCCGATCCAGGTGGGGACGACCGCGGCCAGCAACAGCGCCTCATCGCCGACCAGCCTGGCGGGATCGTTCAAGCCGACCCGGCGCACCCCGCGCGACGATCCGCCATAGCCGCGAAGCAGCGCATGCACGGCAACCCCGCGCGCGGCAAGCCGGACGACGACATCCAGCGCCAGCGTGGTTTTCCCGGCACCCCCGACCGTCACATTGCCGACGCAGATCACCGGCACCGGCGCGCGCCAGCCCGGTCTGGCCACCCGGCGCGCCGTGCAGGCGGCGACGATCGCGGCAATCGGGGACAGCAAAGCCGGCAGCGCCGTGCCGCCGTTTCGCGCCCAAAAACCAGGCGGGCGCGTCATCACACGCCCCCCAACCGGGCCAACGCCGCAGCGGAGCGGGCCGGCAGGCCGGCGTAACGTGCGGAGGCGGCAGCGCCGAGGGCACCGGTCGCCGCCAGACGCTCCGGATTGCGCAACATGCCATCAACCCAGGCGGCCAGTGATGCGCTATCGCGCACCCTCGCCAGTGCTCCGGCGGCTTGCAGAATTTCGGTCGCGGACTCAAAATTTCCGGTATGCGGCCCGACCGCGACCGCGCAGCCGAGCCGTGCCGGCTCCAAGGGATTCTGCCCGCCGCCGGGGGCCACGAGGCTGCGCCCGACGAAAGTGATCCGGGCCAGACGGAAAAATAACCCGAGTTCGCCCAGCGTATCGGCGACCCATACCCCGGAAACTGGTAGCGCCCCACCTGCCGCGCGGCGGGAGACGGAGATATCGCCAGCCAGCCGGGCGATCCGCTCGCCCCGCTCCGGATGGCGCGGCACCAGGATAGTCAGCAAACCCGGATGCGATTTCGCCAGGATCCGATGCGCGGCGAAGATCACCTTCTCCTCGCCGGGATGGGTGCTGGCGGCGAGCCATACCGGCCGGTCGGCCAAAACCGTGCGCAGCCGGACAAGCTCGGCCGGATCGGCCGGCAACTCGGGGGCGGCGAATTTCAGATCCCCCGGCGCGGTCACGGGAAAACCGCCTAACTGCCGCAGCCGCTCGGCATAGGTCTCCGTCTGAGCCTGGATCAGGGCGAACCCGGACAGGACATACCGCGCGAAACCGGGGACACGCGACCAATAGGCAAAGCTCCGTTGGGATATCCGCGCGTTGATCAGCATCGCGGGGATGCCCCGCGCCCGGCAGCCGGCCAGCAGATTGGGCCATAGCTCGCTTTCCACGAAGCCGGCGGCATCCGGGCGCCAGTGATCGAGGAAGCGCGCGGCCCAGGCCGGCACATCCAGCGGCACGAAGCGGTGGGTCACAAGTTGGCTCAGGCCCAGCTCCGGCAGCCGCCGGGCGAGCAATTTGGCCGATGTGACCGTGCCCGTGGTCAGCAGCACGTGGCACTGCGGCGACAGGGCGGAAATGACCGGCAGGATCGACACCGTCTCCCCCACGCTGGCGGCGTGCAGCCAGATGAGTTTCCCGGGCGGGCGCGGCGTCGGGTCGATCCCGAAGCGCTCGCCGGTGCGCCCCGCCATTTCTTTCCCGGCCGCCAGCCGGCGGCGGATCATAACGCGCAGCATCGGCGCCGCCATCGACGCGGCGGCGGACCAGGCGCATTGCCACCCCTGGCCGCTCACGCCGGGCACAGGTCATCGGCCCGGTCGGAAGCCGCATTCAGCGCTGCCTCGATCGCCGGCAGCGCGTCCTGCCAACCCTGCAGCGGCACCGGGATTGGCGCGCCGCAGACCACGACGCCGCGCCCGAACGGCAGCGGGATCACCATCCGGTCCCAGCTTCGTAAGGTCCGGCGTCGCGATATTTGTGCCGAGCAGGGCAGCACGGCCACTCCGGAAAAGGCAGCGACCTGCGCCACCCCTCGCGCCGCCACCCGCCTCGGCCCGCGCGGCCCGTCCGGGGTGATGACGATCTGGTCGCCGCCTGCCAACAGCCCGAGCAGCGCCCGCACGCCCGCGGCTCCTCCGCGGGAGGAGGAGCCCAGCACCACATCCACCCCGAAACGGCGCAACACGAGACCGATAAACCTTCCGTCGCGATGCTGGCTGACCAACACATGCATGCGGCCCGAATTTTGGACACGACGGTCGCGAGCCAGCAACCAGAGCTTCGGCATCAGCGGCAGGCGATCATGCCAAAAGGCCGCGACGACCGGTTGGCCGGTGAGGTACGGCGCCGCCTGTGCCGCCCCATCCACCACCCAGCGGGTGGTGCGCAGCGCGAACCACAGATACCACCCAAGAAGCCAAGCCAGCGCCGACTGAATAGCGGGATGGCGGAGCCAGGTCCGGACAAGTTTTTTCATGGCGGGCAGGGGCGCTCGTCTCCCCGCCTCAGGGGCGGATCAGCGTGCCGATCCCGCCCTCGGTGAACAGTTCCAGCAGGCAGACATGCGGCACCCGTCCGTCCAGGATCACCGCACCCTTGACCCCGCCTTGCACCGCTTCGACGCAGTTCTCCACCTTCGGGATCATGCCGCCGGTGATCATGCCGGATTGAATTCCGGCTGCGACATCGGCGATGGTCAATTCCTCGATCAAATTTTTGTCCGCATCCAGCACCCCCGGCACATCGGTCAGCATCAGCAGCCGCGTGGCGCCCAGTGCGGCGGCGATGGCTCCGGCGACGGTGTCGGCGTTGATGTTATAGGTCTGCCCGTCCGAACCGACCCCAACCGGCGCGATCACCGGGATCAGCCCGGCCCCGGTCAGCGCGTGGATCACTCGCACATCGACATGCTCTGGCTCGCCGACGAAGCCGAGGTCCAGCATCTGCTCGATCCGGCTGCCGGGGTCGATCTTGGTGCGGCGCAGTTTTCGCGCCTGGATCAATCCGCCATCCTTGCCGCAAATGCCCACCGCAAGCGCGCCGGCGCGATTGATCAGCCCGGCGACGTGTTTGTTCACGGTGCCGGCAAGCACCATCTCCACTACCTCGACCATCGCCTGATCGGTCACCCGCAGCCCGTCGATGAACGTGGACTGGATGGCCAGGCGTTTCAGCATGGCGTTGATCTGCGGCCCGCCGCCATGTACCACCACCGGGTTGATGCCAACCTGCTTCAGCAGCGCGATATCGGCGCCGAACTGCTCCGCCAGCGCCTCCTCGCCCATCGCGTGGCCGCCGTATTTTACCACCACCGTGGCGCCGGCGTAGCGGCGAAGATATGGCAGCGCATGCGCGAGGATGCGCGCCTGTTCGGCAGCGGCGGCGAATTGGACAGGCTCGGTCATTCGGGCACCTAAAGGAAAAAGTCCAGGGGCTTGGCCCCTGGCGGGTCCGGGCAGAGCCCGGCTTTCTATATCAAGTGGCCAGCGCAGCCAATTCTGCGCGCAGTTCGGAAATCCCCAGCCCGGTCTCGCTGCTGGTAATGAATATCTCGGGATACGCCGCGGCATGGGCGCGGGCGATCGTGGCCGTGGCGGCAGCCTTGCGCTCGAGCGATCCAGGCGTCACCGCATCCGCCTTGGTCAGCACCAGCACGAACGTGACCGCGGCCTGATCCAGCAAATCCATCACCGCGCCATCCGACGGCTTGAACTCGATCCGTGCATCCAGCAGCAGCAGCACCCGCCGCAGGGTCGGGCGCCCGCGAAGATAGTCGAACATCATGCCCTGCCAATCGGCCTTGATGTCCTTCGCTGCCTGGGCATAGCCGTAGCCGGGCATATCCACCAGCGTCAGCCGCGCACCAAGATCGAAGAAATTGAGCTGTCTGGTCCGGCCCGGTTGGGAGGATGTGCGCGCCAGCGTGTTGCGCCCGGTCAGCGCATTGACCAGCGAGGATTTGCCGACATTGGAGCGGCCGGCGAACGCCACCTCGGGCAGTCCGGGCAGCGGCAGTTGCTCCAGCTTCTGCGCGCCGTGGAAGAACTGGCACTCGGCCGCGAACAGCAGCCGGCCGGCTTCCAGCGCTGCTGCTCGCAGCTCGTCTTCGGATGGCGGGCTCAGGTGCGTGCCAAATTCGGCTTGGGCAGCTTGGTGCGGCGCTGGATCAACCATTGCTGGGCTACTGACAGGGTGTTGTTCCAGCTCCAGTAGATCACCAGCCCTGCCGGGAAATTGGCCATCATGAAGGTGAACAGGATTGGCATGAACTGAAATACCTTTGCCTGTACCGGGTCGGGCGGCGGTGGGTTCATCTTTTGCTGCAGGAACATCGTCACGCCCATGATCAGCGGCCAGACCCCCATATGCAGGAAGGTCGAAAACTGCGCCGGGTCGATCGGGATCAGCCCGAACAGGTTGAACACATTGGTCGGGTCGACCGCGGAGAGATCGCGGATCCAGCCGAAGAACGGCGCCTGGCGCATCTCGATGGTGACCAGGAT
>JAYTXR010000159.1:0-15606 GCA_043742865.1 Acetobacteraceae bacterium
TGTCTGACGTCGAGACTGTCTGTCGTCGGACCTGGTAACAGGAACGGAATGGGGCAACAGGAACGGAATGGCCCAACAGGAACGGAATGGATGATCGGGCGCGTCCCGGCTCGCGCGGCATGAACGCCGGGCGCCGGACCGCGCTGCCTGCCCAGTTGGCGGTGCTGCTGGCCGGGCTGGTGCTGATCGCGCTGACCTGGCTGGGAACGCTGAACGCGCTGCGGACCGAGGAACTCGCCGCGCTGGTGCGTGAAAACGCCAACCTGACGAACAAGACGATGCTGTTCGAAATCCAGATACGGCGGCGTCTGCTGGCGGTGGAACAGACGTTGCGCATTCTGGAAGATGAATGGGAACGCGATCCAGCCAGCTTCGACCTGGCGTATTGGAAGCGTCAGGCCAAGGTGCTCACGGACCTCGCTCTGTATATGTATATCACCGATCAGCGCGGCATTGTGCAACTGAGCAGCCGGCCGGAACTGGTCGGTGCGGATATGTCCACACACGACGCGTTTCAGGATCGGGCCGCGAGGGCCACGGATGACGGTGAGATGTTCATCGGCGCCGGCGCGTTGGACCCGCTCACCGGGCGATGGCAGATCCCCATGGCCCGCCGTCTCGATACTCAGAATGGACGACACTTCGCCGGCATCATCGGCCTGGCCTATGATAGCGCCGTCGGTTCGTATTTCAGTGCCGCTGAACTCGGCTCTCGCGGCATGGTTGCGCTGGTCGGAACCAGGCATGGTCGCATTCACGCCAGCGCCGGGTCGGACATTCCCAGGCCTGGCGGCAGCATCGCCGACTCGGCGCTGTGGGACGCGATGCAGGCCGTGCCGGACGGCCTCTGGACCGGACCGTCCGCGCCGGGCGGCCTGGTCCGTATGTATGCGTTCCGCCGGGTGGTGGACCGCCCCCTCGCGGTGGTTCTGGGGGTCGATCCGGCGGAGGTGCTGGAATCGCATTATGTCTGGCAGCGCGGCGCCTGGACCTTCGCCGGCGGCACCACGTTGTTTCTGCTGCTTGGCATGGCCGCGCTGACGCGTGAAATGCGCGCGACCCGCAACCGGGAAGCCAGGCTGGCGCAGGACCGGATGGTGCTGGAGGAGGCTCACGCCCGCCAGTTAGCGGCCAGGGAACTGGCCGAGGCCCGTACGGCGCAGCTCGACGCGACCTTGCTCGGCATGTCCGATGGGGTGTTGATGGTCGATGCGGATATGCGGCTGGTGCAATGGAACGCGCGCTTTTTCGAGTATACCGGCGTGCCGGCCGCCATGCTGCGTGTCGGCGTGACGATGGATGAGGCCTTGCGCGCCCAGGCGAGGCTCGGGGAGTTCGGCACGGTGGACGTGGAGGCGGAAGTCTCCCGTCGCATGATCTTGTTGCGCTCGCTCAGCCAGATGGGGGTGATCGAGCGGACGCGGCCCAATGGTCGGGTCATAGAGCTTCGCCGGCGTCCATTGCCCGATGGCGGTTTCGTCACCCTGTACGCCGATATCACCGAGCGCAAACGCGCCGAACAGGCGCTGCAAGGCGCGCGCGAGACCGCCGAGGCGGCGGTCGCGGAAAAATCCCGCTTCGTCGCGATCGTCAGCCATGAGATCCGGACGCCGTTGAACACGCTGCTAAATGCTTTGACTTTATTGAACTCCGGAAAGTTGCTGCCGGGCCAGCGCGGGGTTCTTGGGGTGGCTCGGCAGTCCGGCGATGCGTTGCTGGGTCTGCTGGACGATATTCTGGAGATGTCGCGTGCCGATGCCGGTCAGCTGACGTTGCGGCCGAGCACCTTCGCGCTGCGCCCCCTGCTGCTGGGGGTGCTGGAAATCTTTCAGGATCAGGCGGCTTTGCGCGGCGTCTCGCTGCGGCTGGATTGTTCGGCCGGAATGCCGGACCGGTTGTACACCGATCCGGGTCGGCTGCGGCAGGTGCTGATGAATTTGCTCAGTAACGCGGTGAAATACTCCCGTCCCGGCCTCATCGTGCTCGCGGCGGTGACGCAGAAGCGGGCCGGGCGCACGATCCTGCGGCTGAGTTTGCGCGATCGCGGCCCGGCCATAGATGCCGCGGACCGTCCGCGGCTGTTCCAGCCGTTCTCCCGGCTGGAACAGGCCAGTTCGGCGTTTGAGGCCGATACCGGCCTGCCGGGTAGCGGCCTTCATAGTACTGGCCTTACTGGCACCGGCCTCGGGCTGGCGATCTGTCAGCGCCTGACGACGCTGTTGGGCGGGGAGATCGGTCATCTGGAGGCGACGGAAGATTGCAACGAGTTCTGGATCACGCTGCCCATCGTGACCGCGCCGCAAGCTGCCGCCCGCATCGGCGTTGCCCGCCCGATGCTGGCGCGCAGCCGGGTGCTGCTGGTCGATGACATCGGCGCCAACCGGGACATCATCGCCATGATGCTGCGCCGCGAAGGCCATTGCGTGGATGTTGCCGCAAACGGGGCGGCGGCGATCGCGGCGGTGCGCCAGACGCCGTATGATATCGTGCTAATGGACATCTTCATGCCGGATATGAGTGGGCTGGAGGCGGCCCGGATTTTGCGCGGACTGGGCGGCCTGGCCGGCGCGGTGCCGATCGTGGCGCTGACCGCCAATACCGGCGCGGACGATCGGGCGCGCTGCCTGGCGGCCGGCATGAACGACATGCTGAGCAAGCCGGTGGAGGTTCCGACGCTGCTGGCCGCCATGGCCCGCCATGCCTGGCCGGGCCACCCGGCCCGTGAACTGGCCCGCTCCGGCCCCGCTTCAGATGACCCAGCTTCGGATGGCCCACTGGTGGATGACCTGGCAACGACCGGGGCGCTGGACGGTCCCCGCCTGGCCGAACTGCGCGCCAATCTGGTGCCGGACCTGCTGGCCCGGCTTGTCGGTCAGTGCCTGCGCGATCTCGCCGACCGCCTGCCGACGCTCCAGGGCGCGGTTGCCGACGGAAGGCTCGGGCAGATCGAGGCCGAAGGCCACGCCATGGCCGGCATGGCAGGCAGCTATGCGATGGCCGCGCTGGAAGCCCGGTTGCGCCGGCTGACCCTGGCCGCCCGCGATGCCGATATGGCAACAATCATCGCGGCAGAAGCGGGAATGGAGGAGGATCTCGCCCGTACCGATGCTGCGTTGCGGTCGATACTATCGCTGCTGCCCGCCTAGATTTTGCAGCGCGGTAGCGTGAGTAAGCCAAGCGCCACCCACCAATTCCAACCCCACCCCCAACCTTTCTGCCCGGCTTGTTCAGCTCAGCGGCACATCATCACCGGGATGGTGGCGTTCTCCAGCACGTGGCGGGTGACGCCGCCCAGGATCAGCTGGCGCAGGCGCGAATGCGAATAGGCTCCCATGGCCAGCAGGTCGCAGCGGAAATCCCGGGCGACCGCCAGCATTCCGGCGCCGACCGAATTGCCGACGCCGTGGAATGTCACCGGATCGGCTTTCACGCCGTGCAACAGCAGATAGGCGGCCAGATCCTGCGCGCCGGGGCCGCGGCGCTGGTAGCCTTCGGCGAACAGGATGCGCACGGCCTCTGCCTGCTGCAGCCAGGGCAGGGCGGCGAGCACGGCGGAGGCCGATTCTGCGGTGCCGTTCCAGCCCAGGCAGACCCGGGTGCCGATTGTCGCCGGGGCAGCCTGTGGCGCGATCAGCACCGGGCGGCCGCTGTCGAACAGCACCGCATGCAGCGCGTCGGATGACGAGACGTCCTCGCCCGCCTCCGGGTGCGGCACTACGGTCAAATCGGCCAGCCGCGCCTGCTGGGCGACCAAATCTTCCTCGCGGCCGGTGACCGAGGCGAAGCTGGCGGTGGCGGTGCCGGCGTTCGGCCGGGCCTCGGCGACGACGACGTTCTGGGCGGTGACGAAACGCTCGAACATGTGGCGCACGGCGTTGGCGCGGTCGCCGCTTTCCTTCTCCGTGGCGCTCATCATTTCCTCGATCATCGCCCCCGACAGGCCCTCGCCGGCCAGCGGGGCGACGTCGCGGCTGTCGACGCGGACATGCATGGCGGTGACATGGGCGTTCCAGATGCGCGCGGCCATCAGCGCGGTGGTCAGCGCCGATTCGCCGGCGGCGGTCCCGGTCAGCGGCAGCAGGATTTTGCGGATGGCCATGGTCGGGCTCCTTCGTTGTCGGTCGGTTTATTGATCAGGCCGTCGATCCAGCGGCGACAGCCTAGCACGCGGCCAATGACATGACAGCCGTGCGCGCGGCGGCCAGCGCGGCGTCGCGGTCGAGCGCGGGAATGGCGGTAAAATCGCCGGCCTGGGCATAACGGGACCGCGCGGCGGCCTGGAGCACGGCCTGCGTGGCATCCGACGCGTCGTTGGTCCGCGCCGCGACCCGGGCGGCAAGCACGTCCAGGGGGGCTTGCAGCCACAGGCCGAGGAAGCGAACGCCGGAAGCGGCGGCGGCATCGCGCAGGGCCTCGCGGTGGCTTGGGTCGAGGAAGGTAGCATCGGCGATCACCGCATGACCGGCGCCCGCCGCGGCCGCGGCCTGGCGCACGAGGTCGGCGAAAACCTGGGCGTTGGCGGCGTCGCCATAGGCGGTTTCGGCCAGTTGCGCCTCGGGCGGAACGCCATGCAACCGCTTGCGGATTTCGTCGCTGCGCGCCACCAGCGCGCCGGGAGCCGGACCCAACGCCGGGGCCAGCGCCCGCGCCAGGGTGGATTTGCCGCTGCCCGGCAGGCCGCCGATGGCGATGACCACCGGTGGTTTGGGAAGCAGATAGGCGCTGGCGGCGGCCAGATAGGATTGCGAGGCAGCGAAATGCCCGCGCGATGCTTCCACATGGGCGCGGATAAGGGCGCGCATCGACAGGAAAACCGCCAGCCCGGCCAGCAACCCGGCATCGCCGGTGCGCGCGACATAGCGGTTCAGCACCCGATTGGCCGCCGGGCGGCCGACGCGTAGGTCCAAATCCATCAGCAGGAACGCCAGATCGTAGCCGAGGTCGATGGTGGCCAAATCCTCGTCGAACTCCAGCGCGTCGAACGGCACCGGCCCGCCCTGCCACAGGCAGAGATTGCCCAGATGCAGATCGCCGTGGCCGCGGCGGACGAAGCCGTCAACGCCGCGCCGGCCGAGCCAGGGACCGAGGCGGTCCAGCGCCGGGGCGATCGCGCCGTGCCAGGCGGCAAGGGATGCGGGGTCCAGCCCGGCGGCGCGGGCGGCGCGCAGATTGCCGTCGAGCACCCGGCGCATGGCCGCCGCCGGAGCCGGGACGTTGGCTGCGGGCAGGGCGTGGTGATAAGCCGCCACCGCATCGGCCAGCCGGTCCAGCAGCGCCGGATCGAGCCCGCCTTTTGCGGCGATCCGGTCGAGGAAATCCTCTGCCGGAACCCGCGCCATGCGCAGCACCCAATCCACGGCCCCGGCTTCCTCGGTCATCGTGGCGTGTTCGGCGATCGTGCCGAGGGTCAGGGTCCCGTCCGCACCGCGGATGACCGGAACCACGTCGCGATACAATCCGGGCGCCGCCGGCGCGTTCAGCTCCAACTCGCGTCGGCAGAAGCGCTTTCGCGCTGCGATCGAGGAGAAATCCAGGAACGACAGCTCCACGGCTTTCTTCAGCTTCCAGACCGTGTCGGTGCCGACAAAGACCAGCGAGATATGCGTCTCCACCGGTGCCGAACCCGCCAGGCTGGCCAGGAAGGCGGCGACCGCCTGCTGCGCCGGGGGAATGGACAAACGCTACGGATACAGCCGGCCGATGGCCCAGCCAGTGCCATCCGGGGTGACAGTGCCATTCGGGGTATAGGTGATCCGGTCGTGCAGCCGGAACGGCCGATCCTGCCAGAACTCGAAATACTTTGGCAGGCAGCGGAATCCGGACCAATAAGGCGGGCGGGGGATCGCCTCGCCGGGGTATCTGGAGTCGAATTGCGCCACCCTGGCTTCTAGCAACTGGCGCGAGGCAAGGGGCCGGGATTGCTGCGAGGCCCAGGCGCCGAGCCGGGAGATCCGGGCGCGGGTGGCATAATACGCATCCGCCTCGGCATCGGTGACAAGTTCGACCGGCCCCTCGATGCGGATTTGCCGGGCCAGCGACTTCCAATGAAACAGCAGCGCGACTTGGCGGTTGGCGGCAAGTTCTTCGCCCTTGCGGCTTTCGGTGTTGGTGAAGAACACGAACCCCCTTCGGTCACGGCCCCTCAGCAGCACGATCCGCGCCGCCGGTCGGCCGGCCTGGGTGGCGGTGGCGACCGTCATGGCGTTGGGATCGACGGCCTCGCTGACGGTGGCCTCGGCGAACCAGGCGTCGAACAGCCCGAACGGGTCGCTCGGCGGCGTGTCCGGGCTGTTGGTTCCGGGCATTGAGGCAATCCTTTCCGCCAGCGCTCTGTGGTATAAACAATCGGCTATTTACCCAAACGGGTGCATAGCAGGTTGGTGGCATAGCGGACAGAACCCGCCTACGCCCGCTCGCTGTTGGCTCCGCCCCTTGCCGGCGCGCGCCGGGCTGTGCCACCACCACCGGCAGGCGTACGCAGAAACGACGCTTTGAGGAAATTCCGTCATGGCCGATATCGAAACCACCTTGGCGCCCGCCACCGGCAATCTGCTGCAAGGCAAGCGAGGCCTGATCATGGGTGTCGCCAATGACCGCTCGCTGGCCTGGGGCATCGCCGCCGCCTGCGCGGCGCAAGGGGCGGCACTGGCGTTCACGTTCCAGGGCGAGGCGCTGGAACGCCGGGTTCGCCCGCTGGCGCGGAGCGTTGGCTCGGAGAAGCTGTTTCCCTGCGACGTGGGCGACGATGCCAGCATCGATGCCGCGTTCGCCGGGCTTGGCGAGCATTGGAAGGGCCTCGACTTCCTGGTGCATGCGATCGGGTTTGCCGACAAGGCCTATCTGCGCGGCCGGTTTCTGGACACCCCGCGCGAGGTGTTCGCGCAGGCGCTGGATATCTCCGCCTATTCGTTCGCCGCGGTGTGCCAGCGCGCGGTGCCGATGATGCGGCGCGGCGGGTCGCTGTTGACGCTCAGCTATCTCGGTGCCGAACGCGTGGTGCCGCATTACAATGTAATGGGGGTGGCCAAGGCGGCGCTGGAAGCCTCGGTGCGGTATCTGGCGGCCGATCTGGGTCCCGACGGCATCCGGGTCAATGCGATCAGCGCCGGCCCGATCAAGACGCTGGCGGCCAGCGGCATCGGCGATTTCCGCTACATCCTGCGCTGGAACCAGCTGAACGCGCCGATGGAGCGCAACGTGACCATCGAGGAAGTCGGCGGCGCCGGGGTGTACCTGCTGTCGGACCTGGCTTCGGGCGTGACCGGCGAGGTTCACCATGTCGATTGCGGCTATCATGTCGTGGGCATGAAGAACCCGAACGCGCCGGACATCGCCACTGCCGGCGAGGGTTGACCGGCTTTTTATGTCGCATAACAGTTTTGGCCATCTGTTTCGCGTCACCACCTGGGGCGAAAGCCACGGCGCGGCGATCGGCTGCGTGGTGGATGGCTGTCCGCCGCGGCTGGCGCTGACCGAGGCCGATATCCAGCCCTGGCTGGACCGCCGCCGTCCCGGCCAATCGAAATTCACCACCCAGCGACAGGAACCCGACACGGTGAAAATCCTGTCCGGGGTGTTCGAGGGCCTGACCACCGGCACGCCGATCGCCCTGATGATCGAGAATGTCGACCAACGCTCGCGTGATTACGGCGAAATCGCCCAGCGCTTCCGCCCCGGCCATGCCGATCTGACCTACGAACTGAAATACGGCATCCGCGATTACCGTGGCGGCGGGCGCAGCTCGGCGCGCGAGACCGCGATGCGGGTAGCGGCCGGTGCGGTGGCCCGGCTGGTGCTGGGCCCCGAGCCGCGCATCCGTGGCGCGCTGGTGCAGATCGGCCCGCATCGGATCGACCGGTCGCGCTGGGACTGGGGCGCGGTTCACGAAAACCCGTTCTTCTGCCCGGACCCGGTGATGGCCATTGTTTGGGAGGGTTATCTGAACGACGTGCGCAAATCCGGCTCCTCGGCCGGTGCGGTGATCGAGCTGGTGGCCGAGGGCGTGCAGCCCGGCCTGGGCGCGCCGATCTATGGCAAGCTGGACGCCGACCTGGCCGGCGCGCTGATGTCGATCAACGCCGTCAAGGGCGTGGAAATCGGCGAAGGGTTCGCCGCAGCATGCCTCAGCGGCGAGCAGAACGCTGATGAGATGCGGATGCGGGACGGGGCGGTGGAATTCCTCGCCAACCACGCCGGCGGCATTCTGGGCGGCATTTCCACCGGCCAGCCGATCGTGGCGCGCTTCGCGGTCAAGCCGACCAGCTCCATCCTGACCCCCCGCCAAAGCGTGGACCGCACCGGCGCGGAGGTGGACGTGACCACCAAAGGCCGCCACGACCCGTGCGTCGGCATCCGCGCCGTGCCGGTGGGTGAGGCCATGCTGGCCCTGGTGCTGGCCGACCATCTGCTGCGCCACCGGGCGCAGAACCCCGACGCGCCGACGCACCCGCATCTGCCGCGCAACTGAACCGGAACCAGGGGCGCTGGGGCAGGAGCCTGGCCTCGCGCTGGCCCGCCCCGATGTTGCCCGCATTAGGGCTGTGGGCTAGACCCCCACCCGAGTGCTGCCCGGAGAACCGCTTGCCGATGTCCACTCCATGCCCGTGATGTCCGACCGCTGGATCCGCCGGATGGCGCGCGAGCAGCGCATGATCGAGCCGTTCGTCGAGACCCAGAAACGCGACGGGGTGATCAGCTACGGGCTGTCGAGCTATGGCTACGACGCGCGGGCGGCCGACGCGTTCAAGATTTTCACCAATGTCGACTCCGCCGTGGTCGATCCGAAGAATTTCTCGCCGGCCAGCTTCGTGGACCGCAAGACCGAGGTCTGCATCATTCCGCCGAACAGTTTCGCGCTGACCCACACGATCGAATATTTCCGCATACCGCGCGACATCCTGGTGGTTTGTCTAGGAAAATCGACCTATGCGCGCTGCGGAATCATCGTCAACGTGACCCCGCTGGAGCCGGAATGGGAGGGTCAGGTCACGATCGAGATCAGCAACACCACTCCCCTGCCGGCGCGGATCTACGCCAATGAGGGCATCTGCCAGTTCCTGTTCCTGGAAGGCAACGAACCCTGCGAGACCAGCTATGCCGATAAATCCGGCAAATATATGGGCCAGCGCGGGGTCGCGCTGCCCAAAATGGGTTAGGAGCCGAACCATGGACCGCATCCGCATTCGCGGCCGACGCCCGCTTTCGGGACGGATCGCCATCGGCGGCGCGAAGAACGCCGCCCTGCCGCTGATGGTTGCCGGAATGCTGACCGATGACCGGCTGGTGCTGGAGAACGTGCCGCAGCTGGCCGATATCGTCACCATGGCGAGCCTGCTCGGCCAGCACGGCATCGCGGTGGAACGGGCGAGCCAGGACGGGCGGGTGATGTCGCTCGGCGGCCCGATTACCAATACCGAGGCGCCGTATGACATCGTGCGCAAGATGCGGGCCTCGATCCTGGTGCTTGGCCCGCTGCTGGCGCGCTGCGGGGAGGCGCGGGTGTCGCTGCCCGGCGGCTGCGCGATCGGCACCCGCCCCGTCGATCTGCATCTGAAGGGGTTGGAGCAGATGGGCGCGGTGATCCGGCTGGAGGGCGGCTACATCCATGCGCAAGTGACCGGAAGGCTGCGCGGTGCGGCGATCATTTTACCGTTCGCCTCGGTGGGGGCCACCGAAAATCTGCTGATGGCGGCCAGCCTGGCCGAAGGGCAGACCGTGCTGGCCAACGTCGCGCGCGAACCGGAGATTGCCGACCTGGCGGATTGCCTGGTGGCGATGGGGGCGGATATCACCGGCATCGGCACCGACCGGATGGTGGTGCAGGGCGTGAAGGCGCTGCACGGCGCGCGCCACGCGATCATCCCGGACCGGATCGAGGCCGGCTCCTATGCCTGCGCCGCCGCGATCACCGGCGGCGAAGTGCTGCTGGCCGGCGCCCGGCTGGACCATCTGGGGGCGGTGGCGCTCACCCTGCGTGAAACCGGGGTGGAAATTATCGACGAACCGGACGGCCTGCGCGTGCGCCGGCTGAACGGGCTGCATGGAGTGGACGTGATGACCGAGCCGTATCCGGGCTTTCCCACCGACATGCAGGCGCAGTTCATGGTGCTGATGTCGGTGGCCGAGGGCGCGGCGATGGTGACCGAGACGATTTTCGAGAACCGCTTCATGCATGTGCCGGAACTAAACCGCATGGGGGCCAGGATCAACGTGCACGGCGCCTCCGCGATCGTGCGCGGCGTGGCCAGCCTGTCCGGCGCGCCGGTGATGGCGACCGATCTGCGCGCCTCGGTTTCGCTGGTGCTGGCCGGGCTGGCCGCGTCGGGGGAGACCGTGGTGAACCGGGTCTATCACCTCGACCGCGGCTACGAAGCGGTCGAGGAAAAACTGGCGGCCTGCGGGGCGGACATAGAACGCCTGTCCGCCAGAGCAGGATAGCTTCAGACAGGCGAAGCGATCGTGCTCTAGTTATGCGGCTCGCGCAGCGTCAGGTCGCGGAACCAGCCGGCCGGCATTCCGCCGATGAAGCGCCGGCGCAGCGTGTCAACGCGCTCGGGCGACAGGGCGACCATCTCGGGGCCGAAGAAGCGCCGGTCGTTGGTGTGCACCAGATAGGCCTGCATCTCGTTCATCATCAGGGTTTCGTCAGCTGGATCATATTCCTGCCCGGCCAGGAAACGCCGGAACGCGGTTCGCTCGATATCGCTCAGTTCGGTCTGCCAGAACGATTGCGTGAACCGGGCATAATCGGGGTCGGTGAAGAACTCTCCATGCGAAATCTCGTGGCGCAGGATCGATCGGCGAGCCGCCGGATCGATGCCGGCGCCAAGTGTCGGCAGCGTGATCAACGCCCCGACAGCGCCGGCATCCATCCATCCGGCGGCCCGGACCAACTCGCGCAGCCGCAGTTCGTCCTGGTTCAGGCGGATCCCGTCGCGTTCCGCCAGCGCGAAGAACCGCATCAGATCGGCGGCCCGGTAGTCGTGACCGTCGTAGAAGGTATCCGGCTCGGCCCCGGTGGCGCGGATGGCGCGATCGAGCGCGTCGTCATCCAGCACGCGATCGCGCGGCTGGAACCGGGTTTCGATCAGCACCGCGACCCGGTTCAGCATGCGTGCCTGCTCGCGCAGCGACGGGAATTCCAGCACCAGGATGGCGGGGTTCTCCGCCAGCCGAAACATCGACAGCGAGGTTGACTGGCTAGCCAGGATATCCGCCTCGCGCGCGAACGCCAGATAGGCGGCGGGGAAGGCTGGAACGGCCGGCGGCGGCAATGGCCCATAGGTCGGTCCAGATGCCGGTCCAGATACCGCCGCCGTCAGTGCGGGGGGTTGGGGCGCCGCAAGTTGGGGCACCGCTTGCGGCGGACGCCCTTGCAGCACGGCATAGGCCAGGGCCCCCGCCAGCACGAGGCTGACCGGGACCAGATACATCCAGGGGGCAAAGCCGGTCCCAAGCCCGGCCCCAAGCCTGGTCCCAAGCCTGATCCGGGTCGCCACCGGGCGCGCCCGGGCCGGCGGGCCGGCATGCGGCAGGTTCGGCCGCCGGATACGGTACGGCAGGATCGTATCGTCGGCTCCCCGCTCGGTATCATCGACCACCGGGCCGACTCCAGGATCAGGTCACAGGCGCGGCGTGTTGCGTCCGATCAGGCGCCGAGATTGATCACCTGGACGCGCCGGTTGCGCGGCTCGGCGGTCTGATCGGGGGTCGGGACCAGCGGATGCTCGGACCCCAAGCCGACCGGCTCGACCCGTTCGCGGCTGACGCCGAACTTGCTCTCCAGATATGCCGCGACCGCCTGGGCGCGATGCTCCGACAATGTCAGGTTGGTGTCCTTGGCGCCGACGGTGTCGGTATGGCCTTCCACCCGGAACCGGAACGCCGACATGGAAGTTCCCGACAGCGCCTTGCCCAGCTCGTTCAACTGGGCGACGGCTTGCGGCGTGAGTTCGGCGGAGCCGGTCTTGAACTGTACGGTCAGGCTGCTGGCCGGGGTCACGCTATGGTGGGCGGACGGCGCGGCGGCCTTGCCGGCCGAGGCGGGAACATAGCTGTTGGACCCAGCTGGCGAGCCGGCCGGGGGCGCTGCCGGGCGGATGCCGCGTGTCGGGCCGGTCAGCATGGCGGCGCTGGGGGTAAGGTCCTTGGTGATCTGGTCCGCCGAGCGGACCTGCGCCGTTGCGGATGGCGCCAGGCCAGGTGCCAGGGACAAAACCGAAGCGGCGATTACCATTGCGGTGAAGCTGCGGACACGCATGATTTTTTCCTCTCCAGGAAGCGACGGTAGGTTTCGATTCACTAGCACGAAGCCGGCGAGTGGCGATACCCGATTATCGTCCCGGCAGTGTCAAGACGGCAGCAGAACGGTCGCCACCGCCTGGGCGGCGATCCCCTCGCCCCGGCCGGTGAAGCCCAGTCTTTCGGTGGTCGTCGCCTTGACCGAGATGCGGCCGATATCGACCCCCAGCAGATCCGCCAGCCGCGCCATCATCGCCGCGGCATGCGGGGCGATCTTCGGCCGCTCGCAGATCAGCGTGACGTCGGCATTTGCCAGCACGCCGCCGCGCGCGGCAATGCGCCCGGCCGCGTGGCACAGGAATTTGGCGCTGTCGGCGTCTTTCCAATCGGCTTCGCTGGGCGGGAAATGCCGGCCGATATCGCCCTCCGCCAGCGCCCCGTAGATCGCATCGCACAGCGCGTGGATGCCCACATCGGCATCCGAATGACCCGCCAGGCCCAGCTCATGCGCCACCTCGACGCCGCACAGCATCAGTTTTCGCCCCTCGGTCAGCACATGCACGTCGAACCCGGTCCCGACGCGGGGCGACAGCCGGGCGGTCAATGCGTGTTCCAGCCGCATGGCGTCCTCCGGATAGGTCAGTTTGATGTTGGCCTCGGCGCCCGCCACCAGCAACACGGTCTGGCCGGCGCGCTCCAGCAAAGCCGCGTCGTCGGTCGCCGTCAGATCGCCCGCTTCCCGGTGCAGCGCCAGCAGGAGCGGGAAGCGGAAGGCCTGCGGTGTCTGCGCCCGGTACAGGTCATCGCGCGGGACCGTGGCGGCGATCGCCGATCCGGTGCCGTGCGGGCGAGCCCGTTTCAGCGTGTCGGCCACCGGGATGGCCGGAATGGCCCCCGGCGCCAGCTTCAGCGCCGCCAGCAGATCGGGCAAGGTTCCGGCGGGAATAACCGGGCGGGCGGCGTCGTGCACCAGGACGATGTCTGGCACCCGGTCCGCCCCCAGTGCCGCCAGCGCCTCCAGCCCGGCGCGAACGCTGTGCTGGCGGGTGGCGCCGCCGGGCACCGCCGGCAGATGATCGATCCCCGCCAGCGCGGCGGCGATCGCGGCCGCATCGCCGACCGGCTGGATCGTTTCGGCATACGGCGCCAGCGCCTCCGCGGCGTGGCGGATCACCGGCTTGCCGGCCAGGACCAGGAATTGCTTCGGCGTGTCCGCGCCGAACCGGCTGCCGGACCCGCCGGCGACGAGGATGACCGCAATGCGCATGGCGCAAACTCCCCGCGCGAGCGCGCGGCGTCAACCTGGGCGGGCGCCCGCCTCGGCGCTCTGCACGATTGCGAAACCGGCGATAGCCCGGTAGTTTGCACAAATGATGGGCAATCTGTTGATTTCCAACCCACAAACCGCCCCGAACTCCCGACTCCGGCCGATCCGCCTTAGCCCGTCGGTATGCATCGACACGCCAGTGATCCTGGCGCCGATGTCGGGCGTGACCGACCTGCCGTTCCGCCGGCTCGCCCGCGCGCAGGGCGCTGGCCTGGTGGTGTCGGAGATGATCGCCTCGTGGGCGATGATCCGGGAAAACCGCAACACGTTGCGCATGGCCGAGGTGGATGGCGGGGACGGACCCAGCTCGGTGCAGCTCGCCGGCTGCGACCCGCAGGCCATGGCGGAGGCGGCCCGCATCGCGGTCGATCTTGGCGCCGACATCATCGACATCAATTTCGGCTGTCCGGTGAAGAAGGTCGCGGTTGGTCAGGCCGCCGGGTCGGCGCTGATGCGCGATGAAGCCGCCGCCGGGCGGATCCTGGCGGCGACGGTGCGCGCGGTGGCGGTTCCGGTGACGATGAAGATGCGCATGGGCTGGGACCATGCCAGCCTGAATGCCCCGGTCCTGGCGCGGATTGCCGAGGATTCCGGCATTAGGATGCTGACCGTGCACGGCCGCACCCGCCAGCAATTCTACACCGGCATTGCCGACTGGGACTTCATCGCCGAGGTGAAGAACGCGGTGCGGATCCCGGTGATCGCCAATGGCGATATCCTGACCGAGGACGATGCGGCCGAAGCTTTGCGCCGTTCGGGCGCCGATGGGGTGATGATCGGGCGCGGCTGCTATGGCCGTCCGTGGTTTCCGGCGCAGGTCGCGGAGTTTATCCGCACCGGACAGCGCCGCGCCGAACCCGATCTGGCGCGGCAGAAACAGCTGATCCTCTGGCATTACGACGCGATGCTGACGCATTTCGGGCGGGACGCAGGGCTGCGGCTGGCGCGCAAGCATATCTCCTGGTACTCGCGCGGACTGACCGGATCGGCCGGGTTCCGCGCCACCGTCACCCGGCTGGCGGAGAGCGAGGCGGTTATCGACCTGATCCATCGTTTCTTCGACCCGCTGATCGCCCGCGGGGCAACTCGCGCGGACACTCTCGCAGAACCGGCGGCAGCGGCATGAGCGGCACGCTGACCCGGCGGGTGCTGGCCGCCGTTGGCCGTACCCCCGAGAAACGCCCACCCGACACCACCCAGATCCTGAGCGCGATGCAGGTGCCGGTGGTGCTGCTGGACCGCGACAACCGATTCCGCTTCGCCAACCACGCCGCCGAGCAGTTCCTCGGCGTTTCGGTGCCGCAGCTGGCGCAGATGCGGCTGGCCGATCTGCTGCCGGGGGATAATCCGCTGTTCATGCTGATCGCTCAGGTCCGCCAGACCGGCGCCACCGTCTCCGACCACGATCTGACCTTGCAAAGCCCGCGGCTGAACAAGACCGGGATCACGGTCCAGGGCTCGCCGTTGCCCGAGGAGGATGGCGCGGTGCTGCTGGTGCTGCAGGACGCCTCCGCGGCGCGGGCGCTGGATCGCCAGCTGGCGTTCCGCGGCGCGGCGCGCAGCGTCACCGGCATGGCGGCGATTTTGGCCCATGAGGTGAAGAACCCGCTATCGGGCATCCGCGGCGCGGCGCAGCTGCTGGAAGCCTCGGTGGACGAGCCCGACCGGGAGCTGGCGGTGCTGATCCGCGACGAGGCGGACCGCATCCACGCGATGGTCGACCGGATGGAGATCTTCTCCGAAAAGCCGATCGCCCGCACCGCGGTGAACATTCACCGCGTGCTGGAACATGTGCGCATGCTGGCCCAGAGCGGATTTGCCGCCCATATCCGCTTCGCCGAGCATTACGATCCGTCGCTGCCCCCGGTATGGGGCAACCGCGACCAGTTGATCCAGGTGATGCTGAACCTGATCAAGAACGCAGCCGAAGCGGTGACTGGCCCCGATACCCGCCATCCCGAGATCGTGCTGACCACCGGATTTCATCACGGCGTGCGGATCGCGGTTCCCGGCACCTCCAAGCGGCTCGATCTGCCGCT
>JAYTXR010000160.1:0-10521 GCA_043742865.1 Acetobacteraceae bacterium
AGATTACCCGATTTGCTGATCCGCATTCCGCTGCGCGAAACGCCGCGCGGATCCTCGGCCGGGTTGCCGGCCGGCGGTCCCAAGGCGGCTCCGCCGACCGCCTTCCAGGCATCCAGCGCCCAGCGCACGGTCGGAAACGCCAGTTCGTTCCAGGGGATACGGTCCCACGCGAACAGCGCGACCTCCAGGCTTTCCTCGCCGACGCCGAATAGCGGGCCATCGGCCTGGGCGGCGAGGCGGGCACGGAACATCACCTGCACCTGGCCGATCCGGCTGATGCTGAAGATGCCCAGAATGCCGTCGATCTCGATCCGCGCCTGGGCTTCCTCGAACGCCTCGCGCATCGCCGCCTCCTCCAGCGTCTCGCCCAGCTCCATGTAGCCGGCCGGCAAAGTCCAAAACCCGTGCCGGGGTTCGATCGCCCGCCGGCACAGCAGGATCCGGCCGTCGTCGGCGGTCACCACCGAGCCCACGACGATCTTCGGGTTCACATAGGCGATATGTCCGCAATCGACGCAGACATCACGCTCACGATTATCCCCTTCGGGGATTTGGCGAATGAATTCTGGCATCCGACAAACCTGCCGTGTCGCCGCCCCGGATTCAACCCCACGCGCCACCCGGTATGGCTCGCGGCCGGCGTTCCCGCTAGCGTGGTCCCATGACCAATGTTCAATCCGTCTACCAACATGGCCTGGGCGGTCCGGCCGCCGGCCCCAATCAGCGCGGCGGCAAGCGCGTGGCGGTGATCGGCGCCGGCGCCTGCGGCATCTGCGCCGCCAAATACCTGCTGCAGGCCGGGTTCGACGTCAACGTGTTCGAGATCGGCAGCCAGATCGGCGGCATGTGGTGCTACAACAACGACAGCGGCCGGTCCTCCGCCTATCGCACGTTGCATATCAACACCTCGCGGGGGGTGACCCGGTTCAGCGATCTCGACTTCGATGACGAGACCCAGCCATTCCCCGACCATGTCGACATGCATCGCTATCTCGGCAAATACGCCGATCACTTCGGCGTCACGCCGCGGATCCGGTTCAACTGCCGCGTGGCGCGGGTCCGCCCGGCGTTCGATCCGGCCTGCGAGCCGGCGAAATGGGAACTGGAGCTGGCCGACGGCTCGGTCGAGAGCTTCGACGCGGTGATCGCGGCGACCGGACATCTGACCCGGCCGCTGCACGTGCCGATGTTGCAGGGCTTCGCCGGGCAGTATCTGCATTCGCATGATTACCGCGAACCCGACCCCTATGTCGGCAAGCGGATCTGCGTGGTGGGCGTCGGCAACAGCGCCTGCGATATCGCCTCCGATGTCTGCGTGACCGCCAAACGCTGCGTGCTGGTGGCGCGATCGGGGGTGGTGATCCTGCCCAAGCTGATGTTCGGCCGCGCCTTCACCGACATCACCGCGCAGATCCAGCGGCCCTGGATTCCGCGCGCGCTGCGCCAGCGGCTCATTCGCTGGCTGGTCTGGCTGGTGCATGGCGATATGGCGAAACTTGGGTTCAAGCGGCCGACCGAGCTGACGCATGTCACCTCCAACGCGACGGTGGTGACCGACATCGCGTATCGCCGGATCGAGGTGAAGCAGGGGATTGGGGCGGTCGAAGGCCGAAGTTTGCACTTCGCCGATGGCACGGCAGAAGAATTCGACGTGCTGATCGCCGCCACCGGATACGCGATCGACCTCGATTTCCTGGCGCCCGAAATCCTGGCGGCCGAGAACAACCAGCTGAACCTGCATATGCGCATGGTGCCGCCGGACTGGCCCGGACTGTTCCTGTTGGGCTTCTTCAACACCGACACGGCGCTGAACATGGTGTTCGAGCACCAGGCGCGCTGGGTGCGCGAAATCCTGCTCGATAACGCGGCGCTCCCCGGCGAGGCGCAGATGCGCCAGGCGATCGCCGAGCGCGCCGCGTGGTATGCAGGCCGCTACAAGCACACCGCCCGTCACACCATCGAGGAGGAGCATGTCCGCTACCTCACCGATCTGCGCAAAACCATGAAGGACATGCTGGCCCGCCGGCGCAGCGTCGGCCCGCTTGCGGGCACGGGCTGAAGGGACGCACCGGTGCCTGACGCGGCAATACCGAGGTCGCGCAAAATCGGGTCGCTGCGCCGGCTGTTGCCGTTTCTGCTGCCCTATCTGGGGCGGGTTCTGGGTGCCACGCTGTCGCTGCTGGTCGCCGCCGGCCTGGTTCTCGGGCTCGGCCAGGGGCTGCGCCGGCTGATCGATGACGGCTTCGGCACGCGCAGCCTGGGCCAGCTCAATCAGGCGGCGCTGGTGATGTTCGCGGTGGTCGCCACGCTGGGTGTGGCGACCGCGTGCCGGTTCTATCTGGTGTCCTGGCTTGGGGAACGGGTTGCCGCCGATCTGCGCCGGGCGGTGTTCAACCACGTGATCGGCCTGTCGCCGGCGTTCTTCGAGACCGCGCGCACCGGCGACATCCTCTCGCGCATGACCGCCGATATCTCGGTGCTGCAGGCGCTGGTCGGCTCCGCCATCTCGATGTGGCTGCGCAACGGGCTGCTGCTGATCGGCGCCCTGGCGATGCTGGTGGTGACCAGTGCGAAGCTCGCCGGGCTGGTGCTGATCGTCGTGCCGTTCGTGGTGGTGCCGATCCTGCTGTTCGGCCGCCGCGAAAAGCTGCTGAGCCGGCGCGCGCAGGACCGCGTCGCTGATCTCGGCGCCTATGCCGAGGAGGCGATCAGCGGCCTGCGCACGGTGCAGGCCTTCACCCACGAGACGGTGGACCGGCAGGTTTTTTCCCGCCGGATCGAGCTTTCCATGGCCACCGCGGTGCAGCGGATCCGCACCCGCTCGATGCTGATCCTGGTGGTGATCCTGCTCGGCTTCGGCGCGATCACATTAAGCCTGTGGGTTGGCGGGCGCGATGTGATCGGCGGGCGGATTTCCGGCGGCGAGCTGTCGGCGTTCGTGTTCTATGCGGTGCTGCTCGCGACCTCGGGGGCGACCATGAGCGAGCTGTGGGGGGAGATGCAGCGGGCGGCCGGGGCGGCGGACCGGGTGTTCGAGCTGCTGGCGGAAACCTCCACCATCCGGGTGCAAGCCATGCCGGCGCGGCTGCCCGAGCCGGCCCGCGGAGAAATTATGTTCGAGCGGGTGAATTTCCGCTATCCGGCGCGCCCGAACCAATCGGCGCTGGAGGATTTCAGCCTGAGCGTGGCGCCGGGGGAGATGGTGGCGCTGGTCGGCCCGTCGGGGGCCGGCAAGACCACGGTGTTTCAACTGCTGCTGCGGTTCTACGATCCGCAATCGGGCGTGGTGCGGATCGACGGCGTGGACCTCAAGACCGCCGATCCGGCGGAACTGCGGCGCCGGATCGGGCTGGTGGCGCAGGACCCGATGATCTTCGGCACCAGCGCCGCCGAAAACATCCGCTACGGCCGGCCGGAGGCGAATGATGCCGAGATCCGCGCCGCCGCCGACGCCGCCGCGGCGGCCGATTTCATCGTTGGCCTGCCGGATGGCTACGACACCTATCTGGGCGAAAAGGGCGTCCAGCTATCGGGCGGGCAGCGCCAGCGCATCGCCATCGCCCGCGCCATTCTTCGCAATCCGCCGATCCTGCTGCTCGACGAGGCGACCAGCGCGCTGGATGCGCAATCCGAGCGCGCGGTGCAACAGGCGCTGGCAGCCCTCGCCGCGGACCGGACCACGCTGGTCATCGCCCATCGGCTGGCCACGGTACGCCGGGCGGACCGCATCCTCGTGCTGGACCAGGGCCGCGTGGTGGCGACCGGCACGCATGACCAGCTGATCCGCGCCGGCGGGCTGTATGCCAGATTGGCCGAGCTTCAGTTCGCTGGCTGAGAGCCGGCCCTAGCCTAGCGAGTGGATGATCTCGCGGAAGGCGTTCTCGGGAAACGCCTTGAGGGATTTTGTGCGCACGCTGCCCTGCTTGCCCAGCATCAGGATGAACCGCAGCGCGATGGCATCATCGGGCGCGTCATAAACGCCCACGAGATCGTAGTCGCCCATGGTCATAAGCAGGGAGGTGAAGTGACCGCCCATATCGGTCAGAAGCTTTTTCGCTTCATCGATGCGTTTGGGCGCGTCGCCGACGGTGCGAACGCCCTGATCAGTCCAGTTCGCCAGCAAGACGTAAGTGCCCATGGTATTTCCCCCTCGCCGTTCGCGTCGCGCCGCGGAGCTTAACACTCCGGCCCGGCGATGACGCAATATCAGGTCTGCGGCACCGCTCTGCTTTCGCGGCGCGCACCCGATCTCAGGCCGCGACGGACCAGGTCGCGGCCCGGCCGCTCGATCCAACGATACGCCATCCACGCCAGCGGGATTGTCGACACCGCGCCCACCCCGGCGATCGCCAGGGCGGTCACGCTATCGAAGGATCCGGGATGAAGTTTCCTCAGAACGGCAAATTCGGCAAAGCGGAAGGGGCTGTGGATTAGATAGATTGAGTACGAAATGACACCGAGGAAATAGGGCCAGCGGGATGCGACCACCTGGGCTGGCCGGCCCCGGTTGCGGGCGAAGGCGACCACGAGGAATGGGAACATCAGCGCCGCCGGCAGGTCCAGCCGCAGCAGCAGCGAGGCCACGCAGGCAGCGGCCAATCCCATCGTGACCCCGTCCGTGCCGAGCCATGGCAGAAGGGGAGACCGGTAGAGCCGATACGCGCCAAGGCCCAACGTGAACTCGGCGAGGCAGCGCGCCACATTATTCACAATCTCTCGCGAAGCGAGGCCCAGCCGCGGCTCCTGCGCCGCCTGCCAGCATACCAGGGCCACGGCGACGCCAAACGCGGCTGCCGCGATCGAGCGCCGGCGGCTCAACGCGAGGGCAAGAAGCACCGGAAACAGCGCGTAGGCGCCCAATTCCTGGCTGACCGTGCCGGAAGGTCCGTTAATGTTTTCCCCGATGCCGAAACCCTGGACCATCAGCAGGTTGGCCATGATATCCAACCCGAAACTGGGGCTATGGAAGATTTTGGACTGGCCCCCGAAACCCAGCGCGATGCCCCCAGCCACTACCAGGATCAGGACCACCATGGCCTGCAGCGGCCAAATCCGCGCGACCCGGCGGCCCAGGAAATCCGGATATGCCCGCCAGCCTTTGGTCTGGAACGCATCCGCGTAGGTGTAGGCCATGATGAAGCCGCTCAGCACAAAAAAGAAATCGACCGCCATATAGCCGTGCGGTGCCAGAGACGGAATGCTCCGAACCGCGAACTCCTGGGCACTGGCGGAGTAATGCTGAAGCACGACAGCCATCGCGGCGATCCCGCGCAGCGCGGTCAGTGCGCGTATCTCCTTGTTCGCCGGTTCCGTCATGCGCGAAACGTAGCACGACAGTCGCTCTCGGTCGACCGTTGCGCGATCAGGTGGTCCGACTAAATATGCGGACACTCAAGGCAAAACAATGTCAGCCAGCCGGTAGCCCTGGGCGAACAGCAGGGCGCGGAGATCGGCGTGGTCGATCCGCACGCGGGCCTGCGCCGCCACGATCGGCTTGGCGTGGAACGCGACGCCCAAGCCGGCTTCGCGCAGCATCGCCAGATCGTTGGCGCCGTCGCCGACCGCCAGCGTGGCGCCCAGTTGCAGCTTTCGCGCGATGGCAAGCTCGCGCAAGGTCGCGAGCTTGCCATCGCGGTCGAGGATCGGCTCCTCCACCTCCCCGGTCAGCGCAGTGCCGTCATCGATCAGCACGTTGGAGCGATGGACATCAAAGCCCACCCAATCCTTCACCCGCGCGGTAAAGAACGTGAAGCCGCCCGATACCAGCGCGGTCAGCGCGTTATGCGCGCGCATCGTGGCGACCAGTTCGCGCGCGCCCGGGGTAAGCGCCACCCGCGCCCAGGTCTTTTCCAGCGCATCCAGTTGCAGCCCCTTCAGCATCGACACGCGCAGCCGCAAGGCCGCGGCGAAATCCAGCTCGCCGTTCATGCTGCGTTTGGTGATTGCGGCGATCTCTGCCTTCAGCCCGGCGAAATCGGCCAGTTCGTCCAGCGTCTCGCCGGTGACGATGGTGCTGTCCATGTCGGCGATCAGCAGCCCTTTGCGCCGGCCGCGTGTGCGCACGGGAATGGCGTCCACCGGGGCATCGCCGATTGCGGCCCAGACCGCCGCCATGTCCGGTGCCCCCGTCAGCGGGATGTCGGCGGCTTCGCCGGGCGAGAGTATGTCCGGCGTGAAGCTGCCTGGCACGGCGTCGCGGATCTGGGCGATCAGGGCGGCGGAAAGTGTCGTTGAGGTGCGGTCGGCGACAAGGGTCAGGGCATGGTTCATGATGCGCGGACCATGGCGGGGAGTGTTGGGGGTGGCAAGTGACGGAGGATTGCGCGAACACGGACCCCCTCAACCCCATGGACACAAACCCTTGGGCGCTGATCGTCGCCGGCCCGACCGCGAGCGGCAAATCGGCGCTGGCGGTGCTTCTCGCGCAGCATCTCAACGGCGTGGTGATCAACGCCGACTCGATGCAGGTCTATGCGGAACTGCGCCTGCTGACCGCCCGTCCGACGCCGGAGGAGGAAGCGGCGGCGCCGCACGCGCTGTACGGCGTGCGCCCGGCGGCCGAGGCCGGCAGCGTGGCCTGGTGGCGCGAGGCGGCGCTGGCCTGCATGAGCCAGGTCCATGCGGCCGGCCAGCTGCCGATCCTGTGCGGCGGCACGGGGATGTATTTCGCCTCGCTGACCCAGGGCCTGGCCGATATCCCGCCGCCCACCGGGCCTGCGCGCACCGAGGCGCGAAAAATGCTGGCCGAGCGCGGCCCAGTCGCCCTTTATGCCGCGCTGGCCGAATGCGATCCGCGAACCGCCGCGCGGCTGCGCCCGACCGACGGCCAGCGGCTGGCCCGCGCGTGGGAGGTCTGGCGCAGCACCGGGCGAGGGCTGGCGGACTGGCAGGCCAGCATTGCGCGGCCGGCGCCCTGGCGGTTTGCCGCCATCCGGCTCGACCCGCCGCGCGAAGCGTTGCGGGCGGCGATCGCGGCGCGCTTCGCCGCCATGCTGGCGGCGGGCGCGCTGGAGGAAGTGCGGGCATTGCTGGCGCTGCGGCTGGACCCGGCTCTGCCGGCGATGCGCGCCCATGGCGTGCCCGAACTGTCCGCCCATCTGCGCGGGGAGATCCCGCTGGGCGAGGCGGTCCGCCGCAGCGAGCTGGTCACCGGGCAATACACCAAGCGCCAGGCAACCTGGTTCCGGCACCACGATCTGACGAAGAATTCCACGACGCATGTGATAGATGCGCGTTTTTCGTGTTCTACGCAATTTTCGGAAAGAAAATTGGGTCAATATTTGAATATTATTCGTAGCCCGACTTGACGCGATGCCCCCTCCGGCCCTATCGGTGCATTCCGCGACCGAGGGTGCCCGCATGACCGAGACCAAGTCAGAATCTGGAGCCGAAATCCTGATCCGCGCCCTGAAGGACCAGGGCGTCGATGTCATTTTCGGCTATCCCGGTGGCGCGGTGCTGCCGATCTACGACGCGCTGTTCAATCAGAACGCCATCCGCCACATCCTGGTCCGCCATGAGCAGGCCGCGGTGCATGCCGCCGAGGGCTATGCGCGCAGCACCGGCCGGGTCGGCGTGGTGCTGGTCACCAGCGGGCCGGGGGCCACCAACGCGGTGACCGGGCTGGTCGATGCGCTGATGGACAGCATCCCGGTGATCTGCCTGACCGGCCAGGTGCCAACCCATCTGATCGGCAACGACGCGTTTCAGGAGGCCGACACCACCGGCATCACCCGTCCGGCGACCAAGCATAATTATCTGGTCCGCCGCTCCGAGGATTTGGCCCGCGTGGTGCACGAGGCGTTCCACGTGGCGCGCAGCGGTCGGCCGGGACCGGTGGTGATCGATCTGCCGAAGGATATCCTGATCGCGCCGGCGCCCTATACCGAACCCGGCGCGGCGACCCAGGCGCGCTACAACCCGCGCACCGAGCCCGATCCCGGCCAGATCGCCAAGGCGGTGGCGCTGCTGAAGGGCGCCCGCCGTCCGGTGATCTACTCCGGCGGCGGCGTGATCAACGCCGGCCCGGAAGCCTCGGTGCTGCTGACCGAATTGGTGCGGCTGACCGGGTTTCCCTGCACCAGCACGCTGATGGGCCTCGGCGCCTATCCGGCCAAGGACAAGCTGTTCCTCGGCATGCTGGGCATGCACGGCACCTACGAGGCCAATCTGACCATGCATGGCAGCGACGTGCTGCTGAACATCGGCGCCCGCTTCGATGATCGCGTGACCGGGCGGCTGAACGCCTTCTGCCCGAATGCGCAGAAGATCCATGTCGATATCGACCCGTCCAGCATCAACAAGAACGTGAAGGTGGACGTGCCGATCATCGGCGACGCCACCGCGGTGCTGCGCGCGTTGCTGGCGGCCTGGAAAGCCGACGAGCAGAAGCCCCATACCCAGGCGATCGCCGAGTGGTGGCGCCAGATCGATGTCTGGCGCGGCAAGGACAGCCTGCGTTTCACCCAGACCCAGGCGAAAGGCGGCATCATCAAGCCGCAATACGCCATTCAGCGGCTGTATGAGATCAGCCAGGAAATGAATGTCGCCTCGGGGCGGGAGACCTTTATCACGACCGAGGTCGGCCAGCACCAAATGTGGGCGGCGCAGCATTTTCACTTCATGAAGCCGAACCGCTGGATGACCAGCGGCGGTCTGGGCACCATGGGCTACGGCCTGCCGGCGGCGATGGGCGTGCAGATCGCCCATCCGGACGCGCTGGTGATCGACATCGCCGGGGAGGCGTCGATCCTGATGAACATCCAGGAAATGGGCACGCTGGCGCAATATAAGCTGCCGGTGAAGGTGTTCATCCTGAACAACGAATATATGGGCATGGTGCGCCAGTGGCAGGAATTGCTGCATGGCGGGCGGTATTCGGAAAGCTACTCCGCCGCCTTGCCCGATTTCGTCAAGCTGGCCGACAGCTTCCATGCCAGCGGCCTGCGCGCCCGCACGGTCGATGAGCTGGACGACGTGATCCGCGAAATGCTGACGATCGACCGCGCGGTGATCGCCGATATCGCCGTGGACCCGAAGGAAAACTGCTACCCGATGATCCCGAGCGGGGCCGCGCATAACGAAATGATCCTGGGACCCGAGCACGAGACCGCGGAACAATCGAGCCGCACCGCGGGTGCGACCGACGCGGGTCTTGCGCTGGTCTGAACGAACCCGCTTTTTTTGATTGCCCCGCTTTTTTGATTGCCCCGCTTTTTTGATTGCATCGCATGACCGCTCAGATCGATAAGGCCGAACGCACCGCGATCATCGCGGTGCTGGTGGATAACGAGCCGGGCATCCTGGCCCGCGTGGTCGGGCTGTTCTCCGGCCGCGGCTACAACATCGACAGCCTGACGGTCGCGGCGGTGGATGCGGCGCATCTGCGCTCGCGGATCAATATCGTCACCACCGGCACCGAAATGGTGATCGAGCAGATCAAGGCCCAGCTCGCCCGGCTGGTGCCGGTGCATCAGGTCTCCGATCTGTCGCGCGAGGGCCCGCATATCGCCCGCGAAATGGCCATGATCAAGATCGTCGCCACCGGCGATGACCGGTCCGAAACATTGCGCCTGGCCGATGCGTTCCGCGCCCGGGTGATCGATGCCACCACCGGCAGCTTCGTGTTCGAACTGACCGGCGCCACCGACAAGCTGGACGCGTTCATCGAGCTGCTGCGCCCGCTGGGCCTGGCCGAAGTGTCGCGCACCGGCATCGCCGCGATCGCCCGCGGTATCCGCACGATCTGATGGCGAGGCAAGCAAGGCTGGGGCTTTGCCCCAGACCCCAGGGGGGCTCCGCCCCTCCACCCCGCAAGGGACAGTCGTCCCTTGACCCTTTCCGTTTGGTTTGTTGGGAAGGGGGCGTGCCGTAGCCTTTCAACGGCTATGTCGGTTGCGCCCCCTTCCCAACAAACCAGTCAGAGGGGTGAAGGGGACGACTGTCCCCTTCCGGGTGCAGGGCGGAGCCCGCTGGGGTTTGGGGCAAAGCCCCAACCTTGCTTAAATCGACACAACCAAAGGAGACAACGCCGATGCGCGTTTACTATGACAGCGACGCCGATGTGAACCTGATCAAAGGCAAGAAGGTCGCAATTATCGGCTATGGCAGCCAGGGCCACGCCCATGCCAACAACCTGAAGGATAGCGGCCTGGGCCAGCTCGTGGTCGGATTGCGGGCCGGTTCCGCCGGCATCGCCAAGGCCGAGGCCGCCGGGCTGAAGGTGATGGACCCGGCAGACTGCGCCAAATGGGCCGACGTGATCATGGTGCTGACGCCCGACGAGGGCCAGGGCGATCTATACCGCGACAAGCTGCACGCCAACATGAAGCCGGGCTCGGCGATGGCGTTCGCGCATGGGCTGAACGTGCATTTCAACCTGCTCGATCCTCGGGCGGATATCGACGTGTTCATGATCGCCCCGAAGGGTCCCGGCCATACCGTGCGCAGCGAGTATCAGCGCGGCGGCGGCGTGCCCTGCCTGGTGGCGGTGTCGCAGAACCCGTCCGGCAACGCGCTGGA
>JAYTXR010000161.1:0-14329 GCA_043742865.1 Acetobacteraceae bacterium
CTCGTGCGCGAGGCGAACGCGACCACGGTGATCGAACCCGGTTGGGCAGCCGAAATCACGGCCCTTGACCACATGCTGCTGCGCCGGACCGTGCCGCAGTCGCGACGGGTGCCGCCAGGCAGCCAAAAGCCCGACCCGGTGCTGCTGGAACTGTTCAACAATCTGTTCATGAACGTAGCCGAGCAAACCGGTGCCGTGCTGCAAAACACCTCGATGAGCGTGAACATCAAGGAGCGGCTGGATTTCTCCTGCGCCATCTTCGACGGGCGGGGAAATCTGGTGGCCAACGCGCCGCATGTGCCGGTGCATCTGGGGGCGATGGGCGAGAGCGTGCGCACCGTGCTGGCCGCGCGCGGGCCGGCCCTGAAACCCGGCGACGTGGTGGCGCTGAACAATCCGTTCAACGGCGGCACCCATCTGCCGGACGTGACGGTGATAACGCCGGTGTTCGATGCCGATGCAACCACTATTTTATTTTTCGTCGGGTCGCGCGGGCATCACGCCGATATCGGCGGGACCACCCCCGGCTCGACCCCGCCCAACTCCCGCACGCTGGAGCAGGAGGGCGTGGTTATCGACGATTTCCTGCTGGTTGATGGCGGGGAGTTCCGCGAGGCGGAACTTCGCGGGTTGTTGATGGGGGCGACGTATCCGGCCCGCAGCCCGGATGTGAACGTCGCCGACATCAAGGCGCAGGTGGCGGCAAACCAAAAGGGCGTGCAGGAACTCGGCCGGGTCGTGGCGCAGTTCGGCTGGGAAACCGTTGCGGCGTATATGCGCCACGTCATGGACAACGCCGAGGAGAGCGTGCGGCGCGTGCTCGCGCGGATCGGCAACGGGTCGTTCGATTACACCATGGATGACGGCGCGCGGCTTTGCGTTGCGGTGACGGTGGATCACGCCAGCCGCAGCGCCACGGTGGATTTTTCCGGCACCGCCGCCCAACGGCGCGGCAATTTCAACGCTCCCCCGGCGGTGACCCGCGCAGTGGTGCTTTATGTGTTTCGCTGTCTGGTAGGCGATGACATTCCGCTGAACGACGGCTGCCTAAAGCCGATCCGGCTGATCGTTCCGGATGGAAGTTTTTTGGCTCCCCATCCCGGGGCGGCGGTGGTGGCGGGCAATACCGAGGTGTCGCAGGCCACCTGCAACGCGCTGTTCGGCGCGCTCGGCGCCATCGCCTGCTCGCAGGCGACGATGAATAATTTTCTGTTCGGCGATGCCACGCGTCAATACTATGAAACCATCTGCGGCGGCACCGGCGCCGGTCCGGGCTTTCACGGAACTTCCGCCGTGCAGACGCACATGACCAATACAAGGATGACCGACCCGGAGGTGCTGGAGCTGCGCTATCCGGTGCGGCTGGAGACCTTCGCCATCCGTCGCCGGTCCGGCGGCGAGGGACGCTGGCGCGGTGGCGACGGAGCGGTCCGGCGCATCCGCTTCCTGGAGCCGATGACCGCGGTGATCGTGGCGTCACGGCGCGACGTTCCGCCGTTCGGCCTGGCGGGCGGCGAGGACGGTGCGGCGGGACGGCAATGGGTGGAGCGCGCGGACGGCACGCACGAGATCCTGACCGGCACCGACAGCGCCGAGCTGGTGGCAGGCGATGCGTTCGTGATCGAAACACCCGGCGGCGGGGGCTACGGCGCGCCGGGCTCGCCCGACTGAGATGCGGGCAGTTCGCCTCCTGCTGATCTTCCTGGCCGCGCTGCTCAGCCTGGGGCTGCTGGCGGCGTGGCAGGTGCCTGGGCGCCTGGACTGGAACCGCTATCGCGGCAGCATCGAAGCGCTTGCCAGCGCCTCGCTGGGTCGTCCGGTCACGATCGCCGGGCCGATCACGCTGTCGCTGCTGCCCGAGACCGAGCTGACGGCGGCGGATGTGGTGGTGGCCGCCAGCGCGCCGGGAGACACGCCGGCGCTGACCGTGAAGGCGCTGCGGCTGCGGGTGGCGGCGCTGCCACTGCTGTCGGGTCGGGTGGATGCGCGCGAGCTGGCGCTGAGCGGGGCGGATCTGGCAATCGGCTGGCCGTTGCAGCGCGGCGAACTGGCGGGATGGCCGCCGTCCTGGCTGAGCGCGTTTTCCGCGCGGATCGAGAAGGGACGGCTGCGGGTCGGCGGACTGGTGCTGGACGGCATCAACGCCACGCTGCAGACGACCGAAGCCGGCGGGCTGCTGGCCGTCGGGACGGGCAGGCTTGGCGGGCAGGCGATCCGGTTGACCGCCCGGCTGACCCCTTCCGGCAGCGATGGCGCGGCTGGGCTCAATCTGGCGGTCGAGGCTCTGGACCGGCTTGCCGGCGTGACCGGCGGATTTGTCGGGCAGTTGGCCAGCGATGGCGGCCTGGCGGGGCGGGCAGAGATCAGCGGTCCCAACCTGTCGCTGCTGATCCCTCCGCCGGGCCCAGCTCCGGGTGGAGTAGCTCCCGGTGGAGTATCGCCTGAGGGAATATCGTCCGGTGAGGTATTGCCAGTTGGGGCCTTCAAGGTCGCATCCACGGTGCGGGCGAGCGGTGAAACCGCCAGCTTTGACGATCTGACCATCGATTTGGCCGGCTCGCACGGTGCCACGGCGCTGGCTGGCGCTGCGACACTGCGCTTCACGCCGGAGCTTCGGCTGGACGCCAGGCTTTCCACTGCCCGGCTGGAGCTCGACCCCTGGGTGTCACGGATGGCTCGCCTGGATGGGTCCGGGTTGACGATCGGGCTGCAATTGACGGCGGAGGCGGTGTCGTTCGGCGGCGGGCTGATGCGCAAGCTGGCAGCGGAGCTGGAGGCGACCCGGTCGCAGATCAGCCTGCGCGAGCTGTCGGTGCAACTGCCCGGCGACGCCGAGCTGCGTCTGGCGGGGGTAGTGCAACGCGGCGATCCGGCCCGGCCGAGCTTTGACGGCAATGTGCGGCTGGCGGCGCCCCGGCTGCGGGAAATGCTGCGCTGGCTGGACGGCGCCGGCATGCAAATGCTGCCCGAGCTGCCGGAGGGGGTGCTGAAGGCCATCGATTTTCGCGCCCACGCGGTCGTCGAATCCGGAATGTTGACGCTGGACCGGATCGAGGGCCGCCTGGACGGCACGGCGGTGAATGGCGAGCTGCGGCTGCGGCCGGCCCTCCCGGCAACCGGTGCGGCAGGTGCCCAAGGGAATGTGGCGGGGAATGGGGGGGCGATCGTCGCCTCGTTAGAACTGGGGAGTTTGCGGCTGGATCCCTGGCTGCCCGATCTATCACAGAAGCTGACGCATTTCAGCGATGCCGGAGGTTTCGACGTCGATCTGCGGTTGCGTGCGCCGGTGGCGCGGCTTCGCGGGCAGGAGATCATGGCGCTGTCGCTGGATGTGGCGGCCGGTCCGACGCCGGCGGGCGGAACCGGCCGGGTGACGCTGCGCCAACTGGAGGCGACCGTTCGTGGCGTGCATCTGATCGCGTCCGGTTCGGTCGCCGAGGGTGGGCGATTGACCGAAGGGAAGCTGCGGGCCAGCACCGACGATGCCTCGTCCCTGGCCGATCTGATCCCGCCCGCCTGGCGGCCCGAATTTGGGGCGTTCTGGCGGGGACCGGCGGTACTGAATGGGCAAATGGCCGGCCCAATGGAGGCGCTGGGTCTGAAACTGACGCTGGACATGGCCGATGCGCGGCTGGAGGCCCAGCCGGTGATCGACCTGCCCGCCCGGAAATGGGCGGGGTCGGTAACGCTGCGCCACCCCGGCGCGGCGCGGCTTCTGGCGATGCTCGGCGTCGGCGGCGCGGAAGCATGGCTGGGCGAGGGCTCGCTGTCGGTGATTGCCGATCTGGCCGGCGAACCGCGCCCGAATGGCCCCAGCTTTATTGGACCCGGATTCGGAGCCGGGCGCGTCACCGCGGAGTTGCGGGACCTGACCGCCGGGCAGCTGCGGCTGTCGGCACCTTTGGTGCTGGATTTGACCGGGGACGTGCCGACCGTGAGCGGGCGCATCCAGGCGGACACGCTCGCCTTGCCGGAACCGGCGTGGCGGGACGGAACGCCGCTGCCCTTCGCGCTGCTACGCGGCTGGCGCGCCAGCGTGCCGGTGACCGCGCGCCAGGTGCTGGTCGGGCGCGTGCCGATGCTGACGCAGGCGTCCGGCACGATGGTCCTGGCCGATGGGGTGCTGAGACTGGATCCGTTCACCGCCACGCTGGCGGGAGGCACGTTGACCGGGACACTGGCGGTGACCGCCGGGGCCGAGCCGCCAAGCCTGGCGGTAACGGCCGCGCTGACGGACGCGTTGGCCGGCGGGCCGGTTGACGCCGCAGATCCGGGCATCCTGCCTTTGGATCTGCTCGCGGGCCAGGTGAACGCGGCACTGGACGTCAGCGCGGTCGGACACAGCCCCGCGGCC
This sequence comes from Acetobacteraceae bacterium, assembly GCA_043742865.1. Lineage (GTDB taxonomy): Bacteria > Pseudomonadota > Alphaproteobacteria > Acetobacterales > Acetobacteraceae > PALSA-911. The sequence continues at coordinate 4,355 of JAYTXR010000161.1, forward strand.
ATGCTGGCGACCCTGTCGGGCGGCGCGAAGCTGAACGTGACCGATGGCGTGCTGGGCGGCTTCGATCTGTTCCGCGCGACGCGCGCGGTCGCGTCCGCCGATCCGCGCACGCGTCTCGCCACCGAGGCGGCGCTTCGGGTCGCGATGGCGGAGGGAGTGACGAATTTCGAGCGCCTGGAGATCCGGGCCGAGGCACAGAGCGGCATTTGGGTGCTCCGGCACGGTAGTCTGTCCGGTAACGCCGGCACCGCCGAATTCTCCGGCTCGGTCGGGCTCGGTGCCCGCCTGCTGGATTTGCGGGTGGCGATGCATCCGGCCATCGAGTCGCCTCCGGAAATCGCGATCCGGCTGACAGGGCCGTGGGAAAAGCCGCGGCGATCGACGGAACTGGCCGGCTTTCTGCGCTGGTTAGCCGACCGAAAGCCCCCTCCGCCGTAAGCTCAGCTTGACGTTGTCATCTCAGCTGGCGCGTTTGCGCCGCACGATCAGCATCAGGCCTGTCAGCCCGACGGCGAGCAGCGGCAGCGAGCCTGGTTCCGGCACATCCAGATGGGCGACGATCCATTGGGTGGACTGGGAATTCGGCAGCGTATTCGCCCCCGGGATCGAACTGTATCCAAGGACATCGAGAATGGTAAAATCGTCCTGCAGCACGTTGTTGGTCTGGCCGGCACTGAGAAACGCATTATCCACGTCCGCGGTGGCGCCGTTCAAATCACCGCGATCGCCGCCGTAGGGCGCGTTGTTGAAAATAGCCAGCTTGGTCGCGCCGCCATCGATCGAGAAATAGCTCAGCGCGCTGTAGGAATGGGTGCTGACGCCCGGTGCGGTATAGCGGAACAGGTCGAACGGCGTCAGAAAGCTGGGGTTGGAGCTGCTGATGCCGGAAATCCGTCCCAGCACTTCCTCGATCTCGTGCTGGGCGACGGCGACGAAATCGTAGGTTCCGGCTTTCACCGCGCCGCTGAACGTGTAGGGCTGGTATTTACCGAAGCCGATATAGCCATCCAGGGCGGTGGAGACCGGATTGACCAGACCGAGCGCCTTGGCCTCGGCGGTGGGCAGGGCGAATTTGTAGGCGGAGTCGGCCTGGACCGCTGCGGCGAGATATTTCGACGAGCCGCTCTCGGCCTTGGACGCGCGGGGGGACGCGGCGGCGGCGGTCAGCCAGTATTGGATCGAGGCGCCCGGCAGGTTGGTATATAAATAAGCTGAACTGGCGCCCAAACCACCGGTCCCCAGGGACTGACCGGCGACATAGCCCCAGCTGACATCAATATTAATCGTGGCATAGTTGGTGATGTTGCCGGTGAACACCGCAGCCGCGGTCCTGAAGCCATTTTCGATCTGTGCGACATAGTTGGAACCGGTGACCGTGCTGTCGAAGATCGGGTTGATCGTCAGCGCCTGCGCGGAGGGCGCGACAGTCAGACCAGCGAAGGCCGCAAAGCTCAGGAAGGCGGCCGAGAGGCGGATTTTCATGGTACTCTCCGTTAGTCTGTCCAGCGAGCGCTTCGGTCCCGGGCTGCGGATCCTGCAAGGCGTTCGTTGAAATTCTGTAAATGCAACCGGGTCGCTTAGGACGGCGATGAAGTCGTGCGCTATTCGCTCGGGGCGTGAAAGTCACGATATCGTGATTTCAGTCGCCCGACCCCCTACCTCCCCCTGAAAATCGGCGCCCGCTTTTCCATAAAGGCCATTCGGCCTTCCTTGTAGTCCTCGCTGTCGAAACACTGCGCGGAAATTGCAGCCAAACCCGCCAGATCCCGGTCCGCCGGGTCCTGCATGGCGGCGGCAACCGCGAGTTTGGAGGCTCGGATCGATAGCGGCGCGTTGATCGCGATGCTGCTGGCGAGCTTCAGCACGGCATCGTCGAGTTCGGCGGCCGGGACGACCTTGTTGACCAGGCCCATCCGCTCGGCTTCCTTCGCCTCAAAACGCTGGCCGGAATACAGGATCATCCGCGCATGGGCGGGGCCGACCAGATCGGTCAGCTTGCGCACCATATCGAAGCCATAGGCGATCGACAGCCTGGCCGCGGGGATGCCGAATTGTCCGTCATCGGCGGATAGGCGGATATCCGCCTGCATGGCGATGCCGAGGCCGCCGCCCATGCAGAAGCCACGGATGCGGCCGATCACCGGTTTGGGGAAATTCGCCAGCTTTTCCCGCCCGGCGGTGGTCAGCCGGTTGTATTCCTGCTGGGCGTCGGCGTTGCTGCGCTGCTTGTCGAACTGGCTGATGTCGGCACCGCTGACGAACGCCTTGTCGCCGGCACCGGTCATGATGACGCAGCGCACCGCGTCGTCAGCGGCGAAATCTTCCAGGATTTCGACCATGCCGTCCCACATCTCGACCGACATGGCGTTGCGCTTTTCCGGCTGGTTGAACACCAGCAGCCCAACGCTCCCCGCTTCCGAAATGGGCAGACGCCCGCCGAGCATCTTGCCGCTAGCGTGCGGGTCCTTCGCATGGCTCAGAAGGTCGGTCATCAGATCACGCCTTTCTTGCGAAGATCGGCCAGTTGCGCATCAGTGTAGCCGACACTTCGAAGCACTTCGTCGGTCGAGCTGCCGGCGTCGGGAGTGGGCAGGCGGATGTCCTTGGAATAGCCGGAGATGTTGAAGCCGGAGGCAACCACCTCCTCGGTGCCCAGATCCGGGTGCTCCATTTTGCGCGCCATGCCGAGATGGCGGACCTGCGGGTCGGCGAAAACCTGGTCGATCGTGTAGATCGGGCCGCAGGGAATGCCGGCCTCCTCGAATAGCTCGATCCAGTGTTTTGCCGATTTGGTTCGGGTGACCTCACCGATGATCGCATTGATCGCCTTGCGGTCGGTGCTGCGGCCCTTCTGGGTCTTCCATTCCGGTTTGGCCTTCCATTCCGGCTTGTCGATCGTGTCGCAGAACCGTTCCCACAGCCGGGCCGAGCTGGCGGCGATGTTGATATGGCCGTCGGCGGTCGGGAATACCCCGGTCGGGATGCCCGTGGGGTGATCGTTGCCGGCCTGGGGTGCCACTTCCTTGGCGATCAGCCAGCGGGAGGCCTGGAAATCCAGCATGAAGATCTGCGCTTCCAGCAACGAGGTCGTGACCCAGCGTCCGATGCCGGTCTTTTCGCGGTCGAACAAAGCGGTCATCACGCCAAGCGCCAGCAGATTGCCCGCGGTCAGGTCGGCGATCGGGATGCCGACGCGCACCGGTCCCTGGCCGGGGAGACCGGTGATGCTCATCAGCCCGCCCATGCCCTGGGCGATCTGGTCGACGCCGGCGCGCGGGCCGTAAGGGCCGTCCTGGCCGAAACCGGAAATGCTGCCATAGACAATGCGGGGATTGACCTCGTGTACATCATCAAACGACACCTTCAGCCGGTGCTTGACCGCGGCGCGCATGTTCTCGATGACCACATCGGCGGTGGCGACCAGCTTCATGAACGCGGCGTGGCCGTCCGGCGATTTCAGGTTCAGCCGGATGGCGCGCTTGTTGCGATGCAGGTTCTGAAAATCAAAGCCATGCCGGTTGCCGGCGACGTCCTCGCCGCCGGTGTCGGGCGGCTCGATGCGAATGACATTGGCGCCCCAATCGGCCAGATGGCGCACACAGGTGGGGCCGGCGCGCGCCAGCGTGAGGTCGAGCACGGTGATCCGCGACAGCGGCATCGGCACTTCGGTGCCGAGATTTCCGACCGGGCTTTCCGGCATAACAGTTTCTCCTGGGACGATGTTCACGGCCGGCCGTGCAGGGCCATGCGGAAGCGGTTGCGGGTGAAAGCGGGATCAAGGCTACGACTGGTTTTGAGCGCCGGACCATCCTTGACGCGCAGCAGAATGAAACAGAGGCCCGCCTCCGCGTTCAGCAGCCGGCGCGCTTCGGGGATGTCGGCTTCGGTGTTGACGGTGAATACCGCCGGAATGCCCGAACCGGCGGCGATTTTGTCGAGCTGTACGCCGAGGCCGGTATGGCTTTCCTGGTTGCCGGTTTCGCCGTAATGGCCGTTATCGACGCAGACAATGCGCAAATTCGGCGGGTTCAGCACCGCGCAGGTGGCCAGCGAGCCCAAATTCATCAGCAACTCCCCGTCGCCGGTGATCGCCAGCACCCGCCGATGCGGCTGCGCCAGCGCCAGGCCGAGGCCCATCATGGTGGCCGCCCCCATGGCGCCGCCGAGGCCATAGACATTGGGGCCGTCATTGGTCAGCGCACAAAGCTCCTGCGCCGCGCCGGCCAGGCCGCCGATGACCAGGAAATCGGCGGGGTTCGGGATCAGCGCCGGCACCGCCTGTTGGCGATCGAGCACCGGGGCGGGCTGGTTGGAATTCTGGATGCGCTTGTGCTGGGCCATTTTTACGATTTTCCGTCAGAATTTCTTGGCGCCGATCAGGCGCTGACCGAGCAAAACGGCAACCGCCATGCCGGAGTGGTAGGCCATGGTGATGGCGGCGGTCGCGACCTCGATGACCTCACCCGGCTCGTTGGCGCGCACCACGATCACGCCCATGGCTTCCAGCACACTCTGCGTGGCCTGGCCCATCTGGAACTGCCAGGGGTTGCCCTCGCCGAAATCGCCGCGCATCGACACCAAGGTCAGGAACGGAAACCGCCCGCCAGCGGTCAGCGACAGCATGTTGATGCAGTTGCCGACCCCGGAGGACTGCATCAGCAACACCGCGCGCCCGCCGCCGAGATCGGCGCCGGCGGCAAGTGCGACGCCCTCCTCCTCGGTGGTCAGCGAAATGGCATGAGCGTCGGGGTCGGCGAGCGAGCGGTTGATCAACACCTTGTGGCCGGCATCGGGCACATAGGCGAACTGGGTAACCCCATTGGCCCGCAGCAGATCGTAGAGTTCATCCGGCCAGGTGGCGCCGCCCGTGACCTCGCCGTGCTCCGACATGTTTTTCTGCCCCCCAACCTTTTGTGACTTCAGGATGGAACGCCCTACGCTCCGACGCAATGCGGCGGGGGAATTGCGCGCAAGCCGCTCGGTCGCCGGCAGTTGCAGGCTGGGCACGATATCGGATGGCCTGCCAGCCTGTCCCATGGCAGAGGAAATTCAGCGATCATCGAAGAACGGCCCCCGTCGCTTTCGCCACCGCGGCGACGACCCTGGCGCTGGCGGCTTCGATCTCGGGGTCGGTCAGCGTGCGCTCGCGTGGCTGGAACATCACCTCGATTGCCAGCGATTTCTTGCCCGCCGGCAGTTTCTCCCCGTCGTACAGGTCAAACAGCGACACGCTTGCGATCAGGGTGCGCTCGGCATTTCGCGCGGCCCGCAACACCGCGTCCGCTGGCACCGAGCCATCGACCAGGAACGCGAAGTCGCGGCGCAGCGGCTGGAACGGCGGCAGTTCGGGGGCGGATTTCTTCCGCCGCCTTGGTTCGCCCACCGCGTCCAGGAACAACTCGAAGGCAACCACCGGACCGGCGAGGTCGAGCGCTCCGACGACCCGTGGATGCAGCTCGCCAAAGCGGGCCAACACGGTTTTGGGTCCCTGCCGCACCATTGCAGAGCGCCCCGGATGATAGAAGCCGGGCGCGTCCGGCGTCAGGCTCAGGGCTTCCATCGGCACGCCGATAGCGGCGAGCACTGCCCACAGATCGGCCTTGGCGTCCTGCGCGTCCACGAGGCGAGCGGGCTCGATCCAGCTTCTGGGGGTTGATCCCGCCCGTAGGCCGGCGGCAACCAGGGTCTGACCCTCCGGCATGTGATTGCCGAATGCCGGGCCGATTTCGAACAGGCCCAGATCCGCGTAACCGCGCGTGCCATTGCGCGCGGCGGCCAGCGCCAGGGTCGCCACCGGGGTCGGGCGCAGCTGGTCGAGGTCGGCGGCGATGGGGTTCAACAACCGCAGCGCCTCCGGCGTATCGGCGAACAGGGCGGCTTGCGCCTGGGCGACGAAACTGAAGCTGACGCATTCGGCCAGGCCCTGCGCCGCCAGAACCCGTCGCGCCAGCGCGGTTCGCGCCTGGCGCGGCGTGACCGCCGGGCCAGGCACCGGGGCCGAGCGGGGCAGAGACATCGGTGGAACCGCATCCAGCCCGCGCAGCCGCAGCACTTCCTCGATCAGATCGACTTCCGGCTCGATCGTGCCGGCCCCTGCGGCGGCAGCAGCGGCGCGAGCTGGATCGAGGCCAGGGGCCTGGTCCAGCAGAAGCTTCGCCGCGATGTCGTTGCGCCAGGAGGGAACCGCAACCGTGACATAGGTGGCGTCGCGGTTCCGCACCGCAAAGCCCAGTCGTTCGAGCGAGGCGACGGCCTCGTCGGGGGGCACATCCAGGCCGCCAAAACCGGCAAGTCGTTCGAACCGCAGACAGGCGTCGCGCTGCCAGGCCGGTTCCGCGCCGGCCACGGTCACCCGCGCCGGCTCGCCGCCGCAATGCGCCAGGACCATCCCGGTGGCGGCCTCCATCGCAGCCGCCAGCAAAGCCGGGTCGATCCCGCGTTCGAAGCGTTGGCGCGCGTCCGACACGATCTGATGCCGCCGTCCGGTCAACGCGATGCGGACCGGATCGAACAATGCCGCTTCGATGAAGACGGTGGTGGTGGCCGCGTCGCAGCCGGTAGCCTCGCCACCCATCACGCCGGCGAGGGACCGCACGCCGACTGCGTCCGCGATCACGCAATCGTCTGGCGTGGCGGTGTAGTCGCGGCCATTCAGGGCGCGGAAGGTTTCGCCGTTACCCGGACGCAGCGCCAGATAATCGCCCGCTATCTTGTCGACATCGAACACATGCAGCGGCCGGCCAAGGTCGATGGTGAAGAAATTGGTGATGTCCACCAGCGCGTTGATCGGACGCAGCCCGACCGAGATAAGCCGTTCCACCAGCCAGGCCGGGCTTGGGCCGTTGGCGACGTGGCGGATGACCCGGCCCAGCACATACGGGCAGGCTTGTGGCCATTCGATGCGCCAGTGCAGCTTATGATCGAATGCCCCCGGGATCGCGGCAGGGGCAAACGGCCGAAGGGTGCCCAGGCCGGCAGCGGCCAGGTCGCGCGCCACGCCGCGCACCGCCAGGGCATCGCCGCGGTTCGGCGTGACCGATATGTCAATGACCGGGTCGTCGAGGCCCGCCCAGCTCGCATAGGCAACGCCCACCGGCGCGTCCTGCGGCAGTTCGAGGATGCCGGCATGGTCCTCGCCCAGCCCCATTTCCCGCGTCGAAAGCAACATCCCGGCGCTTTCGACGCCCCGAATTTTGCCTGTTTTCAGGGTGATGCCGCTGCCGGGAATGAAGCTATCGGGCGGTGCGAAGACCGCTTTCATACCCGCACGCGCATTCGGCGCGCCGCAGACGACCGAAACGATAGCGCCACCGGTATCGACCGTGCAGACGCGCAGCCGGTCGGCATCCGGATGCGGCACGGCCTCGATCACCTCGGCAATCCGGAATTGTGCCAGCGCGGCGCCGCGATCCTCGACGCCCTCCAGTTCCAGCCCGATGGAAGTCAGGGTGTCGGTGATCTGGCTCAGCGAGGCATCGGTCTGTAAATAGGTCTTCAGCCAGGAAAGCGAGAATTTCATCGCTCAACCCCCCTCATGCAGCATGACCGGGGCCAGCGGATTGAAGCCGTAATGACGCAGCCAGCGGATGTCGCTTTCGTAGAATGGACGCAGATCCGGGATGCCGTGCTTCAGCATGGTCACCCGCTCCACCCCCATGCCGAAGGCGAAGCCCTGCCATTCCCGCGGGTCGATGCCGCAATTGGCCAGCACGCGCGGATGCACCATGCCGCTGCCGAGGATTTCCAGCCAGTCGCCCCCTGCCCCCAGTTCGCCGGTTTTCCGGTTCCAGCCGATATCCACTTCCATGGACGGCTCGGTGAACGGGAAATAGCTGGACCGGAAGCGTACCGGCAGGCTGGCGATGCCGAAATAGGCCCGTAGAAAGTCGATCAGGCAGCCCTTCAGATGGCCCAGGGTGATGGCGCGGTCGATCACCAGACCCTCGCATTGATGGAACATCGGGCTGTGCGTCGCGTCATGGTCGGCGCGATAGGTGCGCCCGGGTGCGATGATGCGGATCGGCGGTTCCTGGCCCAGCATAATGCGGGCCTGCACCGGAGAGGTGTGGGTGCGCAGCACGCGCGGCGTGCCGCCATCCTGCCCCGGCAAATAAAACGTATCGTGATCGGCCCGCGCCGGGTGATGCGCCGGGATATTGAGGGCGCCGAAATTATACCAGTCATCCTCGGCGTCCGGACCTTCCGCGACAGAGAAACCCATGGCGCCAAAAATGGCGGCCATCTCGTCCATGGTGCGGCTGATCGGGTGGATCAGGCCGGCGCGGATCGGGCGGGGGGGGAGCGACGGATCCAGTCGCTCGGCCGCCAAGCGGGCATCCAGAGCCGCGTCCTCGAGCGCGACCCGACGGGTTTCGATCGCTACCGACAGCGCATCTTTCAGCTGATTGAGCGCGGCGCCGCGCTCGCGCCGCTGTTCGGGCGCGGTCTTGCCGAGTTCTTTCAGCAGGCCAGTCAGGGTGCCGTTTTTGCCCATCAGAGCAACGCGCACGCCGTCCCAGGCGCGCAGATCCCCAGCTTCGGCCAGCGCCGCGGCGGTGTTTATCTGGATGGCATGTAGATCAGCGGCTAGAAAATCGTCGGTCATGATATCCCGCATACGGAAAGGGCCGCCCTGGTCAGGCGGCCCTTTCTTAAATGGTGTGGTTTCCGAAGGAAATCTTCGCTAAGCCAAAGCAGCCTGCGCCTTTTTCACGACTTCCGCGAACGATGCGGGATCGTCATAGGCGATCGCCGACAGCACCTTGCGGTCCATCTCGATCCCGGCCAGCTTCAGCCCGTTGATGAAGCGCGAATAGGTCATGCCGTGCTCGCGCACCGCGGCGTTTATGCGCTGGATCCACAGCGCGCGGAACTCGCGCTTCTTCACCCGGCGGTCGCGATAGGCGTATTGCAGCGACTTCTCCAGCCGCTCCAGCGCGATCCGGTAATTTGTGGACGACCGGCCGACAAAACCCTTGGATTGCTTGAGAACTTTTTTGTGGCGGGCGTGAGTGGTTACGCCGCGTTTGACACGTGCCATTTGCTATCCTCCCTCAGGCGATGCCGTAGGGGGCCCACTGCTTGACGGTCCGCCCGTCAGCATGGGTCAGCACCTGGCTGCCGCGGTTCTGGCGCTTGGCCTTCTGCGTGCGCGCCGAAAGATTATGCCGCTTCTTGCCGGGGCCGGCGAGCACCTTGCCGGTCGCGGTAATCTTGAACCGCTTCTTGACCGACGATTTGGTCTTCAACTTGGGCATTTTGGTCTCCTTATAGTGGCCCTGATACCGCCCGGCCGAAGGACCGAGGTCAGGTGTCGCGGCCGGGCATGCCCATTTCAGGCCCGGACTCGCGGACATGTCTTTCGACAGAGACGGGTGTATAGAGATGGAGGTCGGATACTGCAAGGCAGCCCACATACCGCAAGGCAGCAGGGCGCCGGCAGGCTTTGCCCTTCAGCGGGCATTTTCCTATAAGCCTCGGCAGTATGACGCATTTCACCAAAATGCAGGGCTGCGGCAACGATTTCGCCGTGTTCGACGAGCGGACGGTCTCGCTTGGACTGACACCGGCGCGCGCCGCGGCGATCGCAGATCGGCGAACCGGCGTGGGCTGTGACCAGCTTATCGCCCTGGAGGCATTGCCGGTCGGGTCCAGTGCCGATGTTTTCATGCGCATCCGCAACCCCGATGGCGGGGAGGTCGGCGCCTGCGGCAACGCAACGCGCTGTGTCGCGCATCTGCTGGCCACCGAAACCGGGCGGGATCGGCTGGTGATCCGCACCATCGCCGGCGACCTGGCGGCCGAAATCCTGGTCGATGGACGGGTATGCGTGGATATGGGCCGGGTCGGCGTGGATTGGACCGACATACCGTTGGCCCGGAAGATGGATACGCTGCATCTTGACCTGACCGTCGGCCCCGTCGCCGATCCCGCCGCCTGCAGCGTCGGCAATCCGCATGCGACGTTCTTCGTGCC
>JAYTXR010000162.1:0-7210 GCA_043742865.1 Acetobacteraceae bacterium
GGGCGGATATCGATGCCGGGGGTGTGCATGTCCAGGAAGAAGAAGGTCAGTCCTTCATGTTTGGGCACATCCGCGTTGGTGCGGGTGACGATGACGCCCCAATCGCAATAATGCGCGCCGGAGGTCCAGATTTTCTGGCCGTTGATCACCCATTCATCGCCGTCTTTTACCGCCCGCGTGCGCAGCGCGCCAAGATCCGATCCGCCGGCCGGTTCGGAGAATAGCTGGCACCACAACTCGTCCGCCTTCAGCGCCGCCGGCGCGAAGCGGTCGCGCTGTTCCGGCGTGCCCCAGGTGCAGAGCGTGGGCATGCACATGCCGAGGCCGATGGTGAAGATGCCGGCCAAAGTGTTGTACTGGCCTTCTTCCTGGTTGAAGATAACCTGCTGGATCTGCGTGCCGCCCTGGCCGCCCCATTCCTTCGGCCAGGAAATACCGGCGAAACCGTTGTCGAATTTCGCCCGCTGATAGGCGCGCGCCGAGGCTATGGCGCCCGGCGCATCCTGCCCGCGCCGGTAGCCGGCGACCTCGCCGGGTTTGCGGCGCGGCACCGTCCGGTCGAGGAAGGCGCGCGTGCGGGCGCGAAATTCGGCTTCTTCCGGGCTGTCGTTGAAATCCATGGTAGTGGCTCCCGAGATCGTTATGCCGCCGCCGAGGCGGGGGCGTTGCGGGTTTTCAGTTCATCGACCAGGCGCAGCTTCCACTCGCGCGCGGATCCCAGCGCCAACCCGAGCAGCTTGGCCCGTCGATAATACATGTGGCAATCGAATTGCCAGGTGAAACCCATGCCGCCATGGGTCTGGATGTTTTCTTTCGAGGACTGCCAACCGGCGTCGGTGGCGGCGACCCGGCACAGGGCGGCGGCGACCGGCAGTTCCGCAGCATCGGTATGCAGCGCCCAGGCGCCGTAATAGGCGTTCGAGCGCGCCAGCTGCACCGACACATAGACATCCGCCAGCTTGTGCTTGATCGCCTGAAACGATCCGATCGGACGGCCGAAGGCGTAGCGGTCCTTGGCATAGCCCACCGCCATATCGAGGGCGGCCTGGGCGCCGCCGACCTGTTCGAACGCCATCATGATGGCGGCGCGATCAAGCAGCCGACGGATCGCCTCGGGTCCTTCCGATCCCGCCAGCGTATCGGCTGGCGCTTGCGCGAAGACCAGGCGGGCATGCGAGCGGGTGGGGTCGAAGGTTTCGGCAATTATGCGCGAGACCCCGGCGCCTTTCAGGTCCACGACGTGCAATGTGGGTGCCTGGCCCGAGGCGCGTGACGCAACCACCGCGATATCGGCGACGTCGCCATCCGCCACCGGAGATTTGCTGCCGGTTAGCTTGCCGTCCATTACAAGGGATTCCAGCCGCCTGGGATTGGTCGCACCCGGACGCTCGGCCATTGCGAAGGTGCCGATCGCCTCCCCGGTCGCCAGTTTCGGCAGATATCTCTCCTTCTGGGCATTGGACCCGAACAGCGCGATCGCCTCGGATGCCAGATAGACCGAGGAGGAGTACGGCACGGGCGCGATGGCGTAGCCGATTTCCTCGGCCAGCACGCAGACCGCCAGATGTCCCAGCCCCGCGCCGCCATATTCCTCCGGTACCGCGGCGCCGACCCAGCCGAGGTCCGACATCTCCCGCCACAGGCCGCGATGGAACGGTTCGGTGCCGTCCAGGATGCCGCGCGGCACGCTGGTCGGACAGCGATCGGTCAGGAACTTTTTCGCCTGTTCGCGCAGTTCCTTCATTTCATCGGGAAAATCGAAATTCATCGCCACGTCCTTTTGCTGTTGTCGAGAAACTACTTCCCTTGAAAAACCGCCCGGCGCTTTTCCATGAAGGCTCGCCTGCCTTCGACGAAATCCTGGCTGTCGAAGCATTCGATAACCAACCGGTTACAGTAGTCGATATCCGCCGCCGGGGATGCTTTTACCAATTCCGCCACCGTGCGCTTCAGCGCGTTGATCGTCATCGGCGCGTTGTCGGCGATGGTCGCGCAATAGCCGCGCACATAGTCTTCAAGTTCGGCCTTCGGCAGCACCCGGTTCACCAGCCCCATCATTTGCGCCTCGGCGGCGGTGAAATGGCGTGCGGTGAAGAAGATTTCCTTGGTGAAGGATGGCCCAACCAAATCCATCAGCTTCTTCACGCCCCCGGGACCGTAGCCCAGGCCCAGCCGCACCGCGGGGACGCCGAATTTGCCGTCATCGGCGGTCATGCGCAGGTCGCAGCCGACCGCGATGCCGACGCCGCCGCCGATGCAGAAACCGTGGATCATGGCGATTGTCGGCTTGCTGCATTCGGCCAGCCGTTTGCCGGCCCCTTCGGTCAGGCTTTCGTAATACACATTGGCTGCGGCGGAAGACCGGGTTTTTTCGAATTCCGAGATATCCGCGCCGGAAACGAAGGCGGTTTCGCCCATGCCGCGCAGCACCACGACGCGCACTTGAGGGTCCTGCTCGAAGGCGTCGATGATCTGCGGCATCGCTTCCCACATATCGGTGGAGCAGGCGTTGCGACGGGCCGGGTTGTTGAAGATCATCCAGCCGATCGGTCCTTCGATCCTGGCGATCATCCGGTCGGTCTTCAGGGTCAGCGAGCGGTCGGTCATTTCTCAGGTTTCCTCAAAAGCTCAGTATGTCCGGGGCTTAGTTTGTCCGGGGCTCGGTATGTAGGCGATACGCCGCGGATCGATCTCCGCCCATATCCGTTTGCCGATGTCGTGAATATCCAGCGGCGGGGCGGCCGCGCGCAAGCGTATATCGGAATTATCCGGCTGGATGACGTAGTCCCAGTATTCGCCGAGATAGGCCCGCTCGACGATTTTTCCCGCTAGGAACCAAGCGTTGGAGGTATCGGCCGGCCTTGCATGGTGCAGGGCGACGTTCTGGGGACGGACCGAAAACACCACATCCCGGGCCAACAAGCTGGCTTCGGGGAACAGCGACGTGGCGCCGGAAAAGCCGGTGAAGGCGATGGTCCCGCCATCCACCCTGCCTTCCAGAAAATTCGTTCGCCCGATGAACCCGGCGACGAAGCGTGATTTTGGCCGGTTGTACAGCGACACCGGATCGTCCACCTGCTCGATGCGGCCCTGGTTCATCACCACGATCCGGTCGGATGTCACCATCGCCTCGGCCTGGTCATGGGTGACGTAGACCGTGGTGATCTTGAATTCGTCGTGCAGACGGCGGATTTCGCTGCGCATCTCCTCGCGCAGATTGGCGTCGAGGTTCGACAGCGGCTCATCTAGAAGCAGCACATCCGGCTCGATCACGATGGACCGTGCCAGCGCCACCCGCTGCTGCTGGCCGCCGGACAGCTCGGCCGGGTAGCGGTCGCGCAGATGCGCCAGTTGCACCACTTCGAGGATTTTATCCACCCGGCGACGGAGTTCCGATCCCGGCATCTTGCGAAGTTTGAGGCCAAACGCGACGTTCTCGCCCACCGTCATGTTCGGCCAGATGGCATAGCTCTGGAAGATCATCGACATGCCGCGTTTTTCCGGCGGCTGGGAGTGATCGGGCGAGGACAGCACCACGCCATTGACCGCGATGGTTCCCGCGGTCGGGCGGATGAAGCCGGCGATCATGCGCAAGGTGGTGGTCTTGCCGCAGCCGCTGGGGCCAAGCAGGGAGACGAATTCACCCTGCGCGATCGACAGGCTGATATCCTGCACCGCCGGCGTCTTGCCGAAGGATTTGCCGAGGCCGCTGAGTACAAGCTTGCTCAATCGCGGTTCCGCCTCAGCATGAAGTCGCCTCCCAGCAGTTTCGCGCCGATTCCGACGATAACAATCGTGGCTGCCAGCAGCATGAAGCCGAGGGCGGCGAGCTGCTCGAAATTACCTTCTTCGGACAAATCCAGCAGCATCACCGACATTGTACGCGTCTTCGGTCCGTACAGGAACATCGCGGTCGACAATTCCCGCGTGGCCGGAATGAACACCAACAGCCAGGCGCCGATCAGGCTGTTCTTCATCAGCGGCACCAGCACGCGGCGCACTGCCAAAAACCGCCCACCGCCGAGGATGCGGACCGCCTCCTCCATCTCCGGATTGATCGAGCGGATGGCGGCGGTGGCGTTGGCGAAGCCGATCGGCAGGAACCGCGTGGTGAACGCCAGGATCAGGATCAGCGACGTGCCGTATAGCGAGAACGGCGGCGGCGCATAGGCCGCGTAGAAGGCGATCGCCAGCACGATACCGGGCACCACGAACGGCGCCATGCATAAAAAACTCAGCACGCCGCTGAACGGCAGCAGTTTTCGCGCCACGATGTAGGCGATGGACAAGGATAACCCCAACACCAGGAACGCGGCACTGCCGGCATACAGGAAACTGTTCAGCACCGAACGCCCGGCGGTTTCGTGGTCGAACAACAAATAGGTGAAATTATGCAGCGTCAGGTTATCGACGCTCCAGCCACGGCCCCAGGCTTTGGCCAGGGCCGCCTGCGACAATGCCGCGTAAGGCATCAGCACCGAGAACGACAGCACCATCGCGCAATAGCCAAACAGCGGCCAGCGCCAGGCCCGGAGCTCGATCGGCCGCCGGCTGCCGCCCTTGCCGGTCAGCGCGACAAAGCCGCGCCGATGGGTCAGCTGGCGCTGCACCAAAAACAGCACGATTGTGATCAGCAGCAGCGGCACCGCGTAGGCCGCAGCCACCTCGGAGCGGATCGGCGCGTTGAAGAACTGCAACAGCTGCGTCGTCACCACATTAAATCGCGCGGGGATGGCGATCAGCGCCGGCGAGCCGAAAAGCGCGATGGTTTCCAGGAACGTGACGATGATGCCGCCCAGGATCGCCGGCAGCACCAGCGGCAGGGTTACACGCAGCATCGTGCGCAATGTGCCCGCTCCCAGGATATTCGCCGCCTCCTCCATTTCCGAGGACACCACATCGAGCGCCGACGACGTGAAGATGAACAGATAGGGAAATGAATAGATCGCGATGATGAACGTCAGGCCGGAGAACGAGTAGATGTTGAACAGCCCCTCGCTGGCGCCGGTCAGTCCGATATAGGCCTTGTTCAGCCAGCCGGCATTCGGGCCGGCCAACAGGATCCAGCCGATCGCGCCGAGATAGGGCGGGGTGATGAACGCCCCCAGCACGCATACCCGGATCGCGCCCTTGCCCGGCATGTCCGAGCGCGACACTCCCCAGGCCATCGGCAGCGCGAAGATCAGGCACAGGATCGTCACGCCGCCACCCAGCATCAGCGAGTTCCACAGCGCCTGGATGTAGCGTGGACGGCTATAGGCGGTGACGTAATTCTGCAACGTGAACGCCCCGGTATCGGCGGCTTCCAGGCTGGTCAGAAGCAGGCGCAGCAGCGGATTGATTACCAGGAACGCCAGAATGGCCGCCAGCGCGATCCATAGCAGGATCAGCGGATCGAACCGCCCGCCGGCACGTGGCGCTTGTGTCGCTTCAGCTGCCAAAGGTGTCACGCCATTGCTCGATAATCTCCGGCACGCCTTTGCCGATCTCCGCTGTGGTCTGGGTGATCAGCTTCACCTGGTCGATCGGTTTGGCGCCGGGTTTCAGCTTGACCCCGATGCGGACCGGATCGACGCGGTTATCGGCCAGGAACTGGGCAAAATCCGGGCCGAGCAGATATTCCATGAACAGCCGCGCGGCATTCGGGTGCGGCGCGTTCGCCATGACCGCCGCCGGGCCGATGCACAGGATTGATCCGTCGGTCGGATAGACGATGGCGATCGGGTTGCCCTTATCGGCCGACAGCAATGCGCCCGACAGCGGCACCAAGCCTATTTTTCGCTCGCCGGCGTTCATCATGGTGATAGGATCGAGTCCCGAGCGGCCGATCTGCGGGCGGTTCTTCTCCAGTCTCTCGAAGAACCCCCAGCCATAAAGCTGGCGCATCGCCAGCACCCATTGACCGGTGTAGCCGGAAAACGCCGGATGGCCGGTGGCGGCCTGGTTCTTCCATTGCGGGGCATATAAATCCGGCCAGTTCTTCGGCGCCTCCGCTGCGGTCACCTTCTCGGTGTTGTAGCCCAGCACTTCCAGCGTGGAGGTGGTCGGATAGAAATAGCCATCCAGCCCCAGCCCCTGAAACGCCGGCGCCAGCCCGGCGGCATTCTGCGGCACGTAGTTTGCCAGCGCCTTTTTCGCCATCAGCGCCGGGTAGTGGGAGATATCGGTGGAGCTGAACACATCGCAGTTCGCCACGGCGTTCTTCAAATCGTTCAGCAGCCGCTCATAGGCCACCTGGCCGGTGGTGCGCATCACCGTCACCGTCACGCCGGGATAGATCGCGGTGAACGCCTTGCCGACCAGCTCAGCGGTTTCCCCGTCGATCTGGGCGATATACCAGGTCAGGCCGCCCTCGCGGCGCGCGGCCTCGATCAGCGGACCCAGTTCGGCGCGCACAGGCCGGGAAAATATGCCAACGGCAGAAATTGCGCCAAGCGCGATCGCCTGACGCCTGGGCAGCAGCTTCAACATTTCGTTTCCCCGGATGCGTCTTCTTCCTCAACTCTGACCGACAATGTCCCGGTTGGCCATACCCGGCCTTGCTTCCTTCACCCGAGGCTTGCCGCCCTGGCCGGGCCGCCGCAGACTGATCGAGCACGCCATCCGGCGTCGAACGGCCAACGGCACGCCATCGGCGTGGGGGGAAACGATGATCTACGAAATGCGCATCTATTACTGCGTTCCGGGTAAGCTGCCCGATTTGCTGAAGCGCTTTGACACCATCACGCTAAAATTGTGGGACAAGCACCAGATCCGGCAGGCGGGCTTCTGGACCACGGTGATCGGCGAGTCGAACCAGGTGCTTTATTACATGCTTGCCTGGGAATCTCTGGCCGAGCGCGAGCAGAAATGGGCCAAGTTCGGCGCCGATCCGGACTGGTTGGCGGCGCGGGCCAAAACAGAGGAAAACGGCCAGATCGTCTCCAAGGTGGTCAATTATATTCTGGCACCGACCTCGTTCTCGTCGGTCAAGTAGTTTGCAACGATACCGGAGGCATCGTTGCCGCCGGTATCGTTTCTAGCCTTTCAAGATGATTTTCGCGGCGTCGGCGAATACTTCACAGCCCAGCACCAGATCTGCGTCTGAGGTGTTTTCCGTATAATGGTGGCTGATGCCGCCGATGCTGGGTACGAACAGCATCGCCGCGGGCAGCCGGATCGCCAGGATCTGCGCGTCATGTCCGGCCCCGCTGGGCATGCGCTGATGCAG
>JAYTXR010000163.1:0-14286 GCA_043742865.1 Acetobacteraceae bacterium
CCGGCCGGGTCCATCGGCGGGTCATAGGCGACCGGCTCCAGCCGCCCGTCCGGATGACGCTGATGCATGCCCGCCAGCCGCGCGTTAATTTCCGGACGCAGCCGGTAGCCGGTCGAATTCATGCCCAGCGGCTTGCAGATATTCGCCTGCATATAGGCATCCAGGCTCTGCCCGGTGACCGCCTCCAGCGCCTTTCCGGCCCAGTCGATGTTCACGCCATAGGCCCAACCCTGGCCGGGGTCGAAGGCCAGCGGCAGGCAGTCCTCCGGCTTCACGAACGTCGCCGTCCGCGGCACGCCGCTCTGCTGGGCGAAGTCCCGCATCTCGGTGTTCCACATGTCGTAGGCGAAGCCGGCTGTGTGGGTCAGCAGGCGGCTCAGCGTGATCGCGCCCCTCGCCGGCCGAAGTTTGGGCACGCCCGCTCCATCGAACCCCTCCAACACTTTCGGCGCGGCCAAAGCCTCCACCAATGGGCCGAGATCGTCATCCAGGCGCAGGTTGCCCTGTTCCACCAGCTGCATGCAGCAGGCAGCGGTGATCGCCTTGGTCATCGAGGCGATCCAAAACACGGTGTCCAGCTGCATCGGCGCACCGCCCCCAAGCGAGGCTTCGCCAAACGCGCCGTGGTAGATCGTGTCGCGGCCGTCGGTCGCCATCGCCACCACGCCAGGGATTTTTCCGCTGTCGGTGGCGCGTTGCAGAGCGGCGTCGATCTCGGCGCGTGCGGTCATTCGGTTTTCCCCAATTTTTGCCCAACCCATGCCATAGCCCCGATCTCAAAGCATGAGCAGGGCGTTATCGATTTCTGCGCCGGTCAGCCGCCAGGCATTGTCCAGTTCCGCCACCACAGCACGCATGAACGTCTCGCTCAAGGCCAGGGCGCGAGCCGGATCGCCCAGATGGTCGGCCAGCAGCGCCAGGGCCAGCTGTCGCGGCCCGTCGCCTTCATAGGTCCATTCGAACCCCATGCGGCTGAACCGCCGGATGTCGAAACGCGGGTCCAGGGCCGCGCCGTCGACCGTGACCACCGCGCCATCCAGGCTCCGCCCACCCTCGTATATTTTCATACCTGGCTCCGGGTCTCCCGCTCCCGCTCCAGCAGTTCCCGCTTGCGCGGCACACCCCAACGATAGCCGGTGAGCCCGCCATCGCTGCCGATCACGCGATGGCATGGCACGGCCAGTGAGACCGGGTTGGTGGCGCAGGAGCGCGCGACCGCGCGGATGGCGCGGGGATTGCCGATCATCTGTGCCAGCTCGGCGTAGGTGCGAGTCTCGCCAGGGGGAATGCGACAAAGCGTCTGCCAGACCCGAAGCTGGAACGCCGTGCCGCGCAGATCGAGCGGCAGTTCCAGCGCCTTCGCCGGCTCGTCGAGGAAGTCCAGCACGGTCCGCACGGTGCCGCAGAGCGCCTGGTCGTCGGCGACCAGGATGGCTTTGGGAAAGCGCCGCTGCAGATCGCCCAGCAGCGCGGCGTCGGGTTCGGCAAAGCCGATGAAGCACACCCCGGTATCGGTTGCCCCCACCAGCAGCCGTCCGAACGGACAATCCGCGAAGGCACAGCGGATCGTTTCCCCCGCCCCGCCGCGGCGCGCAGCACCCGGCGTCATGCCCAGCAGCTTGCCGGTATTTTCATAGACCCGGCTTTCAGACCCATAGCCGGCATCGCCCACCGCGTCCGCCACCCGCGCGCCACCCGCCAGGGCCACGCTCAACCGGCGCGCCCGAACACCCTCGGCATAGCTGCGCGGGGTCAGGCCGGTATGGTCGCGAAACAGCCGCAGGAAATGGAAGCGCGAATAACCGGACCGCGTCGCCAAAGCCTCCAGCGAGGGGATGGTTTCTTCCCGCTGCATAAAGGCGCAGGCATCCTCGACCACGGCAAGCGCAATCGCCGCGCGCTCGCCTTTGGGGTCGCAACGCTTGCAGGCACGGAACCCCACGGCTTCGGCGGCGGCAGGTGCGCGGAAGAACCGGACATTGCGCCGCAGCGGCCGCGGCGACGGGCAGCCGGGACGGCAATACACGCCCATGGTGGTGACCGCGTAGAGAAAATCCCCAGTTTCGCGCCGCAGCACCTGTTCCCAGAGCGCCTGTTCCCACAGCGTCTCATCGAATAACTCGGCGGGATTGGGTTGCGTGTGCATGTCCATTATGACCTCGCCAGACCTATGTGGTTTCGAGGTCCACAGAGTGCAGCCGGCATCCCGCGCCCGCCATCCGGAGCTTGCGGCGGCTCAGCGGATCTGGATCTCCACCCGCCGGTTCTGCGGTTCGCGGGTGTTGGCACCGGTCGGCACCAGCGGGTTCGACTCGCCGAAACCCTCGATATGGATGGCCCCCTTGGCAACACCGTCCTTCACCAGTTCCCCCGCCACCACCTCGGCGCGGCGCAGCGACAGCACCTTGTTGTAGCCGGGCGCGCCGGAATTGTCGGTGTAGCCGTTGACCTCGATCCGCGTGGTCCGCACCTTGCGCGAGCTGTCCGCGGCCTGGGCGACGACCTGGCGCGCCCGATCGGTAAGCTGAGCGCGGTCCCAGTCGAAGAACACCAGGAACGACCGCGCCTCCGCCGGGGCCGGCACGGTCGCGTCCGCGGCGGGCGAGGGCGGCGGCTGCACACCGAAGGCGTAGCGCACGCCGATCAGCGCCGACTGATCGATCATCGTGCCGAGCTTCAGCCCCGCCGGCACAGGACCGGTCGGTGTGGCGGCGGTGCCGTTCAGGGTTCGGGTGAGCGGCATGCTGAACAGCCGATATTCGGCGGTCAGCGACAGACCGGGCACACCGGGCATCGGAAAGGACAGGCCGGCGATGCCCTGCACCGCCAGGCCCCCGACGGACTGGCTGCTGTTGAAGCCGAATAGCGGACTGGCCGAACTGGACCGCAATCCGCTGGCCGCATTCCAGGCCGCGCCCACGCCGGCGCCGATATAGGGATAGATCCAGGGCGAACGGACATCGAGATCGAACAGCGCATTCGCCATCACGGCGTAGGTCCGCAGCGAACCGCCGGCGCTGGTCGGAAACGGAGTACCATTGAGATGGCCGAGATTGTTCAGCCGGGCGCTGCCCTCCGTTTCCAGCCGCCAGCCATCGCCGAACCCGTAGCCCACGCTGCCCAAGCCGGCGAAGCCGCCATTGGTCCGCAGCCGCAAGCCGGTGCCACCCAGGGCTGTTGCGGGAAATGGCGCCGCGCGAACATCGTTGGTGTTGTGATAGCCGGAGGCGGCGCCGAGATAGACGCCCTCGAACGGCTGCGCCGCGGCCGGGCGGGTCAGCAGCCCCCCGAGCAGACAGGGCAGGACGAAGCCCGCAACCAGCAGATTTAGCAAGCGCATCCGTCGATTCCTCTGATTGATAGCCCGTCGATACATCCGAGCCTGTAGCCTTATCATGTCAAAGCGGAATGTACAAAAGAAAGGGGCGCCTTACGGCGCCCCAATCCAGACATAGCGAAGAAACCAGCCGTTTAGCGGATGATGATTTCGACGCGACGGTTCTGCGGCTCACGCACGTTGTCGCCGGTCGGAACCAGCGGGTGGGTTTCGCCGAAGCCGGTGATCGCGATCGCGTTCTTCGGCACGCCGTCCTTCACGAGTTCCGCGGCGACGTTCTGGGCGCGACGGACCGAAAGGCCCTGGTTGTATTTCGGTGTGCCCGAAGTGTCGGTGTAGCCGTTGGTCTCGATCTTCGTGTAGCTGACCTTCTTGGAGTTGTCGGCCGCATCGCGAATGATCTGGCGAGCGCGATCGGTGATGTTGGATTTATCCCAATCGAAGAACACCAGATACGAACGGGCCGGGGCCGGAGCCGGAGCCGGAGCCGTAACCGCGACCACTGCTGCGGGCGCACCGAAGGCGTAGCGGAGACCAACCAGCAGCGTGTGGTTGTAGCTGCTCTGCGCCTGAGCGGAGCCCAGACCACTAACGCCCGGGGGGGCGATCGTTACGCCGCCATAGGTGCCGGGTGCAATCGTCCCGGTGCCGCTGTAATTGACCCGGGTCGGCATCACGAAGAAGTTATATTCCGCGGTCAGCGACAGCGCCGGTGTGATCGGGAACGCCGCGCCCACGATCGCCTGAACCGCGAACTGGCTCTTGGTGGCGGTGCTGAACTTCAGCGAACCGTTCGGGCCGTAGGCGCTGACACCCTGCCACTGCTCGCCACCGTAGCCGACGCCGACGCCGACATAGGGGATCACGAATGCCGAAAGCGTGTTGAAATCATACAGCGCATTCAGCATACCAGCGAATTTCTGCTCGTTGCCGTGAGCGGATAAGCTGCCAACCAGCGGGAGAACGTTGGTGCCGGACATGGAGTTGTAACGGTAGGATCCCTCGACCTCGGCGCGCAGACCATTACCGAAACCATAGCCGACGCTCGCCTTGCCGGCGAAGCCCGGGTTGAAGGAGAACTTGCCGCTCGCGCTGTAAGGGCCTTCCGTGATCGTCGTGTTCTGCTGCTGCGAGAAGTTGGCGCCGATCGCGCCGCCCACATAGACGCCGGCGATCGGCGCGTTCTGTGCACTGGCGACCACTGGCACTGCCAGGATGGTAGCCGCCAGGAGCGTGCTCCGAAGGTTCATGATACTGTCTCTCCTCATTGTCATCTCTGCCGGTGGTTACTCGGCGAGGGCACATGCCCGCAACCCATCCACCGGAGCGCGTTCGATGAAAAAGACATAAACCCCTCCGACCCGTAAGACGAGGGGGTTTCTGCCCTTTTTAGCGTACTGTGGCGTTCAAGCAACACCACGACGGGCAAACCAGCCACAGTCCGCGAAAGTCTCGGCCGCCGATCTAGGTGTCGGCCACACCTGAGCCGCCACCGCAGCGAGGGTTCCATTGAATTCGGGGATAAATCAAAGAATGTTGGCCTCAAAGGGCGGCAGCAGATCGGGAGAATCGAACTCGATCACCCATAAATCGGGATCAAAACCGACCTGCCGCGCCACGTAGGCGTCTGCCGTTGCCTGGTCCACCGGCGCCTGCCCAGTTCCGCGCATCCAGGCCGGTTCGCCGTCCGCAGTTCGCATCTGCGATAGTACCACCAACCCCACCCGGCCGCGGAGCACCGCCAAGACGCCGCCAGCATCCGGATCGCCGCGGCGCAAAACCGCACCGGAACGCCCGGCCAGATCGGCCATCCGCAGCGCCATCTTTACCCATAGCCCCACCTTGAGCCGGGGCGTCGGGTCCCGCTCGCTCATGCGCCGGGCCCGCGATCGGCCTCAACGGGAACCAAAGTGGGATCGAAGGCGACATCGCGCGGCCGGCCGCGCAGGCTCTCCCCGCCATCGACGAAGATGGTCTCCCCGGTCATCGACGGCATCGACAGGATGAAGCGAACGCAGGCCGCGACCTCCTCGGGTGTGCTGCCCCGGCCGAGCGGCGCGGCGCGCCAGGCGCGCTGGAACGACGCCTCGGTTTGTTTGCCGCTGATCATCGTCAGGCCGGGCGCCACACCGCAGACGCGGATCCGCGGCGCCAGGGCCATCGCCAGCATCTCGGTCAGTCCGCCCATGGCGATCTTGCTTAGGGTGTACGAAAGAAAATCCGGGTTCAGATTGTCGATCTTCTGATCCAGCAGATTGACGATGCAGCCGCCCTCCGGCCGGTCGAACTGGGCGGCGAAATCGCGGCACAACAGCACCGGCGCGATCAGGTTCGGGGTCAGATGGTCGCGCAGGCTGTTCCAGGACACCGAGCGGATATCGTCGTGAAAAAAGCTGGACGCATTGTTGACCAGGCAGTCCAGCCGCCCGTGCACCGCCCCGCAGCGCCCGATCAGCCCCTCGATCTCGTCCTGGCGCGACAGATCGGCTTGCACCGGCCAGCAATCGCCGCCGGAAGCGACGATCTCCGCCGCCAGGCTCTCGGCCTCGGCGGCGGCGCGGTTGTAATGGACGATCACCCGCCAGCCATCGCCGGCCAGCATCCGCGCGATCGCCGCGCCGATCCGCCGCCCGGCGCCGGTGACCAAAGCGGTCCGCTTCCCGCTCATGCGCCACCCTCGCGGGGATCGCGGATCCGATAGACCTCCACCCCCGCCGCCGCGGCTTCGTTGAAGATGTCGGGTTTCAGCACCGAAACCCGGCAGGCCCGCACCGCCTGGTGGTGAAAGCACAGCTCGACCAGCTCATCGACCAGGGTTTCCAGCAGCTCCGTATGCGGCCGGTCACGCCACGATTTCAGTGCATCGCGGATCGGGTCGTAGTTGATCAGTCCGCCGGCGGAAGCGGCTGCGGGGCCGTCCAGGGCGGCGAACAGGTCGATGTTCACGACCAGCCGCGCCGGCCGCTCGGGATGGCGCTCCCACGGGTGCAGCCCGACATGCGCCTCGGTAACCAGGTCGCGCAGCATCACCCGGATATAATCGCGTGTGCCATTCCAAGGATCAGCCCCGGCTGGTCCAAGGGTAGCTGGTCCAAGGGTAGCTGGCCCCATCGTAGCTGACCCGGGGGTATGTGAAGTCAAAACCTGCATGCTATCCAATCTCCGTGCCGCACCTCGAAGCGGCAATTTCCGCGGGGGGGCGAACAGTTATATAAGCGCGACCGCGGTTATCGCCTGCATGCCCGCCACCCGGAGCCCTCATGATCCGCATCATCGCCTTCCTGATCCAGCTGCTTTCCGCGCTTGCGGCATTTCTGCCGGCCCCGGCCCGGGCGGGGGAGCCTGTGACGTTCGGCCTGGATTGGAAGGCCGAGGCCGAATATGCCGGCTTCTATCAGGCCCTCGCCACCGGGCTCTATGCCAGGCGCGGCCTGGATGTCACCATCCAGCAGGGCGGCCCGCAGGTGAACCACACCCAGCTGCTGCTGGCCGGACGGCTGGACTTCAACATTGCCTCCAACAGCTTCACGGCGATGAACTTCGTCAAGCAGAATATTCCGTTCCGCGCCGTGGCCGCCACGTTCCAGCGGGACCCCGCGGTGCTGATCGCCCATCCCGGCCAGGGCAATGATAATTTTGCCGCCCTGAAGGGCAAGCCGATCATGATCGGTGCGGATACAAGGGTCGGCTGGTGGAACTTCGTGCGCCCCAAATTCGGTTATAGCGACAGCCAGATCCGGCCCTACACGTTCAACCTGCAGCCGTTCCTGGCCGATCCGAAGGCGATCCAGCAGGGCTATATCGGCTCAGAGCCGTTCGCCATCCGCCGGGCCGCCGGTTTCGAGCCGGTGGTGCTGCTGGTCGCTGATACCGGTTTCGCCGGCTATGCCAGCCTGATCGCCACTTCCGACAAGAATATTTCGCAGCGCCCGGAGTTGGTGCAAAAATTCATCGATGCGTCGATCGAGGGTTGGTACTCCTATTTGTATGGCGACCCCGCCCCCGCCAACGCGGCGATCAAGAAGGAAAATCCGGAGATGTCCGATGCGCTGCTGGCGTATGGCCGCGATATCCTGAAATCCAAGGGGATCGTTGATTCCGGTGACACGCTGACCGCGGGCATCGGCGCCATGACACAGGCGCGCTGGACCGAGTTTTTGCGCACCATGGCCGAGGCGGGCGTCTACCCGGCCGAGCTTGACGCGCAGCGCGCCTACACCACGCAGTTCGTCAATAAGCGGGTGGGGATGGAACTTAAGCATTAGCGCGTTCGTCAAAGTCCGGGACGTCTGATTTGCTGACCATTTCCGCCGTGGGACGACGCTTCCCGGACGGCACAATCGCCCTGCACGATGCCTCGCTGCGCCTCGAAAGCGGCGATTTCATCGTCTTGCTCGGCCCCTCCGGCTGCGGCAAATCCACACTGCTGCGGCTGATCGCCGGCCTCGACCGGCCCGATGCCGGCAGTCTGGACTGGGATGGCGGTCAGGCACCGGCGGCGGGCGACATCGGCTTCGTGTTCCAGGACGCGACCTTGCTGCCTTGGGCCACCGCCGAGGACAACGTCTTCCTGCCGCTGCGCCTGCGCGGCGTCGGGCGCAAGGCGGCGATGGCACCGGTGCGGGCGGCGCTGGAGCGGGTCGGCCTGACGGGCTTCGAGCGATCCCGCCCGCGGCAGCTTTCCGGCGGCATGCGCATGCGGGTGTCGATTGCCCGCGCGCTGGTCACCCGCCCGCGTCTGCTGCTGATGGACGAGCCGTTCTCCGCATTGGATGAATTCACCCGCCACCGGCTGCAGAACGATCTGATCGGCCTGTGGCGATCGATCGGCTGCACCATCATCTTCGTCACCCATTCGATCTATGAGGCGGCGTTCCTGGCCCGGCGCGTCGTGCTGATGACCCCGCGCCCCGGCCGCATCGCGCGCGAGATCGCTTCCCAGCTGGTGCCAGGTCCCGAGACCCGGCTTGGGTCCGACTACATAAGGCTGGTGGCGGATATCACACACGAAATGGGCCGGGCGCTGGAACCCACATGAACCTTCGTCGATGAACCCGGCTCTGCTTCGTCTCGCCCCCTTCCTGTTCGGCTTGCTATCGCTGGCCGCCTGGGAATTGGCTGTGCGGCTGGCGGGCGTTCCGGTCTATGTGCTGCCCGGGCCGCTGGCGATCCTCGCCGCCTTCTTCGCCGACCCCACCGGGCTTCTGGGCTCGCTGGCGTCCACGCTGATCGTTACGATTTCGGCGCTATTTGCGGCCGCCTCGCTTGGCGTGGCGCTGGCGCTGGCGATGTCGGCCAGCCGCCTGGCGCGCGCGGCGATCCTGCCCTGGGCGGTGGTGCTGCAGGTCACCCCGATCGTCGCCATCGCGCCGCTGGTGATCATCTGGGTCGGCGACCCATTCGCCTCGCTGGTGGTCTGCGCCACCATCGTCGCGTTCTTCCCGGTGTTCGCCAACACCGCTTCGGGCCTGGCCTCGGCGCCCCCGGAGCTGAACGATCTTTTCCACCTGTATGGCGCCTCGCGCCGGGACACGCTGCTGCTGCTGCGCCTGCCCGCGGCGCTGCCGTATTTCCTCGCCGGCCTACGCATCTCCGGCGGGCTGGCGCTGGTCGGCGCGGTGGTCGCCGAGTTCGTCGCCGGGTCCGGGGGGTTTGCTTCCGGGCTGGCGTATCGCATCCTGGAATCGGGCTACCGCCTGGAAGTGCCGCGCATGTTCGCCGCCCTGGTGCTGCTGTCGCTGACGGGCATCGCGATCAATGTCGGCCTGAGCGCCCTGGACGCCGCAATCCTGCGCCGCCGGGGAGAAACCACCGCCCAAGAAACCACCACCAAGGAGAGCGTCCGATGACTGACTATCCCACGCCCGGCAAGAAGGCGATCGTCAATGTCCGCATCTACACCATTAAACCGCGCGGCATTCCGCAATGGCTGAAGAATTTCGAGGAGTTCGGCCTGCCGGTGCAGCTGAAACATCTGGGGCCGCCGGTCGGTTATTATTACAGCGAGATCGGGCCGCTCAACCAGGTCACGCATATTTGGGAGTATGACAGCCTGGCCGACATGGAAACCCGCCGCGCTGCGCGCAACGCCGACCCGGACTGGCAAAAATACGTCGCCGCGACCGAGGGATTTGTCACCGCCCAGGAAGACCGCATACTGCGCCGGGCGGTGTTCAAGGCGCTCGGCTAAAGCTACAAAGGCGGCGCGGGAAGCTTCCCGCGCCGCGAGCCCGCGAGGAATACGTGAAGATCACCAAAACCATTGGCAAGCCACAGACCAACAAGACACCGACTGGCAAGCCCGGCGCCGCGACCCCAGCGATTGCCAAACCGGTCATCGCCAAATCCGATGCTGCCAAATCCGATGCTGCCAAATCGCTGACCGACGGCCAGCGGGCCTACGAGGCAAAACGTGCGGCCAAGGTGGGAATGAGCCTGGATCGCTGGCTGGCCAGCAAGCAACGCGCCCAGGAGGCTGAAACGCGCGAACGTGAAAAAGCCGCGGAGCAAGCCAAACCGGCGAAGCCACCGGGCCTGTTGTCCCGCCTGCTCGACCGAGCCCACAAACCGCTGCGATAGAGCAGTATCGCTTGAAGTTGCTCTAGCGAGCGCTCCATCTCCGTGTCGATAGCGGCGCATGCGGACTGGTCGGTGGACCCGCGCAAGCGCTGGGTGGCGCTGGCGCAGCGCCAGGAGGACGGCTGGCAAATGGAAGCGCCGGTGCCGGTCGGCCCGGTCGCCGCCTTCCTGCCCGCGCTGCTGGCCCGCGCCGCATGCGAAGATGCGCCAGGTGGCGTGGCGTTGGGGGTCGATCTGCCGCTCGGCCTGCCGCGCGCCTACGCCGCCGCGCTTGCCGCGGCGGATTTTCCCGAATTTTTGCGTGGGCTGCGGGCGGACGCGGCTTTCTTCCGGGTCTGCGCCGAACTCATCGAACTGACGGGCGACCGGCCGTTCTATCCGCTGCGCGGTATCCGCGGCATGCGCCGGGCGGCCCATGCCGCCGCCCTCGGGTTTGCCGGCACGGCCGGGCTGTCGCGCGCCTGCGACCGCGCCACCGCCGAGCGTCCGGCCGGCGCGCCACTGTTCTGGACGCTTGGCGCCAACCAGACCGGCAAAGCCGCCATCGCCGCCTGGCGCGACATGCTGCTGCCGGCCTTCGCCGCCGGTCTGCCGGTGCGGCTATGGCCGTTCGAGGGGCCGTTCCGCTCTCTGCTGGCGCCCGGAACGATCGCCCTGGCCGAGACCTACCCGGCCGAGGCGCTGCGCCATCTGGGCATCCGCCTTGCCGGCAGCAAGCGCCGCCAATCGGACCGCGCCGACGCCGCAGGCGGCCTGATGGCGGCGATGGCGGCGCTGCACGTCACGCCTGAACCCGCGCTGATCCGACTGCTGGCCGATGGCTGCGGCGCGGATGCCGCCGGGGAGGACCGCTTCGATTGCCTGCTCGGTGTGCTCTGCGTGCTGAACGTGCTCGCCGGCCGCCGGCCGGACACCGCGCCGGATGATCCCTGGATCCAAAACTGGGAAGGCTGGGTGCTCGGCCAGACCGCGGCGCCGTTATTGCCGCCCCGGTAACGCTTGTGCCAGGGTTCGGCCATCAGCCCCGGCTATCAGCCGCGGTCGTCAACCAAGGAGCCAACCCAATGAAACCGTTATTGTTCGCCATTCCGCTGCTATTCACAGCCAGCACCGGCTTTGCCCGCGATACGCCGGTGGCGACCATTCAGAAGGCCAATGACGCTTTCACCACCGCATTCAATGCCGGCGACCCGGCTTCCGTCGCCCAGCTCTACACGCCGGACGCGGTGATCCTGCCGCC
Organism: Acetobacteraceae bacterium; assembly: GCA_043742865.1. Lineage (GTDB taxonomy): Bacteria > Pseudomonadota > Alphaproteobacteria > Acetobacterales > Acetobacteraceae > PALSA-911. Next base: position 11,157 of record JAYTXR010000163.1, read on the forward strand.
CGGCGCGGAATGGAAGAAAGGCCGGGCGGATATCCAGGCGTTCTGGGGCGGCGCGATCAAATCCGGCCTGAAGAACGCCTCCCTCACGACGCTGTCGGTGGAAAAATACGGCTCGGCGGCGCGCGAGATCGGCCGCTTCAGCTTCGACTCACCAGGCACCGGCGGTCAGACGACGAAAATCGACGGAAAATACGTGGTCATCTGGAAGAAAATCGCCGGCAAGTGGCTGCTGGATACCGATATCTGGAACATGAACAAGTAGCGGCTCTCGCTACAGGGCGGCGTGGAACGCTTCCAGGAAGCGGTCCACATCCGCCTCGTCGTTATAGACATGCGGGCTGATGCGCAGGCGCCCGAGCCGGGGGGCGACATGCACGTCGGCGGCGGCCAGCCGCTCGATCAGGCCGTCTGGCATTCCCTGAGGGAAACCCAGGCTGAGAATGTGCGGCGCGCGCAGGGTGGCATCCGGCACCTGCACGCCGGTGCCGCGCAGGCCCTCGGCCAAACGGCCGGTCAGCATCCGCAGCCGTTGCTCGATCAGCCTCTGGCCCCAGGCAGCCATCATCTCCATGCCGATCGCGGCCATTTCCAGCGACACGAAATGGTCCCGCTCGCCCATGTCGAAGCGGCGCGCGCCGGCGGTGTAGGCGGTGTCGCGCATATAGGGCACCTGGTCGGCGGCGATCGCGCGGCGGCCAAAACCGGTCTGCTCCAGGGGCACGCCGTCCTGGTGGCGCCGGGCGATATACAGGAACGCGCGGCCATATGGGCCAAGCACCCATTTATAGGTCGGGAACACCAGGAAGTCCGGATCGAGCCGGCGCACATCGATGTCCATCACGCCGACACCGTGGGTGGCGTCGATCAGCAGCTTCGCGCCGACTTGTCTCAGGGCGGGGGCGATGCGGTCCAGATCCAGCGCGCAGCCATCCGACCAATGGACCGAGGACACCGAAGCCAGCGCCACCGACGCCGCACCCGGCCGGGCAATCGCGGAAAACATGGCGGCGGTCCAGTCCCCGTCCGCCGGAAGCTGCACGGCCTCCACGGTGAAACCCTGCGCCTGGGCACGAGAATGCCATTCCAGCACCGGCGAGGAATGATCATCCTGAAGCACCAGCACGCGCGCGCCGGCCGGGATGGCCAGGATTTTACCGGCCGTGGCGGCGGCGTAGCTGACGGAGGGGATCAACGCCACATCCTCGGGGTCCGCGCCGATCAGCGCGGCGGCGGCGGCGCGGGCGCGTTCGTGCTGGGCGGTGGCGAAATCGTTGGCGATCCGCCAGGGCTGTCCCTTGCGCGCCACGCCAATCCGCCCGGCCGCCTGCACCGCCAGCGGCAATGGGCTCCAGGACGCGGCGTTGAGGTAGGCGACGTCGCGGGGAATATCGAACTGTTCGCGCTGTGACGTCAGCATGGGGGAGGACAGCATGGCTAGCCGAGCGGCGGATCAGTGCGGAAATAGGGCTCGACCTTGCCACGCATCATCAGCGTCAGCGGGTTGCCCTTGCGGTCCACGGTCTTGCCGACGGCGACGCGGATCCAGCCCTCGCTGACGCAGTATTCCTCGACGGTGGTCTTTTCCGCGCCATTGAACCGGATGCCGATGCCACGTTCGAGCACGGCTTGCTCGTAGTGCGGGCTTTTGGGGTTGTTCGACAGGCGGTCGGGAGGGGTGTCGGTCATGCGCCGAAGATGCCCGCGCGGCGTTGCGGAGGCAAGCCAGGCGCGTGCGTTCGCCGCCGTCGATCAGCCGTTATAGGTCACGAAATGCATGTTCTCGCAGCGGAACACGTTCTTGGTGTCGCACATCTCGTTCGCCGCGGAGACGACGGGCACCACGGTCACCGTCACTTCTTTCAGCGTCTTCGCCACCTCGCGCAACGCGCCGGTCACGGTCACCCGCTTCATCGCCGGCGTCAGCGGATGCGGGGCACGGAAATCATAGGCCTCCCGCCCATGCTCGTTGATTTCGCAATGCCCGGGATCGCCAAGGCAGCCGCCATGGCCGAAGATATAGAACGAACCGGCATAGCCGTGCTCGAGGTCGCGCGGAGTATCGTGATCGGCCTTCGGGTTGTTGAAGAAGATGCGGCCCTCGTACGAGGCCTCGCCGTGATAGATGCCCAGGATCTCCAGATCCGCGCGCACGAAGCGGTGTTCCGGCCCGGCAATGCCGATTGGGACCGGCCTGGAGGTGAAGATGTCGCCCGATCCTGTGCCGCGCTGAGGTACCCCCAGAGTCCGCCGGCTCGGCGCCGCATTTGGCGGGGTGGATGCCGCCGCCGCACCTGGTTTGCGTGCCATTATGTGCCTCCAACCGCGATGATGCTCTGCCCGGCCGCGTAGTCGTAGCCCAGGCTGTTGACGTTCAGGACGTCACCGACCTTCATGTTGAAAGGAGCCAGCACGACGTCAAGCAGTTCGGGCGGAACATTCCCGCTGGCGGATTGCCACATACTCCAAATCCGGTCGATCATCGTGTGGTGCGACCAGAAGATCGGGTCATAGGCGGCGGTGCCGACCACGCCCATGTCGCCGGACACCCACCCATGCACGCGGTCGTGCAGATCCTCCAGTTTCAGGTTGAAGTCGGTCCAATCGGTGCTGGCCAGGCAATCGTCCACATCCGCCTGGGAAGGCAACCCGTCCAGCGGGCCGGGCGAGCGCGCGGTCAGGCGCATCACCGGCGGACGGGTGGTCGGCAGATTGACGCGAAAGCCGGTCAACGGATTGGCGGCGCCCGCCGGCAGGCGCTCGGTGAAGATGCCGGGCAGGCCGTTCTGGCGCGGCGGAAGCAGGGTCCAGTCCCACCACGGCAGGGTCACGCCGGGAACCCGGTCGCGCATCGCCATTTCCCAGTTGTAGAGATAGGCGCGGTGCCAGGGCAGGAACAGCTGCATCTGCTGTGCCGAGTGGGCATTCTGCTGGTGGTGCCAGCAATACCAGTTGGGCACGCCGTGCAGCCCGGCCAGAGCCTGGTAGCCGCGGTTGTCGGAGATCGCCATCATCTGCTGATACGAGGCGCGGAACGCGGTCACCTGACCGCTATCCAGATTATGCACCCCGAGGCGCATGCGGATATCCCCCGCCATGTCGCTGTCTCCCTCCTGCTGCGGGCTATTGAAAG
>JAYTXR010000164.1:0-7387 GCA_043742865.1 Acetobacteraceae bacterium
GAGTGGATGATCAAGTCTGGAGGCATCGAGGTGGTGCTGGCGGGCTTGCGCGACGGCAACATCCGGTTTCCCTGGCCGAACCCGAAGTAACGCGGCCGGATCGGGAGAAGGGAAAGCAAAGCCAGGGCGCTGCCCCGAACTCATATTCGCTCCGCCGTTCGACCTGGTGTGGGACCTGGCCGTGCATGGTCGCGGTCGGAGAGCCACCGAGCCCACCTCCCTGCCCCGCATTCGCCTATGCAATACTGGCGGAGGTGGTGGGACCTCGCGGCCAATTTTGCCCGCGATCGACGTGATCGCCGCCCACTGTGACGGATGTTCAGCCGGGTGATCGAAAACCCTGCGGACCACGTGAGACCCCATCTCGGGGGAAACCTATTCGTCGTCGGCTTGCTCATCGCTCCATCCTCTGAAGGGTTAGAGCCTCCCCCAATTCCGGCGCCGTTCAATAGCGACCAAGGGGTCAATCTTGCTATGATCCGGATCTACGATTATCGCTAACGCGCACAGACGCGAACGCCTGGGTTCACCCGAGCCCGGAGGTGATCACCGATAACGACTGCGACCCGTTGCGGTCATTTGGAGGCAACGACAACAATGCAGACCTATCTTTTTGATGACCGCAACGTCTCCTGGCAGACGATTGAGGCCCTCGGCGCACAGATCCACGTGCTAGCGGTCGACGAAGCGCGCGAAATCGTCGACGTGCTCATCCGATTTCAGCCGAACACGCCGGGCAACCTGCACCGGCATTTGTGCGAATTCAGCACTTTCGTCTTGCAGGGAGAATTGCAGTTCTGGCGTCCGGATGGCTCTTTGAAGGAAGTGCGCCCGACCGGAAGCTACGTGCAGGTTGCCGCGAACGGCGAGCCGCATCTGGAGGGCGCTGGCGATCAGATGGCCATCGTGCTGTTCAGCTTTCGCGGCAGCACCGGCGACATGATCCTGTATCTGGACAAGACCTCGAATGTTTCGTTTCGTCTTGGCTTTTTGGAGTTCAAGGCGACACTGGCCCATCAGATCGCCACGGGCGCTACCGCGAAGCTCGGGGCACGCGCGGCCTGAACCAAAAAATTCCACAACGGCGGGTGCGTTCAGAACGCGTGGCGTAGCGGGCGGAGAAAATCCAGGATGTCGGTTGCCAGCAGGGCGGGCTGCTCCATCGCGGCGAAATGTCCGCCCCGTGGCATCGTTGTCCATTGCCGGATGTCGGTGTAGATTTTGTCCGCGATCGAGCGCGGCGGACGACGTATTTCCTTTGGGAATGCAGCATACCCGGTAGGTATATCCACCGTGCTGCCGTCGGGGATTGGCCAAGGGCCATGCAGGCGATCGTAATAAGGCCAGAAGGAAGAGCCGATCGCGCCCGTGAACCAGTAGAGCGATATATTCGCCAGTAGGTGGTCGCGGTGCACCACCGCTTCAAAATCGCCCGCATGATCGGTCCATCTATGGAACTTCTCCGCGATCCAGGCAGCAAGGCCAGCGGGTGAATCCGACAGGCCGTAAGCAAGCGTTTGCGGACGAGTGCCCTGGATCTGGATATAGCCGGTTTCCTCCTCTGCCCAAACCCGGATCTGGTCGGCGTAGCGTTGTTCCTCCGGTGTCGGATTGGCGGGCGGCGGCAGGCTCGGATTGACCGACAGCATGTTGAGGTGAATTCCGACGAGCTTGTCCGGATGGCGCACGCCCAGGGCGGAACAAGTGAAGGATCCCCAGTCGCCGCCTTGCGCCGCGAATTTCCGGTGGCCCAGTACCTGCGTCATCAGGTCGGCGAAACAATCAGCCATGTCGGCGATGTTGAAACGCTTCTGGTTGGCCTGGAACGACAAGCCATAGCCCGGAAGGGATGGTGCGATCACGGTAACAGCATCCCTTGCATCGCCCCCGAAGCTTGCGGGATCGGTCAGGTGCGGGATGATGTCCATGAATTCGAACACTGATCCGGGCCAGCCATGCAGCAGCAGCAGGGGTTTTGGATCAGGCCCCCGTCCCTGAACATGCAAGTAGTGCAGATCAATACCGTGCAGGATGGCTTTGAACTGCGGAAACGCGTTGAGCCGCGCTTCCTGCGTGCGCCAGTCGAATCTGTCCCGCCAATACGCCACGAGGTCGCGCAGATATTTTAGATCGGTGCCATAGGCCCAGGCTGACGCCGGTGCCTGATCAGGGAAACGCGTTCGGGCGAGGCGCGCATGCAAATCCGCAATGTCGTCGTCTGCAACGTGCAGAGTAAAGGGCATTGCGATAGGCATGGGTACGTCTCCTCAGTGTCGTCCAGCTATGGCCGCGGTCAGGGGAAAAGCCATGGCAGGTAGTTAGCCTGCATTTTCCCGTTAGAGACAAATGGCCGCGATCATGGCCGTTGTCCATTTCGCTGAAGGTTGAATTTGTACTTTGTCAGTCTGGCTTGCATCGAACGCTAATCTGATCTACCAGCCAGTAGGGTCGATAATCGATCGTCGGTCGAGCCTGGAGGCGAACTCGGGCTCTGCCGAGAGTGGGTATCATCCCGTCCACCTCATTCTGGAGAACGTCAATGGATTGCATTGAATTCGAAGCGGACCTCCGGCGCGAGAGCTACCGCGTTGTGAACAGCAGCGTGAAGCCGAACTTGGTTACGCCCAATCATTGCCATGACTTTGACGCGAAAGCGTTTGTCTTGGGCGGCGAAATCACCATCACCCGTGACAACACCCCGGTCACCTTCAGGGCCGGGCAATGTTTCCAGGTCCCTGCGGGCTATTTGCATGCGGAACATGTGGGTCCGGAGGGTGTTGCTTTGCTATCGGGCCGACGCCGCAACGGAGAATGCATCACCCGCGAGGCGTTCGAAAGCGACCTTCGCCGTGAGGGTTTCGAGGTTTTGCATGGCGGTCAGCGGGCCGGCGTCATCGAGGAGTTACACGCGCACGACTTTGACGTGCGGATCATGGTGCTGGGCGGCGAGACCACGGTAACCCGCGACAACAACGGTGAGACATTCCAAGCCGGCGATCACTGCGAAATATCGGCAGGGTGTCAGCACACGACAAAGGTGGGACCGGAAGGTGTCGCCTATATTCTTGGCAAAGCGTATCGCCGGACGTCCGCTAACTGAACGTCGATCCTGCTTGTGGCCTGGAACGGCTGGTTTTCGGGCCAGTCCGTTCTTGAGCCATGCGGGCGTCAAAGGGTCGATGGGTGATCGAGACGAAAGCCGCTTTTTCAGTCTCTTGCGCGCAGTCGAGCCGGCACACGATCCTTCCCTCGTCACCGGCGAAGCTGATCCAGGTGATCGTGCAGGTCGATGGTATCTGACTTGCGGGGTGAGCCCAGCAAAACGCAAGTCGCACTGCGTCATCGGCGCGGCCTCCGGCCAGCCGCTTGAACCCGGCATAGGCTGCTCGGCCATGCCGCGCTGCTCACTTACCTGCTCCCGGCATCGTTCATGGCAATCCCTTTCGTTCACATCGCCCATCGATATGGGCTGTCCGACCGCCTGTGGGCAGTCATCGCCGCGCAAGGGATGTTCGCCACCCCCTATGCGATCTTTTTTTCGCGCGCAACAAACACAAGGGGAATCGTCGTGCTGCAAAGGTTGATGCTTACGGCGGCCGTGCTGGCCGCCTGCGCCGGGGGCGTCGCGCATGCCCAGATCTCCGTCAAGCTGGGTGTGCTGAACGACCGCTCGGGGGCGGGGGCCGACATTACCGGCGAGGGCTCCGTCATCGCGACCCGCATGGCCGTGGACGATTTCAAACCGGCGGAACACGGCATGAAGGTCGAGATCGTTTCCGCCGACCACCAGAACAAGCCGGATATCGGGTCCTCGATCGTCCGCCAATGGTTCGAGCGGGACGGCGTTGATGCCGTCGTCGATGTGCCGGTGTCATCGGTCGGGCTCGCGGTCAGTCAAATCGCGCGGGACCAGAACAAGGTCATGCTGAACGCCAGCTCGGCGTCTTCGGATTTCTCGGGCAAGGCGTGCTCACCGAACACGGTCAACTGGAGCATCGACAGCTGGGCGCTGGCCAACGGGACCGGCACCGCAGTGACGAAGCGCGGGGGCGACACGTGGTTCTTTCTGACCGCCGATTATGCGTTTGGCATCGCGCTCGAGCGCGACGCAACGCAAGCCGTCAAAAAGGCGGGCGGCCAGGTTCTCGGTGCCATTCATCATCCGTTCCTGACTGCGGATTTCTCCTCCTACCTCCAGCAGGCCCAGGTCTCGAAAGCCAAGGTGATCGGGCTGGCCAACTCGGGCGGCGACACCGTCAAATCTGTCCAGCAGGCGGCCGAGTTCGGGGTCGTCCAGGGCGGGCAGTCGCTGGCGGCATTGCTTATTTACGTGACCGACGTCAAGGCGATCGGACTACAATCCGCGCAAGGCTTGCTGCTTACCGAGGCGTTCTACTGGGACCGGGACGAGGGCAGCCGGGCGTTCTCGAAGCGCTTCGCCGAGCGGATGGGCGGCAAGATGTCGACTGCGGTGCATGCGGCGGTGTATTCCAGCGTGCTGCATTATCTTAAGGCGGTGGATGCGCTGAAAAGCGCCAAGGACGGAGCAGCCGTGGTGGCCAAGATGGAGGCGCTGCCCACGGATGATCCGCTGTTCGGCAAAGGCAGCGTGCGGGTGGACGGCCGTAAGCTGCATGATTTGTACCTGTTCGAGGTCAAGAAGCCCGCCGAGTCCAAGGGTGAGTGGGACCTCTATAAAGTGGTTGCCACGATCCCGGCGGCCGAGGCGTTCCGGCCACTGAGCGATGGCGGTTGCCCGTTGGTGAAGTGACCGGAACATGTCAACGACTTTGATACAGCTGGGTTGGGCATTCAGGCTCGGTCGTGTTGGTTCGGCGCTGCGGCTTTGGTCTGGTTTGGCGGCGGGTTGCATATCCTGATGCCTGCTCGGCTATGGTCTGGCCATGGAAGGGCTGGCGCTGATGGAAACCCTGGAGCCGCCAGAATAGATCGCCGCCTCGAATGCAGCTCATTGCAAGGGATAAGCCCATGATCCAATCCGGACGCGTCGCCTTCGGCAAGATGGAGGAAGTATTATTCGGGGTCGCCGCCGCCGCCGCCGTCGCGCAGCAGGCCCGCCAGTCCGATGCGCGCCGGGTCTTCCTCATGGTCAGTCGAACCCTGAACCGTGAGACCGACGAAATCGCCAAAGTGCGCCGTGCGCTCGGCAATTTATACGCCGGCACCTTCGACCGGATGCCGGCGCACACCCCGCGGCGCGCCGTGATCGAGGCGGCCAACCAGGCGCGCGAAGCCGGCGCCGATCTGATCGTCACGGTCGGCGGCGGGTCCATCACCGACGCCGGGAAGGCGGTGCAGCTCTGTCTGGCCAATGACATCCGCACAGCCGAGGCGCTCGACGACTACCGCCCGGTCAAGGGGCCGGATGGCGACAACGCGATGGCCCCGACCCGGAAGCTGACCACCCGCCAGATCAGCGTGCCGACCACCCTCTCCGCCGGCGAGTTCAGCGCCATCTCCGGCGTCACCGACGAGCGGACCCGGATCAAGGAGCTTTTCCGCGACCCGATGATGATCCCGCGCGCGGTCATTCTCGACCCCGCGATCACGATCCACACGCCGGAATGGCTCTTCCTGTCGACCGGCATTCGTGCGCTCGACCATTGCGTCGAGGGTATCTGCTCGGCCGAGGCGAACGTTTTCGCCGATGCCCAGGCACTGCGCGGCCTCGCGCTGCTGGCCCACGGGCTCCCGCGCGTGAAAGCCGATCCGCACGATATGCAGGCTCGCCTCGAGTGTCAGATGGGGTCTTGGCTCTCGATGGGCCCGCTCGCCAGCGGCGTGCCAATGGGCGCCAGCCATGGGATCGGCTACGTGCTCGGTGCCGTATTCGACATCCCGCACGGGCATACATCCTGCATCATGCTTCCGGCGGTCATGCGCTGGAACAAGCCGGTCAATGCCGAGCGCCAGGCGCTGGTTTCCGCCGCCATGGGCCGTCCGGGTGAGGATGCCGCCGATGTGCTGGACGCATTCATTGCCGGTCTGGGCATGCCGCGCAGCCTGGGCGCCGTCTCGGTCGGGGCCGATGCATTCGACCGGATCGCGGAGCAGGCGATGGGCACACCTTGGATTCCACGCAATCCTCGGCGGATCGACGCCCCGGACCAGGTGAGGGAAATCCTCGCCCTCGCCGCCTAGCTTAAGCCCATCACAAAATAGCCTCGGCCCTTGGCGTTAATGCAGGGATAGCGTGCGGCATGGTGTTGGTGAACTCGACGGATAGAGTGCGAGATAAGTCCAGCCCCGGCTCGCTAAGCGATGGCCGGCTGGCAGCGGACAGATTTCGGGCTTTCAGTCGCCAGCAACCGGTTCAGGACCGCCATACCGATGGCAGCTTCGGTCTGTTGCGCAGCGAAGCCGCGGGTATATCCAGTCTTCGGGCAGCTCAGCCACCCGGGCACCGGTCGGATCAGATGGATCTCATGGCGTACCCGACACGCGGAAAGTGAACCACGACGTTTCCGAGCGACGGATCCGCACGCAGAAGGGCCACCTCATCACGATCCGTGCTGTACAGCTTTCCCACGACCTCAGCCGTGGCGTAGTCTTCAGGGCGGATCGCAACGTCGAATCCCAGGGGTGGGTCAAACGCGCAGCCAACGGATTGTCCTGCAGGCGCCGGAGTTGACCGTGCAGCGATCTGGAGTGCTTGCTGCGAGGACATGTCTTCACTTTTACCATGCCCAATCGATCGGATGCGCTGCATCCAGCTTCGTATCCGCGGAAACCTATCGAGTGCGGCCGAGCAATCGACAGGCATCGCGCTCAGGAACCAGAATCCGTGATAGACGGCGAAATCCACCAGCTGCGGCTGCTCTGCCAGCAGATAGGGGTGCCCGGCTGTCAGCATATTCTCCACGCGAGGAATCTGGACGTCCATGAGAGCCAGGCTAGTTTCGGCGGCGCTCCGGACCCTGGCGATCGATGGCGCGTGCTTGCCGCGCATGGCGGCTCGATCGGCATGAAGTTCAGGCGCAACGTCGTCCGCATTCATGCCCGACGCATAACGGGCAATCGGCCAGAACAGGTCCCGCTCGGCCCAGGCCTCGATCGCCAGCGCCACTCCGGTGGAGCGATCCTGGAACAAAGGCGGCGATTGGAAGCGTCGGTCCAACTCCCGCGCGATGAGGCGCGTATCGCAGTAGACATCCGCACCGATCTGCATCACCGGCGTGTGCCGGTATCCGCCGGTCAGCGTGGTCAGGTCAGGCTTTGGCATAACGGAGGGAATGGCAACCGACCGCCAGGACAGGCCCTTCAGCCCAAGCACCAGTCTGATTTTCTCCGAGAACGACGAGAAATCGTAGTTGTGCAGTATGAGTTCGGTCACGGCTTTTCCCCCGTTAACCATGCTTCCACCAGT
>JAYTXR010000165.1:0-32135 GCA_043742865.1 Acetobacteraceae bacterium
CGCCCGAGCCGAACAGAGGTGCAAAAGCGCCAAGGCGATTTGCGTTCTTAACTCAGGAAACTTTCAAAGCAACAGAACGGTGAATAGGACGGGCTAGGCCCCGATCATTCAGGGTTTCAAATATCGTGTATGCGGCATCATCACTTCGGACAACCAACCTTACAATGCTACCGGTGTCTCGGATGAAATTTACCAGGGCATAGAGTCGTTTTGCCGCCTCTGCGACAGGGACATCAGCTTTTGATAATTTTCCAATTCTTTCGTGACATAAAACCACCGCCTCAAGCAAGGGGCGATTGCGATCTTGTCGCTTTAGGCCAGATAGCTCATTCCTTACATCGGAGAGGGGGGCGGCGCGGATCACAAATCTTTCGAAGGTAATATTATTAGCGGAATTGAGTGTCATTCGCGGAAGGATTTCGTCCTCTCCTAGTTCACTAAACCCAATAAACCAGTCCTCAATTTTCTTCGCTTGCGGCTGGTATTCTGAGTACTGATTCAGCCAATTGCGGATTGCCGACAAAACAATAATCGCTGTTGCCAAGCGCTGCTGGCCATCGAGGACAATTAGGGTGTCGTTTTCAGCGATCTGAAAAACCATTAGGCCAAGGAAATACAAGTCATCGGGCCCGTTCATGGCCATCTCAATGTCATCGAAAAACTTATTGATCTCTGCTTCCGTCTACGCATAATCTCGTTGATGAGATGGAACCCCGAATCGACCATCTTGGATCAGCGCGCCTAGTCCTATGGTCGGAGTATCTCCGTGAGGCGATGCCATGTGCTAGTCCTCCACAGAGGCCCGAAGGCGCTCAATAAGTTTGCGATAGTGCATAATCCGCTCTTCGGATATGTGAACTGCCGCCTCCGCCCACCGCTTTGGGGGCGTTCGATGGGCGCTGGCGTTTTCGCTCAATCTTGCTTGGCGGATTAGCGACACCGAGACGCCGAGCCTCTTTGCTAAATCCTCATGGTCTATTCGTGAGAAAAGGCCATCCGTAGCCTCCTTGAAATCCATGTATGCACTCCCATTGACAGGCATCGAATTGTCTATTGAGGTGCATACAACATCGATTGCAAGGCCCATCCATGAACCGCCTGAACCTCTCCCGCCGGACCCAGATCATCAATTGCCTGGTCGAAGGCAATTCCATCCGGTCCTCCGAGCGAATGACCAACACGCACAGGGATACCGTGATGCGGTTGCTGGTAGAGGTAGGGGAAGGCTGCAAGGCGCTTCTGGACAAGGAAATGCGCGATCTGCCGCGTGAGCCGTCATCTGAGGACGTTAGATGAATTGGTTGCCAGAACGTCAAGCTAGGACACTACCGTCGATCGGTTTGGATGGTAAATCCCAAATTGGCATGATACGCTTAGTAGATAACCGTCTCGCTAACACCGGAACAACACGCTTGGCTGAGGGCCCATGTCGCGCGTGGCGAATTCGCCTCGATGGAGGACGGGGTTCGCCAGTTGCTCGATGAGCGCGCCGCCGAGGCGGGCGACGATTTGGCCTGGGCCAAGAATTTTGCGGACGAAGCGCTCGTGGATGTGGCAGCGGGCCGAGTGATGGCGCGCGACCAGCATGAGGCCCGCATGGAAGCGATCCTGGCATCTATGAAGGCCGGATGACGCTTCTGATCGTCGCCGCCTCCGCTTCCGACGATGAAGCCGCCATTCTCAACGATTTGAACGCCAAGGCCGGATTGCGCTTCGCTTATCCGCCCTACATTCGCCCGTCCGATCGGGAAATTTTTGCTTTTGAGTTATTATATTTAACGGTATATACTAACGTTATGGACCCTCTCCCGAACTCCCCTTCTGCCCCTGAACCCGCCCCGCAACCCGATTGGGCACGCCTGCTGCCCAGGGATGCGTTTACCGAGATCATCCTGATCCTGCGCGGGGCGTTGCCGCCGCCGGGGTTGGACGATCCGGATGAAATGACCTGGCAGGACTGGGCGCGGCGGGACCGGGCGGCGATGGCGGCGGTGGCGGCGTTGCTGCCGGAAAATGCCGCCGAGGGGCGGCTCGCGGCGCGGTTCGTGGTGGCCGATGCCTGGTCGCTGGACTGTTTGCGGCTGGCCAGGGAGCGGCGGCACGAGCCGGATGTGGCGCGAAAATGCACGGCGCAGGCGTTGAGCCTGATGCGCGAGAGCAACAGCGCGCTGCGCCTGTTGCTGCGGTTGCAGGCGGCGCGCCGCCGGATCGAGAAGGATGCGGCGGCTTCGGGCCGCGCCGCCTGGGTCGAACACGCCGCGGTCGGGAGCATGGGCGAGGCGCTGGGCCTCAACCTGACCGAGCCCGAGGCGCCGGCCGCACCGACAGACGTCGGAAAATTCAGACTGGATGCGGAGAACGGATTAAATTCTTGGCTTACGGCCCGTGAGACGAAGACGAGACTCCCACCGGTCTCGGTGGCGGGCAGCGTTCTGGCGGGAGGGGGTGCAATGCAAGGGGCATTGCACCCTACAACCGCCGCGGCCGGCTTCACCCCGCCCGGCTGTCGACCGGCGGGTTGCCGTCCATGACCTCGCGGACATAGGCGCCTCCCCGCTCGATCGCCCGCCGGCCGGCCGCCAGGTTCGGGTGATAGACATGCCAGACATGGATCATCTCCGGCCACACCTCCAGCGTGACCGGCACATGCGCCGCACCGGCCACTCCGGCCAGCCGGATGGCATCGTCCAGCAGCGTCTCCGCCGCCCCTACCTGGATCAGCAGCGGCGCGATCCCGGTCAGATCGGCGTATAGCGGCGCGGCCAAGGGATGGCGCGGGTCGGCACCGTTCAAATAATGGCGCGCCATGAACAGCAGGCCGTCCTTCTGCACGGTCGGGTCCTCCTCGGCTTTGCCCGCCATGCTGGCGCCGATGCCCTCCATGTCCACCCAGGGCGAGATCGCCCAGCCGCAGGCCGGCTGCTGCAGGCCCGCATCGCGGATGGCCACCAGGGCTGCGACCACCAGGCCGCCGCCGGCGCTGTCCCCGGCGATGGCGATTTTTTTCGCAGCGAACCCGGCCGCCAGCAGATGGCGATACGCGGCCAGCGTGTCGTCCACCGGCGCGGGAAACGGATGCTCCGGCGCCAGCCGGTAATCCAGCGCCAGCACGCCCGCCTGGGCGGCGCGGCCCATCTCGCTGACCGCGTGGCGATGGCTGTCCAGCGAGCCGATCACGTAGCCGCCGCCATGTACATACAGGATGGCGCGCGCCGGATCGGCGTTCGGCGTGCGGGTCCATTCCGCCGGAACGCCGCCGGCCTCGACCGGCTCCACCGTCACATCGGCAGCGACGCCGTGCGCCAATCCCCGCGCGTCGATATTGCGGCGCATCTCGGCGATGTCCTTTGCCGGCGGGCGGGCGGCGATGATGGCGCGAAGGGCGGCGATTTCTGAATGGCTCATGACGGGCTCCCCTGGTCGGTTATGCGGGAAAGGGTATGCTGCCCGGCGCCGGATCGCCAGCCGGCGGATGTAAACGGGAGACGGATTATGGAAGTAAGAACCCTGGGGCGAACCGGCCTGAAAGTGTCGGTGCTCGGCTTCGGCTGTGGCGCGGTGGGCGGGCTTATGGTCAAGGGCACGCCGGCGGACCAGGAACGCGCGGTCGCCTGGGCGATCGATCAGGGGATCAACTACTTCGACACCGCGGCGCAATACGGCGACGGACAATCGGAAACCAATCTGGGCCGGGTGCTGCGGGCGCTGAAAATGCCCAGGGAAACAACCCTGGTCGGCACCAAACTCCGCGTTTTCCCGGCGGATCGCGGCCGCGTCGGTGCCGCCATCATCGAGGCGATGGATGCCAGTCTGCGGCGGCTGGGCATGGACAGCGTCGATCTGTTCCAGTTGCACAACGCCATCACCAATGCCGGCGCCGAGCCGGAGCTGAGCGTGCAGATGGTGCTGAACGAGGTGGTGCCGGCGCTGGAAAAACTTCGCCAACAGGGCAAAACGCGGTTCTTCGGAATAACGGCGCTGGGGGATTCCTCGGCGCTGCACAGGATCGTCGCCGCCGGGGTCATGGATACCGCGCAAATCCCGCATAATCTGCTGAACCCGAGCCCGATGCACGAATTGCCGCCAGGCTACCCGGCGCAGGATTTTTTGCAGCTGATGCCGGCGGCGCAGGCAGCGGGGATCGGCATAATCGGCATTCGCGTGCTCGCCGGCGGCGCGTTGAGCGGCAGCGAGGCCCGCCATCCGATCGGCATGCAGTCGGTCGAGCCGATCGGCTCGTCGGCCAGTTATGCCGGCGACGCCGCCAATGCGCGCCGGCTGGAACCGCTGGTGCGGGAAGGCCATGCAGCCAGCGTGATCGAAGCCGCGATCCGCTTCGCCATTTCCAACGACGCAATGAGCACGGTGCTGGTCGGCCTATCCACCCAGGCCGAATTGGAGGTAGCCGTCGCCGCCATCAACAAGGGCCGCCTGTCGGACGCCGCATTGGCCCGGACGGTCCAGTTGCAGGCCGGTTTCAAGTCGTAACCATTGCAATTTCAATCATCTTTATGCGAAGCCAATCGTTCGCGGATGTCGGGCAGATGCTCGCTGCCCCAAAAAATCTCTCCCGCAAGCACAAAGCTCGGGACCCCGAACACGCCGTCGGCTTCGGCGGCGCGGCTGATCGCGGTAACCTGTTCGCGCAGCGCACCGGCCTGGGCCAGAAATCCGGCAGCATTGGCTCCGCACCCGGCCAATATCGCGGCCAGCGCATCGGCGCTCTCGATGTCCAGCGCGCGCTGCCAAAATCGTTCGAACACCGCGTCGTGGTACTGGCGGAACACTTCGTCCCCGGCGCGCTGGGCGTACACCATGCCGGCGGCGGCAAGGGTCGAATCCCAGATCTTTTGCGGCCCCCGGATCGTCAGGCCGCGCTTTTGCGCCTGGCGGCGGCTGTCCATGTAGCTGTAGCGCACGCGGCGCCATTGATGCGGGTTGCGGGATTCTTCCAGCACAGTGCCGGATGCGTCCACGCGGGCGGAGCCGAGATAGCTGGGGATATCCAGGATATAGGGCCGCCAGTCCAGACGGACCGGGAAGTCGCGCTCCAGTTCATAGGCCAGGTCCTTGGCCAAATAGGCATAGGGGCTCTTGTAGTCGGTGTAGAGGATGATGGTTGGCGGTTGGGTCATTAATTGGCTCCCCGGATTCAAGGCCGCAGACGGGCTTCCGCCTCCACCGCCGCGGCAAAGGCCGCCAGCGTCTGGCCGATATCGGCCGCGTCATGAGCCAGCGACAGATAGTATTTGTTCTCGCCCTTGAAGATTCCGGATTGACGCAGGTTACGGTTGAAACGGCCCTGCATCTGCTTGTCGGCGCGTAACGTCGCGCGATAGTCGACAATATCGCCGGCAGCGAACACCACATCGAACAATGGAGGCAAACCCACCACCTGAGCCGGCAGCCCGGCATGGCGCAGCATCCGGGTGAACTCGTCCATCAGGTTGCGCCCGGTGGCGAACACGCGGTCATAAACCCCCGGCTGCTTCAGGATGTTCAGGGTCGCCAACCCGGCCGCGGCGGCAACGGGGTTGCCCGATAACGTGCCCACTTGCATCAGGAAACCATCATCGCCGACCAGGCCGCGGTCGAAATGCGCCATGATATCGGCACGCCCGGCGATGGCGGCCAGCGGAAAGCCGCCGCCGATGATTTTTCCCAACGTACAGATGTCCGGCGTCACGCCGTAATAGGCCTGGGCGCCGCCATAGGCAAAACGAAAACCCGTGACCACCTCATCGAAGATCAAGGGAATGCCATGTTCGGCGGTAATGCGGCGCAGCCCTTCGAGGAAATCCGCCCGCGGCGGGATCAGACGCTGGAGCGGTTCGACGATCACGCCGCCGAGATCGTCCTTGTATTCGAGGATCAGGCTTTCGGCCATCCGCAGATCGTTGAACGGGGCAACCAGAACGTCGTCGCGGATACTCCGCGAAATACCGGCGGAATCGGGCACCGCCTGGGGGAAGTTGCCGGGCTGGCGCGGCGCCAGGCTCATCAGCCCGTAATCGCTCATGCCGTGATAGCCGCCCTCGAACTTCAGGATCTTCTCGCGCCCGCGGAACGCGCGGGCCAGCCGCATCGCGTACATGTCGGCCTCGGTGCCGCTGCTGACGAAACGCACCTGCTCGGCGCAGGGCACCGCGTCGACGATTTCCGCGGCCAGGCGGATGCCCGGTTCGTTATTGGCAAAGAATGTCGTGCCGAGCGGCAGCTGCTGCTGCACCGCCGCCAGCACATCCGGGTGGTTGTGACCGGCGAACATCGGGCCGGAGCCGAGCAGGAAGTCGACATATTCACGGCCCGAAACATCCCAGACCCGCCCGCCCTGGCCGCGATGGATCACCACATCGCCGGGCATGTTGCCAAACCCGCCGGCCGGCAGCACCCGGCGCGCGGTTTCCACCAACGCCTGTTCCCGCTCGCTGGGAGGCATCTGCGTCATCGGCCTAGACCCCCTGCCCGGCTTTGGCGATCCGTTCCACGCTGCGCAGCCAATCGACGATTTCCCGGTCGGTCGGCTCGATCAGCACGTGCTGCACCCCGGCAGCCGCATAGGCGCCGAGCCGCGCGCGCAGCTCGCCGTCATCCTTGCCGTCAAAGCTGGTGCGGAGCGAAATCATGAACTCCGGCTCCGGGCGGATTTCGCGCAGCCGCTGGACCATGGCAGCGGCCTGCCCGGGCGTGCAGCGCGAGCCGTGCCAGCCGTCGTGGCGCAGGGCGCGCGCGATCGCTGCGTCCGAGCTGCCGCCGATCCATATCGGAATTGGCAGCGGCAGCGGCCGCATGCGCATGTCGGTGATCTCCGCGGCGATATATCGGGTCGGGAACGTCACCGGGTCCTCGGTCCAGACCGCACGCATCATCGCCAGTCCCTCATCCATGCGCCGGCCGCGTTCCTTGAACGGCACGCCGCAGGCTTTGAACTCCGCTTCCAGCCAGCCGACGCCGCCGCCGAGGATCAGCCTACCCTCGGACAGCAATTGCAGGGTTGCAAGTTCCTTCGCCAACGGCAGCGGATGGCGCATCGGCAGCACCAGCACCGAAGTGCCCAGGCGCACGCGGCTTGTCACGGCAGCGGCCCAGGTCAGGGTCAGCACCGGATCATAGAAGATCGCCGAGGGCGGATACGGCGCACCGCTCGGAAGGATGATGTGCTCGCTGACCCAGACATCGGCAAAGCCCAGCGCCTCGGCCTGGATTGCGGCTTGCCGGATCGAAGCAGGGCCGGCCTTGCGACCGACATGCGGCAGATGGATGCCCAGTTGCATGCTGACTTCCTTTGCTTACGCCGCCTTCGGCTGCTTCGGATACCGCGCCGCGACCGCGGGCAGCACCTCCTCGATCACGCGCCTTGTCTGCGCCATCATGCCCTCATCGTCGCGCGCCATCGGCCGCAGGATGAATTTTTGCGCGCCCGCCGCGACATAGGCCTCGATCCGCTCGAGGATCGTGCCGGCATCGCCGATGGCGAAGTAATCCGCCGCTTCCTGGCCGGTGCGGCGGCGGTACGCCTCCATCGTGCGGGGAATGCCGGGATCGTCCGCCCGGCCAAAATGAAACGGAAACGCCGCACCGTAATGGTCCTCGTCGATTGGCCGTCCGGCGGCGATGGCGGCTTCGCGGATACCGGCGATCACCGGGGCGATCTGGCTGGGGGTTTCCGGACCGCCCTGCCATCCCGTGCCGTATTTGGCGGTGCGGCGGATCGCGGCCTCCGACGCACCGCCGATCCAGATCGGCAATTCCTTCTGCACCGGCTTCGGCGAGATCGAGGCGCCGGTCAGCTGGTAGTGCCGGCCGTCGAAATCCACGCTGTCCTCGGTCCATAGCCGGTGAATGATCTCCAGCCCCTCATCGGTCTTGCGCCCGCGCGTGGTGGTGTCCAGATGCAGCGCGGTCCATTCCGGCCCGCGCGGGCTGCCGATGCCGAAGCCCGGCAGCAGTCGGCCGTCCGACAGCACGTCGATAGTTGCGCATTGCTTGGCCAGCAGCACCGGGTCGCGCATCGCCAGCGACACGACATTGACCCCGAATTTCAGCCGCCGGGTCCGCCCCGCCAGGGCGGCCAGCATGGTCATGCATTCCAGGATCGGCTCCCTCGAGACCAGCCGGTCGGTCTGCCACAGGCTGTCCACGCCCCCGGCCTCGCACAGATCCACCCAGCGCCAGAACGCCTGCGCGCCGGAAAACGGGAATTCGGTGATGCCTAACCCGACCGCGACGTTCATCCTCATCTGGAAGGTCCCCCTGTGCTGCCGGGCCAGCCTAGCAGAGCCTGCCCGACGCACCACCCGGCCCACGAGCCGGTCCACCACCTTGGCCCACCACCCGGCCTTGACTCCGGGCGGGATCGGACTTGTGCTGGCCGTCAGCCAAAATACCGGAGGAATAGGCATGCCGACCGTCCCGGCCGAACGCCTGAACAAGATTTCGCGGACCCTGCTTCAGGCGACGGGAACGCCGGAAAATGAAGCCGAGATCGTTTCGCGTCATTGCATCGAGGCCAATCTGGCCGGCCATGACAGCCACGGCATCATCCAGATCCCGACCTATATCGACCGGGTCAAAGTTGGCCACATCGTACCCGGCGCGCCGTGGGTCATCACCCAGGAAAGCCCGACCACAACCGTGGTCGATGGGCATTGGGGGTTTGGCTACGTCGCCACTGAGCGGGCGATGCAGCTGACGATCGAAAAAGCCAAAAAACAGAACGTCGCCGCCTGCACGGTGTTCCGCCAGGGACATATCGGGCGGCTGGCCTCCTACCCGCTGATGGCGCAGAGGGAGGGGCTGTTCGCCATGATCACCGCCGATAGCGGCCGCACGCCCAAGCACGTCGCCCCGTATGGCGGCGCCAAGGCGCGGCTCGGCACCAACCCGATCTCGTTTGCCGTTCCGTCCAACCTGGAGGGACCGTTCTTCCTCGATATGGCGACCTCGGCGGTCGCGGCCGGCAAGATCAGCCTGGCGATCGCGCGCGGCCAGTCCATCCCCGAAGGCTGGATCGTCGACGGCGACGGCAAGTCCACCACCGATCCGAAAAAGTTCAAGCCCGACGGCGCGCTGCTGCCATTGGGCGGGTCCGAGGGCTACAAGGGCTACGGGCTGGCGGCCATGGTGGAAATTTTCGCCGGCCTGCTGACTGGGCTCGGCTACGGCGTGGAGCCGACCGGGCGGCATAACGACGGCTGCTTCATGGCGGTGTTCAACGTCGCCGCGTTCCGCGACCTGGTGGTGTTCAAGCAGGAAGTGACCGAGTTCGCTCACTACCTGAAATCTACCCCACCCGCGGAAGGCTTTTCCGAGGTATACTATCCCGGGGAGATCGAGCACCGCAAAGAGATCGAGCGCCGGCGCGACGGCATTCCGGTGGAGGATTCCACCTGGGCGGCGCTGAAGAAATTGGCCGAGGCCAACGGCGTCGCCGGCCAATTGGATTTTTGACCAGCTGGAATTTTGCCCAGCTGGAAATACGAAAGGAACGCGACCATGCCGGACCCCTCCACGCTAGTCATCCGCGGCGGCACCGTGATCGACGGCAGCGGCGGCGCGCCGTTCGAGGCCGATGTCGCCATATCCGGCGGCAAGATAACCAAAATCGGCAAGGTCACGGAGAAAGCCGACCGCGAGATCGACGCGCGGGGACAAATCGTCACCCCTGGCTTCATCGATCCGCATTCGCATTACGATGCCCAGGTAACGTGGTCGAACCACGTCACCCCGACCTCCTGGAACGGCGTCACCACCACCATGATCGGCAATTGCGGCGTCGGCTTCGCGCCCTGCATGCCCGAGCAGCGCGACATGCTGGTGAAGCTGATGGAGGGGGTGGAGGACATCCCCGAGGTCGTGCTGACCGAGGGGCTGAAATGGAACTGGCAAAGTTTCCCCGAATACCTCAACACGCTGGCGGCCCGGCGCTACGATCTGGACGTGGCCGCGCAGGTGCCGCATGCCGCCGTGCGGGTGTTCGTAATGGGTAAGCGCGGCGCCGATCTCGAACCGTCCACGCCGGCGGACCAGGCGGCGATGGCGCGGCTGGCGGTTGAGGGCATTCAGGCCGGCGCGCTCGGCTTTTCCACGTCGCGCACGATCAATCACAAGACCTTGGCGGGCGAGTCCATTCCCACGTTGCGATCCGAAGAGTCGGAACTCGGCGCCATCGCCGATGCGCTGCGCGGCATCGGCGCCGGCTGGATGCAGGTGATTTCCGATTTCGACGACGCCGACCCGGAATTCGATATGCTGCGCCGGTTGGTCGCCCGGTCCGGCCGGCCCATGGCCATCAGCCTTCTGCAGCGCGATTCCAAGCCGGAAGAATGGCGCCGCATCGTCGGGCGCATCGCTGAGGCCAATGCCGACGGCCTGCCGATGCTGGGCCAGGTGTTGACCCGCCCGACCGGCGTGATGCTGGGGTTCGAGATTTCGCAGAACCCGTTTTTGGGCCGCCCCAGCTGGGACAAGATCGCCGATCTGCCGTTCGCGCAAAAACTGGCCGTGCTGCGCCAGCCGGAATTCCGCGCCCAGATCGTCACCGAAACCTGCAACGACCCGGTGCTCCGCCGCCGCGTCACCACCTGGAGCCGCATCTTCAAGCTCGGCGACCCCGTCGATTACGAACCCGCGGAAGACCGCTCGGTTGCCGCCGAGGCTGTGCGCCAGGGCCGCGACCCGCAGCAGGTAGTCTATGACTGGCTGCTGGAAAATGGCGGAAAAACAATTCTGTATCGGCCGCTGTCGAATTACAGCTACGGCAATCTGGACAGCGTGGGCGACATGATCGGCCATCCGAACACCATCATCGGCCTTGGCGATGGCGGCGCCCATGTCGGCGTGCTGACCGATGCCTCCGCCATCACCTATATGCTGACGCACTGGACGCGCGACCGCACTCGCGGGGCCAAGCGGTCGGTGGAATGGGCGGTCCGCCGCCTGACCCGCGATTCCGCGCAGGCCCTCGGCCTGCATGACCGCGGCGTGATCGCACCGGGCTACAAGGCCGATATCAACGTCATCGACTACGACCATCTGCGCATCTGCGCGCCGGAGGTGCTTTACGATCTTCCGGCTGGCGGAAGGCGGATGGTACAGCGCACCCAGGGCTATACCGCCACCATCCTGTCCGGCGTGCCGGTGCATCTGAACGGCGAGGCCACCGGGGAATTACCGGGAAGGCTGATCCGCGGCGGGCAAGCCGCCCCGGCAATGGCGGAGGCCGCGGAGTAGCTACCCCAGCGGCGTCATCCTAAAAACCGTCCGGACGGTTTACTTTTCCAGCCGGACGGTTTAGAAAACTCGCTTGCCAATCCTGTTCACGCGCCGCAAATCCCTGTTGTTGGCGGCTATCCTGCTGGCCGCCGCCGGCGGCGCTGCGCTGTCCTGGGTGCGGCCCGGCGCGGCCACCCATCCGGCCGAAGCGCCAGCCGCTCTCGCGCCGATCGGCGTCGGCGCGCTCGGCAGGGTGGAGCCTGCCTCCCGGGTGCGCCGGCTGAACCAGGCCGGCGGCATGAACGTCACGCGGCTTGCCAGTCTATTTGTCGCCGAGGGAGATCTGGTGACCGCCGGACAAGTGGTCGCGGAGTTTGCCGATGCCAGCCAGAAGGATGCCGCGGTGGCGCAGGCGGAGGCGGCGTTGCGCCAAGCCGCCGCCATGCTGGCCCGTATCCGCGCCGCCGGGCGGGCCGAGGAGATCGAGGCCCAGCGCGCCCGCGTCCAGGCGCTGCGGGCGGCCGAAACCAGCCTGCTGCACGACGCCGCGCGCTCGGACACGCTGGCACCCTCCGGCGCGACCTCGGTCGCGGCGGCTGAACGCAGCCGCTTCGCCGCCAGCCGCGCGACCGCGGAACGGGCCGAGGCGACAGCGACGCTACAGAAGTTGATGACGCCCAGGGAAGAAGATTTGACTGTCGCGGAGGCCGAGCTGGCGGCTGCGCAGGCGTCGCTGCACAAGGCGCAGGCCGATGCCACGCTGTCGCGCGTCACCGCGCCGATCGCCGGCACCATCCTGAAAATCTATGCGCGGCCGGGCGATCAGGTTGGCGGCGACGGGCTGCTGGACATGGCGGATCTCAGCCGTTTGGACGTGGTCGCGGATGTCTATGAAACCGACCTGCCGCGGTTGCGCCAGGGCGCGCGGGCGGAAATTCTGGTGCCCGGCGACCCGCACCGCTACCCGGCCACGGTGCACGAAATCGGCTGGCTGGTCCGCCGCACCACCGAGGCCGGAACCGACCCGGTCGCCGCGGTCGATGCCCGCACCGTGGAGGTCCGTCTGGCACTTGGCGAGGCAGGGCGCCTGGCGCTGATGCGACGGATCAACATGCAGGTGCAGGTGTCGATCCGCCCATGAGCACGGCGCTGCTCCAGCCGCCCACCGCGCAACAATTACCGCGGGACCGGGCCGGGCCGCAACCGATTGCGGCCCGCGGACCGGGTTTGGATGCGGTGAAGCTACCGCTGCGGTTGGCCTGGCGCCAGCTGCGCGCCGAAAAAGCCCGGCTGGCCTCCGCCATCGCCGGGGTCATGTTCGCCTGCGTGCTGGTGTTCATGCAGCTGGGTTTCCGGTCCGCGCTGTTCGACAGCGCGACCGCGCTGCTGGCCTCGATGCAGGCGGATATTTTCCTGATGCACCCGCTGACAACGGTGTCGTTCAAGCCGGAGGCGCTGCCGCGCGTGCGCGCCAGCCAGGCGCTGGCGGTGCCGGAGGTACAGGCCGCGGTGCCGGTCTATCTGGCCCAGGCCACCTGGCGAAATCCGCAGAACGGCACGCATCGCGCGGTGCAGCTGGTCGGCTTCGACATGGAATCGGGCGTCATGGCCTTCCCCGGCCTCGCGCCACTGATCGATGTGCTGAAGCGTCCCGACACCGTCGCCTTCGATGTCCGCTCGCGCCCCGAATTCGGCGATATGCGGCGGCTGCTGGCGGAACGCGGTCCGTTCGAGGTGCAGATCGGCACAAAGATGATGGAGGTGGTCGGGCTAATCGAAATCGGCCCTTCGTTCGGCGCCGATGGCAATGTGGTGATGTCGGAGATCAACTTCCGCCGTCTGCAAAAGGACCGGCTGGTCTCCGCCGTCGATCTGGTGGCGATCAAGCTGGTTTCCGGTGCCGACCGCGAGGCGGCGGTGGCCCGGCTGCGGGAAGTCATGCCACCGGACGTGATCGTGCTGACCCAGCCGGAACTAGTGGCGCATGAACGCGCCTATTGGGAAAACGCGACGCCGATCGGGTTTATTTTCGCGTTCGGCAGCCTGATGGGCCTGATCGTCGGCATGGTGATCGTCTATCAGATCCTGTTCAGCGACATCGCCAGCCATTTGAAGGAATACGCCACCTTGAAGGCGATGGGTTATTCGAATTTCTACCTGTCGCGCACCGTGCTCAGCGCGGCGCTGTTGCTGGCGGTGCTGGGGTTCGTCCCCGGCCTGGTGCTGTCGACGTTCCTGTATTCCGTTGTCGGCAAGAATACGTTTCTGCCGCTGGTGATGAGTGTTCCCAGGGCGGCCAGCGTGTTCGCGATGATCTTCGCCATGTGCGCGATCGCCGGCCTGCTGGCGACCCGCAAGCTGCGCGATGCCAACCCGGCGGAGATGTTCTGATGGACGGTTCCGCACGCATCGCGCCCGCGGCGGCGACGCTGCCCGCCGGCGCTCCGGTTGTCGTGCGCGGGCTGACCTACGCCTATGAAAAAGGCGAGCTGGCGCGGCCGGTGCTGCGCGATATCGACCTGACGGTGGACCCTGGCGAAATCGTACTGCTGACCGGCCCGTCCGGCAGCGGCAAGACCACGCTGCTGACGCTGATCGGCGCGCTGCGCGCGATGCAGCAAGGCAGCTGCCAGGTGCTGGGCCAGGAGCTTGCAACGGCCAGGGAGCCAGACCGGGTGACGCTGCGCCGGCGCATCGGATTCATATTTCAGAGCCACAACCTGCTGGGCTTCCTGACCGCGCAGCAGAATGTGGCGATGGCGCTGGAGCTCGACCCCCAACTTACCGAGCGCATCCGGCTGGAACGGGCCGGGGAGATCCTGGCCTCTGTCGGCCTGGAGAAACTCACCGAACGCCGCCCCGACCAGCTCTCCGGCGGACAGCGCCAGCGGGTCGCGGTGGCCCGCGCCCTGGCCGGCGAGCCCGGCCTGATCCTGGCCGATGAGCCTACCGCAGCACTCGACCGGCGATCGGGCGGCGAGGTCGTGCGGCTGCTGCGCGAGCTGGCCAAGCGCCGGGGCGTGCCGATCCTGCTGGTGACGCACGACCCGCGCATTCTGGACATCGCCGACCGGATCATCGCGATGGAAGACGGGCGGATCGTGCCGGCGGAGGGGGATGCTCCCGCTTGACGAGGCCCGCTTGACGAGATCACGCCGCCGGGACAGCGTGCGGCTCCAAAACAAAGGGAGAGAAATCATGTCCAACATCCGGGTGCTCGCAACCGATCTAGGCTTCCCCGAGGGCCCCGTCGCGATGGCGGACGGGTCGGTCATCCTGGGGGAAATCTCCGCCGGCAGGGTCACCCGTATCGCGCCCGACGGCACGAAAACAGAAATCGGCAAAGCCGGCGGCGGACCGAACGGCATCGCGGTGGGGCCGGATGGCGCGCTGTATGTCTGCAATAACGGCGGCAACGCCTATGCCGGGGGTGGGTTTCTGTCCACCGGGCCGGCGGCGGGATACGAAGGTGGCTCGATCCAGCGGATCGATCTGAAAACCGGGGCGACGAAAACCCTCTATTCCCATTGCGGCAAGCACAAGCTCAGCGCGCCGAACGATATCGTGTTCGACAAGGCCGGCGGGTTCTATTTTTCCGATCTGGGCAAGCGCCGGGAGCGGGACCGCGACCATGGCGGGCTGTATTACGCGCTGCCGGATGGGTCCAAATGCATCGAGGTGATCCATCCGATCGTGACGCCGAACGGGGTCGGGCTGTCGCCGGACGGAAAGTCGGTTTATGTTGCGGATACCGAGACTTCCCGCTTGTTCGCGTGGGATATTCTGGCGCCCGGCGAGGTGCGGAAACTGCCGTTCCCGGCGCCGCATGATGGCCGGCTGGTCTGCGGGCTGCCGGGGTTCCAGCGTTTCGACAGCCTGGCCGTGGAAGCGTCGGGCAATATCTGCGTGGCCACGCTGCTGGCCGGCTGCATCACCGTGATCGCGCCGGATGGCAAGGTCGTGCGCCAGGTCAAGATGCCGGATGTCTACCCGACCAATATCTGCTTTGGCGGACCGGACATGAAGACCGCGTTCATCACGCTGTCCAGCCTCGGGCAGCTGGTGGCGATGGACTGGCCGGAGCCGGGGCTGAAACTGAATTTCAACGCCTAGACCGACATGATCCGCTTCCTCGCTGGATTGGCTATGGCGATGTTGCTGCTGGGCGCACCCGCCTTTCCGCAAAAATCGGGGGGCACCCTGCACGTCACGCACCGCGACAATCCGCCTAGCGCGTCGATCCACGAGGAAGCGACGATCTCCACCGTCATGCCGTTCTCCAGCGTTTACAACAACCTGGTGGTGTTCGACCCGGCGACGCACCAGGACCGGATGGACAGCATCCTGCCGGAACTGGCCACGAAGTGGGCCTGGAGCGAGGACGGCCGCACCCTGACCTTCCAGTTGCAGGACGGGGTGAAATTTCATGACGGCAAACCGTTCACCAGCGCCGACGTGAAATGCACCTGGGATCGGATCCTGGGCAAGGGCGACACCAGTTTTCGTAAAAACCCACGGAAATCCTGGTATTTCAACCTGAAGGACATCTCGGTCAACGGTCCGTTGGAGGTCGCGTTTCACCTCACCGATCCGCAGCCCTCGCTGCTGGCCATGCTGGCGGCGGGAATGTCGCCGGTCTATCCGTGCCACGTCCCGGCCGCGCAGATGCGAACCCACCCGATCGGCACCGGGCCGTTCATGTTCGTGGAATTGAAGCAAAACGAGTCGATGCGGGTGGTGCGCAACCCGAATTACTGGAAACCCGGCAAACCTTATCTGGACGCGATCGAGTTCACCATCATCCCGAACCGCTCCACCAGCCTGCTGGCGTTCACCAGTGGGCGCATGGATCTGACATTTTCCACCGAGGTGACGCCGGTGCTGATGAAGGATGTGCTGGCGGCCGACCCGAGTGCGGTTTGCGAATTGCTGCCGACCAACACCCAGGCCAATCTGATGGTCAACCGCGACAAGCCGCCATTCGATAACGCCAAAATCCGCAGCGCCATGGTGCTGTCGTTCGACCGCTCCGCGTTTACAAAAATCCTCAGCCAGGGCGTGGACCAGGTCGGCGGGTCTATGCTGCCGCCGCCGGAGGGCATCTGGGGAATGTCGCCGGAATTCCTGCAAACCGTGGCCGGCTACGCGCCGGATGTGGAGAAAAGCCGCGAAGCCGGTCGGCAGATCATGCGCGAGCTCGGCTATGGGCCGGATAACACCCTGAAGATAAAAGTTTCAACGCGGAATCTCCCAGTCTATCGCGATCCCGCGGTGATCCTGATCGATCATTTGAAGAACGTCTATATCGATGGCGAGCTGGAGGTGCTGGACGCCTCGGTGTGGTATGCGCGGCTGCTGCGCAAGGATTTTACCGTAGCGCTGAATGTCCAGGGCGTCGGGATCGACGATCCCGACGTGATGTTCTTCGAAACGTTCGGCTGCGACTCCGAACGCAACTACACCAGCTACTGCAACCGCGATATCGAAGCGATGTTCCACCAGCAATCCATGCTGACCGATGTCGCCAGGCGCCGGGCGCTGGTTTGGGAGATCGATAAGCGGCTCCAGGAAGACGGCGCCAGGCCGGTGATCTCGCATGGTTGGGCCGCGACGTGCTGGCAAAAATACGTCAAGGGCATCGCCCTGGCCAACAACGCCATCTATAATCACTGGCGGTTCGAGGATGTGTGGCTGGATCGGTAAAACGCCTATGAAGCGGGCAATTCGTTCAACGCTGGGCTAATTTATCGATATTTTTTCAAAACAGACCTTAATTCAGCCAACAATACCAGACATGATTATCTATTAGGCATATATTCGCCAGTTTATAAGCTATTTCCGTAAGCGGGCGCCCCGGCTGTGCAAAGGGGCGGCTACGTAGGCCTGCTCTGGCTGGCGATGGAGCCGGGCACCATGGCTGGCATTGCAATTGCATAACCTTCTGCGTTCCCCCGCGGAACCGGATTGTGGCCATGGCGGTCCCGCTCTCGAACAGCTTCGGCTCTCGCGGTCCAATGGCGATCCGCGCTGATCGGCGAGGAAATCCCGACCGCCGATATCGTCACAACCTGACCAGGAGTGCCCGACCGATGATCGTCATGCGCAACCGCCCCATGAACCGGACCGTGATCGTCGGCGCCGGGCCGGCCGGCATGCGCTGCGCCGAACGGCTGGCGGGGCGGGGCCTGGCGGTCACGCTGATCGGCGCCGAGCCCGCATTGCCTTACAACCGCGTGGCGCTGAGCAAGCTGCTGGCTGGCGAGATGGCGCCGGCCGATCTGATCACCCATGACCAAGCGGCCCTGGCCGCTTCCGGCATCAGCTATCTGCCGGGCACCCGGGTGACCGGCATCGACCGCGAGGCCGGGCGCGTGCTGACCGATCCTCATGGCCCGATCGGCTACGGAAATCTGGTGCTGGCGCTGGGATCGCAGGCGGTGCGCCTGGCGTTCCCCGGTGCCGACCTGCCGGGCGTGGTGATGTACCGCACCCTGGACGATGTGAATGCCATGCTGGCCGCCGCCCAAACCGGCGGCAGCGCGATTGTCATCGGCGGCGGGCTGCTGGGGCTGGAAGCGGCCTACGGCCTGGCCAGGCGCGGCATGAAGGTCAGCGTGCTGCATGCGGTCGATCGGCTGATGGAACGCCAGCTGGATCACACCGCCGCCGCGTTGCTGATGCGCCGCATGGCCGAATACCGCATCGACACCTATCTGACCGCGAAGACCGAGGCGATCGAGGGCGTGGGCCGTGTCCAGGCGGTCCGGCTCGCCGACGGCACGGTGTTGTCGGCCGATCTTGTGGTCATGGCCGTCGGCATTCGCCCGGAAACAGTTTTGGCGCGCGACGCCGGCCTGACCGTGGCCCGCGGCATCGTCGTCGACGACGCAATGCGCAGCTCCGATCCCGCGATCTCTGCGATCGGCGAATGCGCCGAGCATCAGGGTGCCTGTTGCGGCCTGGTGGCCCCGGCCTTCGCCCAGGCCGAGACCTGCGCGCGGGTCATCGCCGGCGCCACGCTGGCCTATCGGCCCGAGGCCGACGCCACCGCGCTCAAGGTGGCCGGCACCGGGGTGTGGTCGGCCGGCACGATCGACGCGCCGGACGCCGAGGAGATCATCCTCAGCGACACCGAGACCGGTCAGTACCGCAAATTGCTGCTGCGCGATGACCGACTGGTCGGCGCCATGCTGTACGGCGAGACCGTGGATTCCGCCTGGTACCAGCAACTGATCGCCGGCAACCACAAGCTCGGCACGCTGCGCGCCGCCCTCGCATTCGGCCCTGCCTTTGCCCTTTCCCCATAGGAGCTCCCCGATGGACACGCTCAAACCCGCCGAAATCGTCGCCAGCCTGGTACAGGCCGGCATCACCAAATCCGCCCTTGGGCCGACCGATCTGCTGATCCGCGGCATCCTGTCGGGGGCGCTGCTGGGTGCGGCCACCAGCCTGGCGCTCGGCGCCACCGTGCAGACCGGCCAGATCCTGGTCGGCGCGCTGATCTTCCCGGTCGGCTTCGTGATGATCGTGCTGCTGGGCCTGGAACTGGTCACCGGCAGTTTCGCGGTTATTCCGCTGGCCTGGCTGCGCGGGCGCACCACCGCCGGCGGCATGATCGCCAACTGGTCCTGGGTGTTCCTGGGCAACCTGATCGGCAGTGTGTTCTACGCAATGCTGCTGGTGATCGCGCTGACCATGGCGGGGCAGATCGAGCCGGCCGGCCTCGCGGCCCGCATCGTGCAGATCGCCGAAGCCAAGACCAACGGCTACGCGCAATTCGGCGCCGCCGGGATGCTGACGGTGTTCGTCAAGGCGATGCTGTGCAACTGGATGGTCTGTCTGGGCGTGGTGATGGCGATGAGCTCCACCTCCACGATCGGGCGCATCGCCGCCGCGTGGATGCCGATCCTGGTGTTCTTCGCGCAGGGCTTCGAGCACTCCGTCGTCAACATGTTCCTGATCCCGGCCGGCATGATGATGGGCGCCAAGGTCAGTTTTTCCGGCTGGTGGCTATGGAACCAGATCCCGGTCACGCTCGGCAATCTGGTCGGCGGCGCGCTGTTCACCGGCCTGGCGCTTTACGTCACCTACGCCCGCGGCAAGGCCGCGTCCGCGCCGGCAGACCTGCGGGCGGTGGCACCGCAGGTGGCACGATGACCGATCAGCCTTTCGCCGCCGATCAGCAGGAATACCTGAAGGGCTTCCTGTCCGGCATCGAGGCGCGGCGAGCCGCGCTGGGATTGCCGTTGGCACCGGTGGGGGATGCTGCCCCGGCCGATCCCAACGATTTGCAGCGCGCCGCGCAGGACCGCATTGTCGCGGCCGGAGGCAAGCTGGTCGCCGAGGAGGGGTTCAAGCGGCCCAAGCATCCGCTGGACCGGTTCGACGAGATCGCCGCCATCGCCGCCGAGGGCAGGCTGGCCAAGGGCGGGGAAGTGTTCCTGGCCAAGTTCAACGGGTTGTTCAACGTCTCCCCGGCGCAAACCAGCTATATGTGCCGGCTGCGCATTCCCGGCGGCATTCTCAGCAGCCATCAGCTGCGCGGTGTGGCCGATATCGCCGACGATCTGGCCGGCGGCTATGCCGACATCACCACCCGGGCCAATCTGCAGCTGCGCGAAATAGGCCCCGCGGCGCCGCCCGAGCTGCTGCTGCGACTGGTCGAGCTGGGGCTGACCTCGCGCGGCGCCGGGGCGGACAATGTCCGCAACATCACCGGCAGCCCGACCGCGGGCATCGACGCGCAGGAGCTGATCGACACAAGACCGCAGGCGCGCGCGATCCACCATTTCATTCTGAACCATCGCGAGCTGAACGGATTGCCGCGAAAATTCAACATCGCCTTCGATGGCGGCGGCGCGGTGACGGTGCTGGAAGACACCAACGACATCGCCTTCACCGCGATGCAGGTCCAGGACGGCTTCGGCGTGCCGACGGGAGTGTATTACCGGCTCGGCCTGGGCGGCATCACCGGTCATAAGGATTTCGCCCGCCCCACCGGGGTCATCGTCCGGCCGGAGGATACCACCAAGGTCTGCAACGCCATACTTCGCGTGTTCATCGCCCACGGCAACCGCACCGACCGCACCAAGGCGCGGCTCAAATACCTGCTGGATGACTGGGGTTTTACCAAATTCCTCGACGAGGTCGAAACGGAACTCGGGGACAAACTGCTGCGCGTCGAGGACGCCGCGCTGCTGCCCCGGCCCGACCAGGCCAAGCACGGCCATGTCGGCGTGCACCGGCAGAAGCAGCCGGGGCTGAACTATATCGGCGTGGTGATCCCGTTGGCCCGCATCCCCAGCAATCGTCTGCGCGGCCTCGCCGAAGTTGCGGAAAAATTTGGCTCCGGCACCATCCGCCTGACGGTCTGGCAGAATTTGCTGATCTCCGACGTGCCGGACGCAGCCCTGGCCGATGCGCTGGCCGCGATCGGCGCGCTTGGCCTGGAGCATCAGGCCAGCCATTTGCGCGGCGGGCTGGTGGCCTGCACCGGCAATGCCGGCTGCAAGTTCGCCGCCTCGGACACCAAATCCCACGCAATGGAGATCGGCGACTGGCTGGATGCGCGCATCCGCGTCAGCCAGCCGATCAATATCCACGTCACCGGCTGCCATCATTCCTGCGCGCAGCATTTCGTCGCCGATATCGGCCTGCTCGGCGCCAAGATCGAAAGCGGCGAGGATTTCCTGGAAGGCTACGATCTGCATGTCGGCGGCGGCGCCGGCGTGGAACAGAAGATCGGCCGGCTAATCTGCGAGAAGGTGCTGGTCGAGGACCTCAAGCCGATGCTGCTGGCGCTGCTGACCGCCTGGAATGAGCAGGGGGTGGATGCATCCGAGACGTTTCAACAATTCACCACCCGTTTCAACGATGCCGAATTGCTGGCGATTTGCGCGCGCGAACTGACCGACGCCTAGAGGACACGCCACACGATGAACGCGATCAGTGCCCCCACCCCGATCATTCCGGAAACCGCGCCGTTTTCCGGCCAGCAGCGAGCCTGGCTGAACGGCTTCCTGGCCGGGCTATACGGCGCCTCCGCCAGCGCCCAACAATCGCTCGCAGCCGTTCCGGCGGAGGCCGAGGAGGATTTTCCCTGGCACGACCCGGCCCTGGAGCTGGCCGAACGTCAGCATCTGGCCCGCGAAAAGCCGTTCCCGCGCCAATTGATGGCAGCGATGGCACAGCTCGATTGCGGCCAATGCGGCTATCTGTGCCAGAGCTATGCCGAGGCCCTGGCCGAGGGTCGCGAAACCTCACCCTCGCTCTGCGTGCCCGGTGCCAAGGAAACCGCGCGTGCGGTGAAGGCGCTGCTCGCCGAGGCCCCGACCCCGATCGTGGTCTCCGCCGCCCCCGCCATTGTCGTGCAACAGCCGGCCATTTCGGAAGTCGCGGTCACCGCCGCCCGCCGGCTGACCGGCGCCGGATCCGCCAAGGACGTCCGTCATATCGTCATCAACCTCGCCAATTCCGCCCTGACCTACACGCCCGGCGACAGCGTCTCGATCGCAGCACCCAACGACCCCGCCCTGGTGGAGGCGACCCTGGCGGCACTGCGCGCGACCGGCAATGAGCCGGTGGTCTGCCCGGATGGCGAGGCGCGCACGCTGCGCGACGCGTTTGCCGCTCACCTCGACATCGCTCGCCCGCTGGACCGGACCTTGCTGCTGCTGGCGATGTCGGCCACCCATGAACCGCACGCCGCCGCGTTGCGCAAACTGGCCGATGGTGAGGACAACGCCGAACCGGACGGTGCCGATCTGCTCGATCTGGTCACCGCCTTCCCCTCCGCGCACCCGAAACTTTCCGATCTGGCCCGCTCGCTGCCATCGCTGAAGCCCCGCCTTTATTCCATCGCCTCGTCACTGCGCGCCACTCCGGGAGAAGTGCATCTTTGCGTCAGCACGATCCGCGACCAGCGGCGCGGACGCGTCCGCGGCGGCATCGCCAGCGCCTTCCTCGCCGATCGCGCGATCGGCGCCGGGAAGCTGCCGGCGTCGATCCAGACCAGCCATTTCCGCCTGCCGGCGGACCCGACGGTGCCGCTGATTATGTGCG
This sequence comes from Acetobacteraceae bacterium, assembly GCA_043742865.1. Lineage (GTDB taxonomy): Bacteria > Pseudomonadota > Alphaproteobacteria > Acetobacterales > Acetobacteraceae > PALSA-911. The sequence continues at coordinate 22,276 of JAYTXR010000165.1, forward strand.
GCCCCGGCACCGGCATCGCGCCGTTTCGCGCCTTCCTGCAGGAACGCGAAGTATTGGGACAGAAAGGCCGGACCTGGCTGTTCTTCGGCGATCAGCACCGCGAGACCGACTTCCTGTACGAACCCGAGATCACCGCCTGGCGCGCCAATGGCACCCTGTCGCGGCTCGATACCGCGTTTTCGCGTGACCAGAAGGAAAAAATCTACGTCCAGCACCGCATGCTGGAGAACGCCGCCGATCTGTGGCGCTGGCTGCAGGATGGCGGCTATTTCTATGTCTGCGGCGATGCGATGCGCATGGCCAAGGACGTGGACGCGGCGCTGCGAAAGATCGCCATGACCGAGGGCAAGCTGGACGAAGCCCAATCGCGCGACTGGATGGCGGCGCTGGCCCGGCAGGGGCGGTACCAGCGCGATGTCTACTGAGACGCGCACCACCTGCCCGTATTGCGGCGTCGGTTGCGGGGTATTGGCGCAGGCGGGCAAGCCGGTCGCCGGCGACCCCGACCACCCCGCCAATTTCGGCCGGCTTTGCAGCAAGGGCAGCGCGCTGGCAGAAACCTTGTCGCCAGATGGCCGGCTGCTGCACCCCGAAATCAACGGCGTGCGCGCCGATTGGAACGATGCGCTGGCCGCGGTGGCCGACGGGTTCGCCAAAACCATCGCGGCGCACGGCCCGGACAGTGTGGCGCTGTATGTCTCCGGCCAATTGCTGACCGAGGATTATTACGCCGCCAACAAACTGGCCAAAGGCTTTCTCGGCACCGCCAATATCGACAGCAATTCCCGCCTCTGCATGGCCAGCGCCGTCGCCGGCCATCGCCGCGCGTTCGGCGAGGATGTGGTCCCCGGCATCTATGAGGATTTGGAACTGGCCGATCTGGTCGTGCTGGTCGGCTCCAATACTGCCTGGTGCCATCCCGTACTGTACCAACGCATCCTGGCGGCGCGCGAGATGCGCCCGCAAATGCGCATCATCGTCATCGACCCCCGCCGCACCGCCACCTGCGAGGGCGCGGATCTGCACCTGCCACTGGCGCCCGGCACCGATGTGGCGCTGTTCACCGGCCTGCTGGCGCATCTGGCCAGCCACGGCGCACTCGATGAAGAATACGTCTCGAACGCAACGACCGGCCTCGCCGATGCGCTCGCCACCGCCCGCGCCCAAACCCCGGACAGCGCAGCTGCGGCGGCGCTGTGCGGCCTGGAACCGGCGGCGGCCGAGACGTTCTACGGCTGGTTCGCCGCGACCGGACGCGTCGTCACGGTGTTCAGCCAGGGGGTCAACCAATCCTCTGCCGGCACCGACAAGGTGAATGCCATCCTGAACGTCCACCTCGCCACCGGACGGATCGGCCGTCCCGGCATGGGTCCGTTCAGCGTCACCGGCCAGCCCAACGCCATGGGCGGGCGGGAGGTCGGCGCGCTGGCCAATACGCTGGCGGCGCATCTGGAATGGGACCGGCCGGGCGATACGGATCTGCTGCGCGACTACTGGGGCGCACCCAACCTCGCCGCCGCGCCCGGGCTGAAGGCGGTCGATTTGTTCCGGGGCATCGATGCCGGCCGGATCAAGGCGGTCTGGATCATGGCCACCAACCCGGTGGTCTCGCTGCCGGAGGCGGCAAGCATCCGCCGGGCGCTGCAAAACTGTCCGCTGGTGGTGGTGTCGGACTGCATGCGCGAGGCCGACACCGCCGACTACGCCGATATCCGCCTGCCTGCTTTGGGCTGGGGCGAGAAGGATGGCACGGTGACCAACAGCGAACGGATGATCAGCCGCCAGCGGGCGTTTCTGCCCGCCCCCGGCGAAGCCCGGCCCGACTGGTGGATCATCGCGCAGGTCGCCCAACGCCTTGGCCATGCGAGCGCTTTCGACTGGAACGGCCCCGCCGGCATTTTTCGCGAGCATGCGGCGCTGTCCGGCCTCGGCAATGGCGGCCAACGGGTGTTCGACATCTCGTCGCTGGCGACGCTGACCGACGCGGAATACGACACCATGGCGCCGACGCGCTGGCCCTGCCCGGCCCAGGCTCCGGCATCGGGTGCTTCGGCCACGGACGCATCGGGGCGGCTGTTCGGCGCCGGCGGTTTCCCCGCACCCGGCGGCCGGGCGCGGCTGATCGCCACCCCGCATCGCCGGCCAGCCCGCGCCACCAGCGCCGAATACCCGCTGGTATTGCTGACCGGTCGGGTACGCGACCAGTGGCATACCATGACGCGCACCGGCAAGGCCGCCAGGCTGATGGCGCACACGCCCGAGCCGTTCCTGGCGATCCACCCGGACGACGCCGCCGGCCTTCCCGACGGCGCGCTGGCTGCGATCGAGGCGTCCACCGGGCGCGCGGTGCTGCGGCTGCGCCACGATGCCGGCCTGCGCTGCGGCAATGTGTTCGCGCCGATGCACTGGACCGCGCGCTTCGCCCCGTCCGGGCGCATCAACCCGGCGGTCAACGCCGAAACCGACCCGATCAGCGGTCAGCCCGAGCTGAAGCACACGCCGGTCCGCCTGGTCCCGTTCGCCGCCGCCTGGCACGGTTTTCTGATCAGCCGGCGCGATCTAGGCACAGCACTGGCCGACTGGACCGCTGTTCTGCCAGCCACCGACAACGTATGGCGTCACGAATTGGCCGGAACGGAGGCTCCGGAAGCCGCTTTCGGCCGGTTGCGCGCCCTGTTCGGCGAGGCGCCCTGGATGGCGTTGAGCGACCCGGCGCAGAAAATCTACCGTGCCGCCCTGCTGCTGGACGGAAGGCTGGAGGCCTGCCTGTTCATCGGCCCCGACCACCAGCTGCCGGCGCGGGACTGGCTGGTCAGCCGGTTCGCGCTGGATGCGCTGGCGCCCGGCGAGCGACGCTGCCTGCTCGCCGCCCGCCCGGCCGACGGCAAGCTGCCGGAGCCGCCGGTCTGCGTCTGCCACGGCGTTGGCGCCAACCAGATCGGCCAGGCGATCGCCGCCGGCCACGCCAGCGTGGAGGCGATCGGCCGTGCCACCAAAGCCGGCACGAATTGCGGCTCCTGCCGGCCGGAGATCCGTGCTTTACTGCAGGCCTCGAACATCCTGCTGGAACCCGTCTGATGCACGCCGCCAAGCTACCAACTGGCATTGTCCACCTGGTCGGCGCTGGCCCTGGGGCCGCCGATCTGCTGACCCTGCGCGCCGTGCGCCTGCTGGAGCGCGCCGACGTGATCGTGCATGACCGGCTGGTCAGCGATGAAATCCTGGCGCTGGCCAACCCGGCCGCGCCGCGCATTTATGTCGGCAAACGCCGCGCCGAGCATTGCCTGCCGCAGGAAGGCATCAACGCGCTGCTGGTGCGACTTGCCCATAGCCATGCCTGCGTGGTGCGGCTGAAGGGCGGCGACCCGCTGATTTTCGGCCGTGGCGGCGAGGAAGCCGAGGCGCTGGCGGCTTCCGGCATCGAGGTTCAAATCGTCCCGGGCGTGACCGCGGCGCTGGCCTGCGCCGCGCAGGCCGGCATTCCGCTGACCCATCGCGGCATCTCGCGCTCGGTCACCTTCGTCACCGGCCATACCAAGGACGGCGTGCTGGATTTGGATTTTGCCGGGCTGGCCCACTCACTGGTAGCCAAGGGCGGGTCCACGGTCGCGGTCTATATGGGCATCGTCACGCTGCCCGCGCTGGCCGCCGGGCTGGCAGCGGAGGGGCTGGACCCGGCCATTCCGGCAGCGCTGATCGAACGCGGCGGCAGCCCGCGCCAGCGCGAGCTGCGCGGAACGCTTGCCGTCCTGGCACAACAGGCCCAGGCGTGGAGCGACGGCGGGCCGGCTCTGCTGATCATCGGCGAGGTGGTTGGCCGGCGTTGCAGCATGTCGGCCACCGCTGCCAGCCCCGCCCTCGCCACCTGATCCGCCTTCACCGCCAGCCGGCTCGCTGAAGCGGTTAACCCCATTCGGTTCCGGCCGCGATTGACGACAGGAAACCCGACGCCGCATTCTCGGTCCAGGCGCGCAGGGGAGCAGGCTCAAGATGAAAAAACGCATTGCCGTGGTCGGCGCCGGCGCGGTCGGCGGCTATGTCGGCGCCGGGCTGGCGGCCGGTGGCCACGACGTCACGCTGATCGACCCCTGGCCGGCGCATGTGGACGCCATCCGCGCCCATGGCATGAATTTATACGGCATGACCGAGGCCGAGCGGCGCACGGTGCCGGTGGCGGCGATGCATCTGACCGAAGTACAGAGTCTCGGCAAGCAGCGCCCGATCGACATCGCCTTCATCTCGGTGAAGTCGTACGACACGGTATGGGCGACGATGATGATCCGGCCTTATCTGTCACCGAACGGCTGCGTGGTGTCGATGCAGAACTGCATCAACGAGGAAGCGGTCGCTGGTGTCGTCGGCTGGGGCCGCACGCTGGGCTGCATCGTCACCGGCGGTGTCGGCGTGGATTTATATGAGCCCGGCCATATCCGCCGCGGCTATGCCAAGCGTCCGGACGTGACCTCGTTCTATATCGGCGAACCGCACGGCATGATTACCAGCCGTTCCCAGGAGATCGCCGATATAATGGGCTGCGTCGACAAGGCCCAGGCCACCGATAATCTGTGGGGCGAGCGCTGGACCAAATTATGCGTCAACGGCATGCGCAACGGGGTTTCAGCCGCCACCGGCATGGGCGGCAACGACCGCGACCGGCATGACGCGGTGCGGCGCGTGTGCATCGCCCTCGGCGGCGAAAGCGTGCGGGTTGGCCAAAAACTCGGCTACAAACTCGGCAAGGTCGGCACGCTGGATCCCGAACGCCTGGCACTGGCCTACGAGGGCGACCGGGGCGCAGTGGAGGAGATCGAGGGCCAGCTGGTGGGGGCCACCGGTGGGTCATTGCGCAGCGAATACCAGCGCCCGTCCATGGCCCAGGACATGGAGAAGGGACGGCGCACGGAGATCGAATTCATGAACGGTTTCATCGCCAACGAGGGTGAGCGCGCCGGCGTGCCAGCACCGACGCACGCGATGCTGACGCGCCAGGTGCTGCGCGTCGAACGCGGCGAAATCCCCGCCCGGCCGGAAAACGTGCTTGTTAATTCCTGAGCGAGGATCCCGCGATGCCAATCCTTGCCCATGAAACCCTGACCCGGCTACGCGCGGTCAGCACCGCGACCTTGACCACGCAATTATTCAAGCGCGGCCTACGCAACTGTTTCATGCAGGGGGTGCAGCCACTGAATCCTGGCCATTGGGGCCATTGGAACCGGCTGGCGCATAATCTGGTCGGCCCGGCCTTCACCCTGCGCAACATCCCCGCGCGCGAGGATATCGACCATGTCGGCGTGTTCGCCAACCCCGAGCACCCGCAGCGCCGCGCCATCGAGATCACGCCCGAAGGCCACGTGCTGGTGCTCGACTGCCGCGGCGACACCCTCGCCGCCTCCGCCGGGCAGATCCTGATCACCCGGCTGATGAAGCGCGGCGTCGCCGGCTTCGTGTCCGATGGCGGCGTGCGCGATGCCGGCCCGATCGGGGAGATGGCGTTTCCGGTGTTCTGCTCAGGGCCAAGCGCGCCGCTGAATTTGGCCCGCCATCATGCTGTGGAAACCAATGTGCCGATCGGCTGCGGCGGGGTGGCGGTGTATCCCGGGGACGTGATCGTTGGGGATCGCGATGGGGTTGTCGTGGTTCCCCGGGGCATCGCCGACGAGGTGGCACGCGATGGCGCGGAGCAGGAGGAGCTGGAGAATTTCCTGTTGGAACGGATCGAGGCTGGGGCCGCGCTGCCGGGCACCTATCCGCCGAATGATGCCACGAAGGCCGCGTTCGAGCTTTGGCGGAAGGATCGGCCGAAGCCGTAGAAGGGAATGCCGGGTCGAACGAGAGGAAGTCTCAACGTTTGTTGAAACTTCCTCCGGTCGGCATTAGGGTTTCGGCTGGGGCTGGCTGACGCCGATGAAATCGAACGGTTCGGAGCCGTTCTCCCAACGGTGATGCGTGCTCGGGTTGAACACGATCACGTCGTCGGGCTTGTAAGCGATTTCGGAGGTGGTGACGCCCTGGCCATCCACATTGATCATCTTGCCGGTGCCGCGAACGACATACAGGATATAAACCGTGCCCCCCTCGTGCGGAGCCACCTTGCCGCCGGCCTCCATCCGGCCCGCATAGACCGTCACACCCGTGCCGGGGGTCGCGAACATCATCGCGGAGCTGTAGCCCTGGTTCGGGCCACCATTGGTGATGGGCACAGGATTACGCGTGAAGCTCTCCTTCTGCAGAACCGTGGGCCGCTTCCCCTTTTCGTTATCGACGACGTAAACGTCGCCCGCCCAGCTGGGCACGAAAACACCGGTCATTACCAACAGGAACAGGCCGCCCGCCAATTTTCTCACGTCTTCCTCCTTCTGGTCAGTTGATGGTTACGAGCGCGTCGGATCGATAAGCGAACGGCAATCCACCCATGCAACGCAGCACGCTCACGACCCTATGGAAAGCTAGTCCATGCCGCATCGCCTTCGCAACCACGCCATTTTCCATCGCCTCGCCGCCTTCAGGCCGAGGCCTAAATAACACCGACCGTCATGGATACTGACCGTCACCATAGGGAAGACCCATGCTCTGCCCTGGACCCGCCAAAGGGCAGTCGCCCTTTGGAAACCCAATACTTATTGATAAGATGAGATCCGTCAGTCCAGCGTCTCTCGATACGACCAGGTAGCGATCACGCCGACCACCAACGTAAATAAGGCAATCGGCCATAGCTCCGGCGCGATCTCGGCCAGGCCGTTGCCCTTCAGCAGCACGCCGCGCACGATGCGCAGTGCGTGGGTGACCGGCAACAGCTCGCCGGCCCATTGCGCCCAGACCGGCATGCCCTTGAACGGGAACATGAAGCCGGATAGTAGAAACGACGGCAGCAACGTGAACTGCGCCATCTGGACGGCCTGCATCTGATTGCGGGCAATCGTGGAGAAGGTCACGCCAAGGGCGAGGTTGCTGGCGATGAAAAGCCCCAGTGCGAATGTCAGCAGCACCATGGAACCACGGATCGGCAGGCCAAACACCGCCACCGCGATCGCCAGGATCAGGATGACCTGCACATAGCCGATGGCGATATAGGGAACCACCTTGGCCAGCATCACCTCGATCGGCCGGACCGGCATGGCCAGCAGGTTCTCCATCGTACCGCGCTCGGTTTCACGCGTGATCGACAATGTCGTGACGAACAGGGTGGAGATGGTCAACACGATGCAGATCAGCCCCGGCACGATATTCAGTACCGTGAGCTGTTCGGGGTTGTAGCGGGCGTGCAGTTCGAACTGGAACGGCGTATTGGCGGGACTGGGCCGGATCGCCTGCGGCAGGTCCCGGTTCAGCGCGGTCGTCAGCGAAGCCAGTGCCGCCGCCGCGTTGCCGATCGCCAAGGGATCGGTTGCATCCGCATCCATCAGAACCACCGGCTGCTCGCCGCGGTCCACCGACCGGTCGAAATTGGCCGGAATATTGACCACAAACAGCAACTCGCCATTGGCCAGGCCGCGTTCGGCCTCCGCTTCGGACGCCAGCGGCCGGATATCGTAATAGCCGGTGTTGCGCAGCGCGGCGACCAGGGTCCGCTCATATTTGGAATGATCGACCGCGAGCAAGCCGGTCGGCAAATGCTTGGGGTCGGTGTTGATCGCGTAGCCGAACAAAAACAGCTGCATCACCGGCAAGGCGATGATCATGCGCAATGTGAACGGGTCCCGTCGGACCTGGATCCATTCCTTGCGCAGAACCGCCAGGAAGCGACGGAACGAGAAGCCGTTCATGACGCCGCTCCCGCCTCGGAGCCTACCGGCTTGCTCAGCAGATGGATGAACACGTCTTCAAGCTGCGGCGCCACCTCGTGCCAGACCAGCGCGCCGCCGCCATCGGGCGACCGGGTCGCCTGTTCCAGCGCGGCGCGGTCCAGGCCGGCGATCCGTACCGACGATCCGAATACCGCCGCGGCCTCTACGCCCGGCATCTGGCGCAGCTTGCGCGCGGCCAGATCAAGCTCCGTGCCCGTCGCCTCATAGGTCACCAGGCCGCTGCCATGCGCCACGTCATCGGGAGTGCCCTGCACCACGATCTTGCCGTCGGACAGATAGACGATCCGCGCGCAGCGCTCCGCCTCATCCATGTAATGGGTGGATACCAGCACCGTGAGACCGTCCGACGCCATGTCGTGGATCAGGTCCCAGAATTCGCGGCGCGCCTTGGCGTCCACCCCTGCCGTGGGCTCGTCGAGCAGCAGCAGCTTCGGCTTGTGCAGGACGCAGGCGGCCAGCGCGAGCCGTTGCTTCCAGCCGCCCGACAGCTCGCCGGCAAGCTGATCCGCCCGGTCCGCGAGACCCATGCGCTCGATGATCGCTCGCACCGCCTCGCGACGGTTCTCGAGTTCATAGATGGCGGCGACGAAATCCAGGTTCTCGCCAACCGTGAGGTCGTCATAGAAGCTGAACCGCTGCGTCATGTAGCCGATCTGAAGCCGGATCCGCGGCGCGTCGCGGAGAATATCGAAACCGAGGCAGGTCCCTCCGCCGCCATCCGGCTTCACAAGTCCGCACAGCATCCGGATCGTTGTTGTCTTGCCGCTGCCGTTGGCGCCCAGAAAGCCGCAGATCTCTCCGGCCGCCACGGCGAGCGTCAGGCCGTCCACAACCTTGCGTGCACCGTAATTCTTGTGCAGATCGCGGACATCGATGACGAGTTCCCCCGTCATGGCCCGGGCGCCTTGGCTGGGCGCACTTCGATCGGCTGCCCTGGATTGAGCCCAGCCGCCTGTTGTGGCCGCGGCCGGGCTTCGATCAGGAATACCAGCTTGGCCTTGCTCGACTCGCTATAGATCAAAGGCGGCGTGTATTCGGCCCGCGGCGAGATGAACGAAATCGCAGCCGCCAGATCGGCCGGGCATCCGTCGCAGGCAAGCCCCACAGTATCGCCAGGATGAAGGGTCGAAAGCGCCGCTTCGGGAACAAAGAAGCGCACGAAGATATTCCCTGGCGGCAGCAGAGATACGACAGGTGCGCCCGCTGCCATGGTTTCGCCGGGGCGGGCAAGAACGTCCGCCACCCGCCCACCCGCGGGCGCATCGACCCGGCGTTGCCCAAGCCGCCACTCGGCCATGTCGAGCCCCGCGCGCGCGGCAGACACCGCCGCGCGTTGCCCCTCGATCTCCCGGTCCCGGCCCATTGGGGCACGCGACTGAGCGAGGGCTGCCTGCAAGGCTTCCACCTTGGCCTGCGCCGATCGGTAGTCGCCGCGAAGCTGATCGACCCCCTGCTTCGTGGCGTCCCCCTTTGGAAGCAACGCCTCGCCCCGGCCCAGATCGGCCCCGATGCGGGCCAGCGTTGCGCTTGCATCCTTCAAGTTGGCCTCCGCTTGCGCGATCTCGGTCAGCTTGCCGCCGGCCTGAAGATTGGCCAACTGCTCCTCGACCTGCAACAGCACCTGCGCGGCCTGGTCCTGCGCCGCCCGGTCCGCCGTATCGTCCTGGGCAAATAATGGCTCGCCAGCCATGACCACGTCCCCGCGCGTCACGAAAACCGCCGTCAGCAAGCCTGGCTGGGTCGGACCCACCTTAACAAAATCGGCCTCCGCATAGCCCTGCCAGACGATGCCAGGAGCGGAGCGGGTGGACCACCACCACCAAACACCGCCTCCCGCCGCGAGGAGCACCAGGATTGCCAGCAACGCGCGTCGTGTCACATCCAAGGGTCCTTCTGGCGGCAACCGCCGGAAATGCCGACGCCTTGATCCTAATGGACCATGGATCGGAAGGTGCAGACTAGCCCGTCCTATTCACCGTTCTGTTGCTTTGAAAGTTTCCTGAGTTAAGAACGCAAATCGCCTTGGCGCTTTTGCACCTCTGTTCGGCTCGGGCG
>JAYTXR010000166.1:0-7640 GCA_043742865.1 Acetobacteraceae bacterium
CTGGACGAGGTGGTCACCGATAACCGCGGCGGGCGGCTGTTCGTCTGTTCCGATACCGATTATTGCGAACAGCGCCGCGCCGCCGGCCATGTCGGCGCCGACGCCATCGCAGAGGCGGCGGAATGACCGAGCCTCCCTTGCTGTCCGCCACCGGTCTGACCCTGTATTTCGGCGCCATCCCCGCGCTGGTGGATGTGCGGGCGCAGTTATGGCCGGGCGAGGTGTTGGCCGTGGTCGGGGAATCTGGCTCCGGCAAGACCACGCTGCTGAACGTGCTCGCCGGACGCGTGCGGCCGGACCGCGGCACGGTTTTGTATCGAAAACCGGACGGCGAAACGGCGGATGTGCATGCCATGCCGGCACCGGCTCTGCGCCGCCTGCACCGCTCCGATTGGGGTTTCGTGCAGCAGAATCCGCGGGAGAATCTGCGCATGGACGTTTCCGCCGGCGGCAATGTCGGCGAAAGGCTGATGGCTCAGGGGGCGCGACATTACGGCGATATTCGTGCCGAGGCGCTGCGCTGGCTGGCGGAGGTGGAGATCGATGCCGACCGGATCGATGATTTTCCGACAAAATTCTCGGGCGGGATGCTGCAACGGCTGCAGATTGCCCGCACCCTGGTGACGCATCCGCGGCTGGTATTCATGGACGAGCCGACCGGAGGACTGGACGTTTCGGTGCAGGCGCGGCTGCTCGACCTGATCCGCGGCCTGGTGGCGCGGTTCTCGATCGCCGTGGTGCTGGTCACGCATGACATCGCGGTGGCGCGGCTGCTGGCCCAGCGGATCCTGGTGATGCAGCGCGGGGTGGTGGTGGAAACCGGGCTGACCGACCAGGTGCTGGATGATCCCCAGCACCCCTACACGCAGCTGCTGGTCAGCTCGGTGCTGGCGATATGACCGAGGTTCTGCGCACCGAAGGGTTGGCGAAGGAATTTATCCTGCATCTGCAGGGCGGCGTGCGCATCCCGGTACTGGCGGGGATCGATCTTGCCGTGCATGCCGGCACCTGTGTGGCGCTGTGTGGGCCGTCAGGTGCGGGCAAATCCACGCTGATGCGGGCCCTGTACGGCAATTACCGCGCCGGAGCGGGCAAAATCCTGGTGCGCCATGGCGGGGCGATGGTCGATCTGACGACGGCGGAACCGCGCGAAGTGATCGCGATACGCCAGGCCACGCTCGGCTATGTCAGCCAGTTCCTGCGCGTGGTGCCGCGCGTCTCGGCGCTGAATGTGGTGGCCGAGGGGCTGATCGCGCGTGGCACCGACCCCGGTGAGGCGCGCGTGGCGGCAATGGAATGGCTGTGCCGGCTGAACATTCCGGCACGGTTGCATGGCCTGCCGCCAGCGACGTTCTCGGGCGGCGAGCAGCAACGGATCAATCTGGCGCGCGGCTTCATCGGCGGCCATCCGATCCTGCTGCTGGACGAGCCGACCGCCTCGCTGGATCCGGCCAACCGGCAAACCGTGATGCGGCTGATCGCCGATGCCAAATCGCGGGGGATTGCCATCATCGGCATCTTCCACGACGAAGAGGTGCGAAAATGCGTGGCGGATGTTCTGTTCCCCGTGACGCCCTTGCAGGATGCCGCATGACGACCGAAATCATCTTGACCAATGCCAGGCTGGTGCTGACCGACGCGATCCTCTCGGGCACACTGGTGCTGACCGGCACGCAGATCCGTGACATCTCCCCGGGCCGCTCCGCCGCTGCGGGCGCGCTGGACATGGACGGCGATTTTCTGATCCCCGGCGTGGTCGATGTGCACACCGATAATCTGGAACGCCAGGTGCAGCCACGGTCGAACGCGCGCTGGCCATCGCGGTCGGCGCTGCTGGCGCATGACGCGCAATGCGCGGCAGCGGGGGTGACCACGGTGCTGGACGCGCTGTGCCTGGGCGATCTGGGCTTCGACAAGGACCGGCTGCGCACGTTCCGCGAGGGGATGGCCGATCTGGATGCCATGTCCGGCACCGGTCTGCTGAAATCGGATCATTTTCTGCATTTGCGCTGCGAGATGCCGGCGACCGATGTTCTGGATCTGGTGGAGCCGGTGGCAGATCACCGTCTGGTGCGCATGGCCAGCCTGATGGACCACAGCCCCGGCGTGGGCCAATACTCCAATTTGGATCGCTATCGTGCGCTGCGGCGCCAGGAAGGCCATTCGGAAGCGCATATCGATCGGCAGATCGTCGAACTGACCGAGCAACGCGCCCGGCTGCGGGGGCCGAACCGTGCCGCGCTGCTGGCCCGCTTCGCCGGATTGGACGTGGTGATGGCGAGCCATGACGACGAGACCGAGGCCGAGGTTTTGGAGAATTTCGCCGACGGCATCCGCATCAGCGAATTCCCGGTAACCCTGGCTGCCGCCCAGATCGCGCGCGCGCACGGCATGGGGGTGATCGCCGGGGCGCCGAACATCGTCCGCGGCGGGTCCCATTCGGGCAACGTGTCGGCGGCCGAGCTGGTGCGGGCCGGGGCGGTGAATGCGTTCGCCTCCGACTACGTGCCGGCAGCATTGGTGGAGGCGGCGTTCCTGTGCGCGCGCGACACCGGCATCACGCTGCCGCAGGCGGTGGCGATGATCACCGATACGCCGGCGCGGATGGCCTCCCTGCCCGATCGCGGCCGGCTGGAATTGGGACTGCGCGGCGATCTGGCGCGCGTGCGCGTGCATGAGGGGCTGGCGGTGGTGCGCCAGGTCTGGCGGTCCGGGGAACGGGTGGCGTAATTCCCGTGGCCGAGCAGGCACGGGTGGCGGTGTATTACGCGCCACCGGCCGAGGACCCTTTAGCGGCGGCCGGGGCCGCGTGGCTGGGGCGGGATGGCGAGACCAATGCCGCCTTGGCTCAGCCGGACCTGCCGGACATCGAAGCGATTACCGCCGATCCCCGCGCTTACGCGTTCCACGCCACCTTGAAGCCGCCGATGCGGCTGGCCGCGGGGGCGGATTGGCGCGAACTGGCCGCGGCCGCGCAGGCACTGGCCAGCCGAGTGAAAAAATTCGCCTTGCCGCCCCTGGCGGTGTCGGACGTACACGGATTTCTGGCGCTGCGCGAGACCGCACCCTGTGCGGAACTGCAATCGCTGGCCGATCTGTGCGTGGCGGAACTGGATCGCTTTCGCGCACCGCCGGGCGCGGCGGAACTCGCCCGCCGGCGGCGTGCCGGGTTGAGCGCGGAGCAGGACCGGATGCTGCGGCGCTGGGGCTATCCCTATGTGTTCGACACCTGGTTTTTCCATCTGACGCTGACCCGGCGGCTGTCGGCGGCGGAAAGGACCATCTACCAACCCGCGGCCGAGGCCTGGTTTGCCCCTGCGGTTCGGATGCCGCGCGTGGTGGCGGATATCTGCCTGTTTCTCCAGCCCGGTCCGGGGGCGCCGTTCACGCTGGCGGAGCGGATCGCGTTGCGCGGCTGATTGCGGCAAGAAAACGGGCGATCCCTGCTTGCGCGGTCGCGTCATTGATCACCCGCTCAACGGCAATCCCCGGTGGAAGATCGATGTTGCGGGCGAGGCGGGCAATGATATCGGCCTGGTCCTCGCGTCCGCGCAGACCGAGCCGGGTCGCCAGGATTTCCGCCGGCGCGGTGATTTCAACCACGGTCGTGGGAAAGCGTTTTGCCGCCGCCCCGATAACGGCGCGCGAGACATTGGCAATGACGATCCGGCCCTCGGCCAGCAATCCAATGATATCGGCGGGAATGCCATAGGACAGGCCATGCGCCTGCCAGGTCAGCGCGAAGCCGCCAGCTGCCTCGCGGGCAGCGAATTCGGCTGGGGTCAGCGCCTCATGCGCCTCCCCGCCGGAGGCCGCCTGCCGGGTGATGGCGCGGCGGATAAAGTGAAAACGCCCATCGCCGGCAAGCCGGGCGCGCGCGCCATCCAGCAGCGTGTCCTTGCCGGCACCGGACGGACCCACGACCAACACCAGCATCGGTTCCCCGCTATCGTTGCATCCATTGCGGCGGTAGCCTGGGGCGGGCGCCGCGGCAAGCGCGCATACGGAGAAGAACCATGTTCACGACCCGACCGGAGATCGCCGGCATTTTCGGCGTGGTGGCCAGCACGCATTGGATCGCCAGCCAGGTGGGGATGGCGGTGCTGGAGCGCGGCGGCAACGCGTTCGATGCCGCGGTGGCGGCGGGGTTCACGCTGCATCTGGCCGAGCCGCATCTGAACGGTCCCGGCGGCGATGCCCCGATCCTGATCCATGACGCCCGGACCAACCGCCAGCACGTGATCTGCGGCCAGGGCACCGCGCCGGCAGCGGCGACCCTGGAGCATTTCTCCGGCCTCGGCCTGGAGCTGATCCCGGCCACCGGCCTGCTGCCGGCGACCGTGCCCGGCGCGTTCGATGCCTGGTGCCTGATGCTGCGCGACTGGGGCACCTGGGAGTTTGCCGATGTGCTCGCCTACGCGATCGGTTACGCTCGCAACGGCATCCATATCGTGCCGCGCGTCAGCGCCACCATCGCCAGCGTCCAGCCGCTGTTCGCCAGCGAATGGACCAGCTCGGCCGAAGTGTTCCTGCCCGGCAATGCGGTTCCGGCCCCCGGCAGCCTGTTCGCCCGCCCGGCGCTGGCCGACACCTATGAGCGGCTGTGCCGGGAAGCGGTCGGCAGCACGCGGGAAGCGCGGATCGAGGCGGTTCGCGATGCCTGGTATCGCGGCTTCGTCGCCGAAGCGGTGGACAAATTCTTCCGTAATTCCGACGTGCTGGACGTTTCGGGACGGCATCATCGCGGCCTGCTGAGCGCAGACGACATGGCGGGATGGTCGGCCAGCGTGGAAGCGCCGCTGGGGTACGACTATCACGGCCATACGGTGCTGAAATGCGGCCCCTGGAGCCAGGGGCCGGCGATGCTGCAACAGCTGGCATTGCTGCGCGGCTTCGACCTGGCGGCAATGGACCCGTTTGGAGCCGAGTTCGTGCATACGATGGTGGAATCAGCGAAGCTGGCATTCGCCGACCGGGAGGCGTTCTACGGAGATCCCGACTACGTCGCTGTGCCGATCGATACGCTGCTGTCGGATGATTACAACAACGAGCGACGGCGGCTGATCGGTAGCATGGCGTCGATGCAGTTGCGGCCGGGAACTGTCGCCGGATTCGACAATGCGGTGGACCACCACGCCGCCGACCGGGCGGAAATGGTGCCGCGTGCCGCAGGGGCGGGGGAGCCGACGATCTCGCGCCTGGGGGTGACCGGCGCCGATACCTGCCATGTCGATGTGATCGATCGGTTCGGCAACATGGTAAGCGCCACGCCGTCCGGCGGCTGGCTGCAATCGTCTCCGGTTATCCCTGGCCTGGGGTTCTGCCTGGGCACCCGCGGGCAGATGTTCTGGCTGAAGCCGGGATTGCCGAACAGCCTGACGCCGAACAAGCGGCCCCGCACCACGCTGTCGCCCAGCCTGGTGCTGCGGAGCGGCAAGCCGTGGCTGTCGTTCGGAACGCCGGGCGGCGAGCAGCAGGACCAGTGGCAGCCGGTGATGCTGCTGCGGATGCTGCATCACGGGATGAACCTGCAACAATCGATCGACGCGCCGAATTTCCACACCGAACACTGGCCGAGCAGTTTCTGGCCGCGCGCCGCCCGGCCCGGCAAGGTGGTGATCGAGGGGCGCTACGCCGATGCCGTGCTGGCCGATCTGCTGGCGCGCGGGCATCTGGCGGAAAAGGGCGAGGACTGGTCCGAAGGCCGGCTGTCGGGGGCGCGGATCGAGCCGGACGGGCAGATGTTTGCCGGCGCCAATCCGCGGGGCATGCAGGGCTACGCGGTCGGACGGTGAGGGTGAAGGCTCCAGCCCAAAACCGCCCGCCGCCGATCAGCCCCGCTTCTTCGCCGGCTTGGCGCGGGTGGCGGCGGTAGGTGCGCGTTTAGGTTTCGTCGCCGGTTTGGCCGCCGTGCTGGCGGCGCGCAAATCGGCGATCGTGGCCCGGGTGGTGATCTGCTCGGGGTTCATGCGCAGTTCGATCAGCGCCGGCTTGCCGCTGGCGACGGCGCGCTGGAACGCCGGGGAGAATTCGGCGGTGTCGATAACCACCTCGCCATGGCCGCCGAAGGCTTCGATGTATTTGCAAAAATCGGGGTTGGTCAGCGCGGTGCCGGAGACGCGGCCGGGGTAGCTGCGTTCCTGGTGCATGCGGATGGTGCCGTACATCTGGTTGTTGAACACCAAAATAATCGGCGCCACGCCGTGATGGAACGCGGTGGCGATTTCCTGACCGGTCATCATGAAGCCGCCATCGCCGACCATGCCGACGACCATGCGATCCGGAAACGCAATCTTGGCCCCCACCGCGGCCGGCACCGAATAGCCCATCGCGCCGTTGGTCGGGCCGATATAGCGCTGGTCCTCGGAGAAATTCAAAAACCGCGTGGCCCAGCCGGCGAAATTGCCGGCATCGGTGGTGACGATGGCGTCCGGCGTCAGCATCGTCTCCAGCTCGCGCATTGCCTGGGCCAGGTTCAGCGTGCCCTGGTAATTCGGCACCGCCCGCTGCGCTTCGCGCAGGCTGCGCAATTCCGCGGTCCAGGCGCCCCAGCGCGGCCGCACCGGCGGCATCGCCGCCGCTTGCGTGGCGAACGCGTTCAAATCCGCGGTGATGCCGAGGGCGACGCGGAACACCCGGCCGATCTCGCTGGCGTCCGGATGCACATGGATGATCGGCGTGTCGCCGGCCAGCTCGAACAGGCTGTAGCCCTGGGTCACCGCCTCACCCAACCGCGTACCGACGGCCAGGATCAGATCGGCTTCCCGGGCTTTGACGATCAGGCCGGGATCGGCGCCAACGCCAAGATCGCCGGCGAAATTGTTCAGCGTGCCGTCGAATGTCGCCTGACGGCGGAACCCGACCGTGACCGGCACGGCGTTGCCAACCAGGAAATCGCGAATGGCGGCGCGGCCCTTTGGGGTCCAGCAGGAGCCGCCGAGCACGGCCAGCGGCTTTTCCGCGCGTGCCAGCATCGCCAGCATTTTTTCCATCGCCGCCGGATCGGGGTATGCGACCGAGGCCGGGGCGCGAGCCAAATCAGGCATTTCGGCCAGATCCTTCTGCATCTCCTCCGACAGCGCGATCACCACCGGGCCGGGCCGGCCAGTGGTCGCGACATCCACGGCGTGGGCGATCAGTTCAGGAATGCGGCTGGCCTGGTCGATCTGGGTCACCCATTTGGCCAGGGGGCCGAACATGCGGCGGTAATCGACTTCCTGAAAACTGTCGCGGTCGGTTTCCGCGAACGGGATCTGGCCGACGAACAGCAGCATCGGCGTGCTGTCCTGCATGGCGATATGCACCCCGATGGCGCCGTGGCAGGCGCCGGGGCCGCGCGTCACGAACGCAGCAGCCGGGCGGCCGGTGATCTTGCCATAGGCCTCAGCCATGTTGACCGCGCCGGCCTCAAACCGGCAGGTGACCAGCTTCAGGCTTTTATGCACGTCGTACAGCCCGTCCAGCACATCGAGATAGCTTTCGCCGGGCACCGCGAAAACATGGTCGATGCCCTGCGCCACCAGCGTATCCGCCAGAATGCGGCCACCCATGCGGGAAATGACGCGGTTTTTCCGAATCTGTGTGTTTTCCATCCTGTTGGTCTCTCCCGGTGCTGGCTTGCATCAGGATTAAGCGAGGAA
>JAYTXR010000167.1:0-21191 GCA_043742865.1 Acetobacteraceae bacterium
GAAACTCGTGCGTGGTCGAAACGATTTTTCGAGCGGCAGGGCAGCATGCCGACCGCCATCCAGGCGGACGCCTACAATGCCGTAAGCCACTTCTTGAAAGCGGCGGCGATCTCGGACCCGGAAGACGGGGTTGCGGTGGTGCGGACGATGAAAAGCCTGCCCGTCAACACGCCACTGATCAAGAATGCCGTCATACGCGAGGACGGACGCCTCGTCCGCGACATCTATTTGCTCCAAGTGAAGTCACCCGGCGAATCCACCGGGCCATGGGACTATGAAAAGATCGAGCGCACCGTGCCAGGCGATCAGGTGGTCCGGCCGCTGTCGCAGAGCGAGTGCCTTCTGGTGAAACAGCTGTGACCCGGGCGGCTGACCGTTTAGGATCAGGCATACAGAAACTATCGTCGTCCGATTTCGGCGTGCTTCGCAATCCGGGCGTTGAATCGGTCCAGTTGGTATGGGGTCGCAACGCGCCCGACGCCAAAATCACCGTGACCCGAGTAACGATGGACCCGGGGACGGCGCAGAAGCCGCACGCGCACGCTCAGGCCGAGCAAACCTGGATCGTCGAGAGCGGGCAAGCCACGGTGCTGGTCGGCGAGGGGCGTAACTTTACGATCAAGGCAGGCGACGTGGTGCGTACGCCGGCCGGCTGCACCCACGCCCTCGTCAACGATAACATCGGGCCGTTCGTCTATCTGACCATAACCACGCCGGCCCAGGATTTTACAGCTAGCTATGGCCTGCCTTTGCCGCAACACATCAGGTAGCTGGGGCCGTGGCCGGAGCGCCCGTTACATTGGAGCCGGTCATCTCCTCGGCGTCGTCGGAAGTTGACCTCTTGCGGCCACAAATCAAACGGGTTCTCACCCGCAGGACCACCCCGCCTCCACCAAGCCGATGGCTGCGGCGCGGCAATCAGCGTGAACGTCTTGCCTCATCCAGGAATGCTCCCGGACGGGCCGGGCCTTCTCCTTCGGCTTGCACGTCGTAAGCACCTCGCCCTCCTGCCACGCGGAGCGCAGCCCGGAGAGGAATTGCTCCATCGTCGGCGCGATGGGCGCCAAGACCTCGCCCGAGACTGGACGGTCGGCGATTTCAACCATAGGTTCGATAAAAAGGGGGCCAAGCCCCTGGCCTTCCCTAAGTCGAATAATCCGAGAACGCCACCCCGGCAAACCGGGCACGATAATCTGTCCGTACGTTTACCAACGCAACCATCCCCTCATTCACCTTGATTTTCGCGCGTTCCAATGCCGGACGGATATCCTCGGGTTTGGTGACGTATTCGCCGTAGCCACCCAATGCCTCACACATCTTATCGTATCGCGTGTAACCAAGATCGCGGCCCGGCTTCTCCCGCTTTGGATCACCGGTCCAGCCGCCATTCAGGCTGACCACCACCAGGATCGGGATCTTGTGGCGGATGGCGGTGTCCAATTCCATCGCGTTCAGACCCAGCGACCCGTCGCCATGCACGACAATTACCTGCGTGTCGGGCTTGGCTACCTTGGCCCCCACGCCGAACGGCAGCCCGACGCCCATAGTACCGAACGGACCGGAATTCAGCCGGTGCCCCGGCGCGAAGGTCGGCATCGTCAGGCGTCCGAAATTCAGCGTCTCCTGCCCATCGACACACAGGATGGCGTCGCGGTCCATGAAGTCGCGGACTTCCTCCAGCATGCGCACCGGATGGATATCGCCATCCTCGGCGTATTTATTTGCCCCAGCACCTGCGCGCCTTGCCGCCTCGCCATCGGCGAGCTTGCCGCGCCAGGCCTTGTAGGTATCCGGCGTCACCTTGCCCTTCAGCCCTTCCAGCAACTGCCCCAACACCATCTTGCAGTCGCCGACGATGGGAATATCGACATAGCGCGCCGCGGTGGCGATCTCCGCCGGGTCGATATCGATGCGCGAGATGATCGCGTTGCCGCCGAAACGCGGTGGCGAGGCGTGGCCGATGATGTAGTTCATCCGCGTGCCCAGCACCAGAATTAGGTCGGCATCGCGGAACGCAGTGGAGCGCATCGACAGATAGCAATACGGATGGTCATCCGGCACCACGCCGCGGCCCTGCGGCGTGGTGTAGAACGGGATGCCTGCGGCATCGACCAGCGCGTGCATCTGCTCCCACGCGCGTGACCAGATCACCCCGCTGCCGGACACGATCAACGGTTGTTTCGCTTTGGTCAGCGCTTCCACCAATGCGGCAACCTGGCGCGGATCGCCCAGCGGGCGGCTGTCCAGCAGCGGTCGGCCGGCAAAGCTCCAATCTACTTCTGACTCCTCGATTTTTTGGTACAGAATATCTCCGGGGAAATCGAGATAGACCGGGCCGGGCTTGCCCGACATCGCCTTCTGGATGGCGAAGTTCACCTGCTGGGGAATGCGCTTGAGGTTCAGGATGCGGTCGACATGCTTGGTGCAGCCGCGCATCAGCTCCACCTGGTCGATCTCCTGGAAAACCTGCCGGCCGAACTGGCTGATCGGGCTCGATCCGCCGATCGCCACCACCGGGCAGCAATCGACCAGCGCGTTGGCCATGCCGGTGATCAGATTGGTGACGCCGGGGCCGGACGCCGCCATGCAGACACTGGGTTTCTGCAACAACCGGCTATAGGCCTGGCACATGAACGCGGCTGCCTGCTCGTGGCGGACATCGATCATGCGGATGCCCTCCTTCACGCAGGTCGCTTCGGCCAGCAGCATCGGCCCGCCCATGATGAAGAACAGGTCTTCGATGCCCTCCTTCTTCAGGCATTTCGCAAGAATTTCGGATCCGGTCAGTTCGGCCATCTTGTTCGTCCCCTATTTTATTTCGTTATAGTCAGATCACGCCATCCTGGTGCAGTCTGTCGATCTCGGCGGCCGGCAATCCCAGCCAGTCGGCCAGCACATCCGCGCTATGCTGGCCGAGCAGCGGCGCTGGCGTCACCGCTGCCGCCGTACCCTCGAAGCGCACCGGCCATCCCGGCATCTTGTACGGGCCCACCTTCGGATGCTGGATGGTCTGCATTATGCCGCGGGCCTCGAAACTGGGATCGCTGTGCAGTTCCATCGTGTCCAGCACAGCACCGGATGGAATTCCGGCGGCGCCGATGATGCGCATCGCCTCGTGCTTGTCGTGCTGGCGGGTCCAGGTGGCAATCATGTCATTCACCTCCGCCTCGCGTTCCGCGCGCGCTGCCGGCGTATCGTAACGGGTATCGCCCAGCAAATCGTCCCGCCCGATCACCCCGAGCAGGCGCCGCCAGTGCTCGGGGTTGGCGCGGCTGGTATAGACATAGACGTAATCATTCGGACCGCCGCCCTTGCAGGGGAAAATCCCCATCGGCGGATTGCCGCCGGTGACACTGGTGGAACCGGCCCGCGGCGCCGCCTTGCCGAGTGCCGCCTGGGCGGCGAAGGCGATGCGGATGTAGTGCATCATGCTGTCCTGCATCGCCACCTGCAGATGATCTCCAACCCCGGTGCTGTTGCGCCGGAACAGCGCGCCCAGGATCGAGATGGCCAGCAGCATGCCGGTGCCGGTATCGCCCAGCGAGGGGCCGGGCTTCAGCGGCGGGCCGTCCTTTTCGCCGGTGATGCTCATGGTGCCGCCGCAGGCCTGGGCGATCATGTCGAAGGCCAAATTCTGCTCGAACGGGCTGCCCTCGCCGAAACCCTTGACCTGGGCATAGACGATCGCCGGATTGATCGCGCGGATCACATCGGGGCCGAGGCCAAGACGCTCAATCGCGCCGGGGGCAAAATTCTCGATGAACACGTCGGCGTGTCGCGCCATGTCCTTGACCAGTTCCAGGCCACGCGGCGATTTCAGATTGACGGTAATGGATTTCTTGTTGGCATTGAATTGCAGGAAATACCATGAATCGCAGCCCGGCAGGCCGGCCGAACTGCGTCCGGGATCGCCGCTTTTCGGGTTCTCCACCTTGACAACTTCTGCCCCTAGCCAGGCGAGCGCCTCGGTGCAGGACGGCCCCGCCTCGAACTGCGTCAGATCGAGGATTTTTACCCCGGCCAGGCAATTCTGCCCGCCTGCCCCACTTGCCCGGCGATCCGATTGATCCATTGGCTGTTTCCTCCGTTTCTTGATGCTTGCCTTTTGGGCTTAAACCATGATCAGGCGCGGTCCCAACCTTGGCAACCCCGCCATGTCGGCGATAGGCTTTCGCGCGCCGGGAAATCCAAGCAACCGCGGAAGTGTCGCCATGAAAATCACCCAAATAAAAACCGATATTCTGCGCATTCCCGAAGACGACCCGCTGGCGGACATGCCGGAGGAAGCCGGGCGGTTCCGCCCCGTCGTCACGCTGCGCATCCAGACCGATGCGGGGATCGAGGGCATCGGCCTGACCTTCTACGGCGGGGCGATGACCGGCACGCTGCGAATGGCGGTGGACGAGCTCGGCGCGTTGATCATCGGCGACGACCCGCTGCGCATCGAGGCGATCACCCGCAAGCTGCGCCTCGCCGCCGGCGATAATTGCGGCCCCGGCGGCATCTTCACCCTGGCCCTGTCGGCAATCGACCTGGCGCTGTGGGACATCAAGGGCAAGGCGCTGGAACAGCCGCTATGGAAACTGCTCGGCGGCATGCGCGACCGGGTGCCGACCTACGCCAGCGGCTCGCTGCGCCGCGGCCTGACCGACGAGCAGGCCGCCACCGCCGCGCGCCGGCTGGTGGCCAAGGGCTTTGTCGAAATGAAAACCCAGATGGCGCTGCCCGGCAATCCATCGCCGGCCGAGGAGGTGCGCCGCGTGCGCGTGGTGCGCGACGCCATTGGCCCCGACATCAAGCTGATGTGCGACATCAACCAGCGCTGGCGCCCCGAACAGGCGATCGACATTGGCCGGCGGGCCGAGGATGTCGGGCTGTTCTGGCTGGAGGACGTGACCCATTGCGAGGATTACCAGGGCCTGGCGCGGGTCAATGCGGCCTTGTCCACGCCGATCGCCGGGGGCGAGTATGTTTGGGGCATCGTGCCGTTCCGCCACATGATCGAGGCGTGCTCGGTCGATATCGTGATGATCGACCTGATCCGGGTCGGCGGCATCACGCAATGGTTAAAGGTGGCCGGCATGGCCGAGGCGTTCAACCTGCCCGTGGTCAGCCATGTGATCCCGGAATTCCATCTTCATCTGATCGCCGCGGTGCCGAACGGGCTGACCGTGGAATACATGCCGTGGATGCTGAAATTGTTCCAGCAAACCCCGCCGATCGAACACGGCCAGCTGGTGCTGCCGCAGACGCCAGGCTTCGGGCTGGTGTTTGACGAGGCGGCGGTGAAGTCGTTTCGGGTCGGCTGAATTTTTATTTGCAAGGCAAACGGGTCATCCTGATCGGCCGTGCCGCGGAGGCGGCCGTGATGGAGCGCTTCGATGGCTGCGTGGATGGGCGTGTTCGGGTGCAGCGATATCAAGACCCTATTATGCTTAAATTGAGCATAATAGGGTCTTGACGCAGAGGTTCGGGCGGCCCTTATAATGCTCACATCGAGCACAGAGGCTGCCATGCACGCGTCGGAACTCCTCACCCGCACTGCCCCGCTTTACGACCGGGTCAAGAAATTCATCCCGCCGATCGAGTGGCCGGTTTTCGCCGACGATATCGACGCCATCCTGACGCTGAAGCGCCAGCGCAATGCGGTGATCCTGGCGCATAACTACCAGACGCCGGAGATTTTTCACTGCGTCGCCGATATCACCGGCGACAGCCTGGCTTTAGCGCGCGAGGCGATGACCGTGGATGCCGATGTGATCGTGCTGGCCGGCGTGCATTTCATGGCCGAGACCGCGAAACTGCTGAACCCCGCCAAAACCGTGCTGATCCCCGATCTGCGGGCCGGCTGCTCGCTGGCGGAATCGATCACGCCGGCCGATATCCGGCTGCTGCGCCAACGCTATCCCGGCGTGCCCGTGGTTACCTATGTGAACACCTCCGCCGCGGTGAAGGCGGAATCCGACATCTGCTGCACCTCCGGCAATGCGCAAAAAGTGGTCGAATCGCTGGGCGTGGACCGGGTGATCATGCTGCCCGACGAATATCTGGCGCAGAACATCGCGGCCCGGACGAAGGTCAAGATCATCACCTGGGCCGGGCATTGCGAGGTGCATGAGCGCTTCACCGCCGAGGATATCCGGCAAGTCCGCAAAAGCCATCCCGGCGTGGTGGTGTTGGCGCATCCGGAGTGCCCGCCGGAGGTGGTGGCGGAGGCCGATTACGCCGGCTCGACCGCAGACATGACCGCCTATGTCGCCCGCCACAAGCCGGCCCGCGTGGTGCTGGTGACCGAGTGCTCGATGGCCGACAACATCTCGGTGCATCATCCGGAGGTGGAATTCATCAAACCCTGCAACCTCTGCCCGCATATGAAGCGGATCAGCCTGGGCAATATCCGCCTGGCGCTGGAGACGATGACCCACGAGGTGACCATCGACCCCGCCATCGCCGGGCGCGCCAGACTGGCGGTCGAGCGCATGCTGGCGGTCTGAATGTCGGTCCCCAAGCTGCCGCAAATCCTGATCGAGCCGCAGGTGCGCACGGCGCTGCTGGAAGACCTCGGCCGCGCCGGCGACCTGACCACGGACGCCATCGTGCCGGAAGATGCACTCACCGACACCGCCCTGATGGCGCGCCAACCGGGCGTCGTCGCCGGCCTGGATTTCGCCCTGACGGCGTTTCGCCTGATGGACCCCACCATCGCGATCCAGATCGAACGACCGGACGGTTCGCGTATCGTCCCCGGCGACCGGATCGCCACGGTCAGCGGACCCGCGCGCGGCATCCTGACCGCCGAACGGGTAGCGCTGAATTTCCTCAGTCATCTGAGCGGGGTCGCCTCTGCCACGCGCGCGATCGTGGATGCCATCGCCAATGTCCCCGGGGGCCACAAGGCGCGCATCTGCTGCACCCGAAAAACCATGCCCGGCCTGCGCGCGGCGCAAAAATACGCGCTGCGGGTCGGCGGCGGCTCCAATCACCGTTTCGGCCTCGATGACGCGGTGCTGATCAAGGACAACCACGTGGCCATCGCCGGCGGCGTCCGCCAGGCGGTCGAACGCGCCCGGGCCGGAATCGGCCATCTGGTGAAGATCGAGCTGGAGGTCGATACGCTGGCCCAGCTGGAGGAAGCCTTGCGGCTCGGCGTGGACGCGGTTCTGCTGGACAACATGGCGCCGGATATGCTGCGCCAGGCCGTCGCGATGGTCGGCGGGCGCGCCATCACCGAGGCCTCCGGCCGCATCACCCCCGCCACCGCCCCGGAAGTCGCCGCCACCGGCGTCGATCTGATTTCGATCGGTTGGCTGACGCACAGCGCCTCGGTTCTTGACATCGGGTTGGACCATCGGGGCTAGGCTCTGATCGTCGCCCGGCCACATAATACGAGGTCGACCCATGCTGCTGTCGCATGTTCACGTCGGGGTAACAGATTTTGATCGATCCTTTGCTTTCTACTCTGGCATCATGGGAAAGCTTGGGTTTGTCCTGAAATTCTCACAGCCGGAAAAATCTTGGGCCGGCTGGATGGAGGAAGGTATTGCAAGGCCATTATTTCTTATTGGCCGACCCTTTGATGGCGAAGCTTCAAATCCGGGAAACGGCCAGATGGTCGCACTACTCGCCTCAAACCGGGACGTCGTGGACCAGGCTTACGCCTGGGCGATTGAAAACGGAGGTGCCGGCGACGGCGCTCCGGCTTTGAGACCGCAGTATCACGCTGATTATTATGGAGCGTATTTTCGCGATCCCGACCGCAATAAGATCTGCGTGTGCTGCCATGACCCTGTTAGCCAAGGGACAACTTTAGTATCTGAGTAAGGATAATCGCTTCAAGTTTGGCATCGCCAGAAGCAACCGTCATGGCCGGCCTTGACGAGGGGGGCGTCTCCTAAACGGATGCAATTATTTTTTCTCGGATCCCTGGTTCCGCTGTCCACCCTTTGCAGACAGTCAAACTGAGACATCGCTGCACGGGGGCCAGGCTTGCGGACCCCGCCCCCGGCAGCGTGTAATCACGCCGCATATAGGGGAAAATCACCGCATGACCGCACCGCTCGCCGGCATAAAGATTCTGGAAATCGGTCAGGCCTATGCCGGGCCGCTTGCCGGCGCGATCCTGGCGGATATGGGGGCGGAGGTCATCAAGGTGGAAAAGCCGGATGGCGGCGACGACGCGCGGCTGTGGGGACCACCGTTCATCGACGGCGACAGCGCGATGTTCCGTGCCAATAACCGCAACAAGAAATCGGTGACGTTCGATATCAAGAACCCGGCCGACATCGCCGCGCTGAAGGCGCTGGCCAAGGACGCGGACATCCTGATCCAGAATTTGCGGCCCGGCATCGTCGGCGAATGCGGCATCGGGCCGGAGGCGATGCTGGAGGTCAATCCGCGGCTGATCTACTGCTCGATCTGGGCGTTCGGCTACCAGGGTCCGCTGCGGCTCGCCCCCGGCTTCGATCCGCTGCTGCAGGCCTATTCGGGGGTAATGACCTTGACCGGCCGGCCCGAGGACCCGCCGACCTTCTGTGCGCCTGCGATCAACGACGCCGCGACCGGCATGTGGTGCGTGATCGGCGCGCTGGCGGCGCTGCAGCAGCGCCACATCACCGGAAAAGGTTGTGTGATCGATACGTCGCTGTTCGAGACCGCCGTCAGCTGGGTGTCCGGCCCGCTGAACAACTATCACATCACCGGCCAGCTGCCGGTGCGCCACGGCACCGGCAGCAATCTGCTGGTGCCGTATCAGACCTTCGAGACGGCCGACCGGCCGATCTGCATCGCCGCCGGCAATGACCGGCTATTCGTCAAATGCGCCGCAGCGATGGGCCACCCCGAATGGTCGGCCGACCCGCGATTCGAGGACGGCCGCAAGCGCGCGGTCAACCGATCCGCTCTGGTCGAACGGATGCAGCCGGTGCTGCTCACCGGCGGGCGCGATCACTGGATGGCGGCACTCGGCGCGGTCGGGGTGCCCTGCTCGCCGGTCAACGACATCGGCGAACTGGCCCAGACCGAACAGCTCGCCGCGGTCGACCTGATGCGCACTTTGCCCGGCAGCGGGATGAAAATCGTCGGTCTGCCGATCTCGTTCGACCGCCAGCGTCCGCATCCGTATGCTGATTCTCCAAAACTTGGGCAACACAACGCGGAAACTTTTGGAACCCGCCAGAGTTGACCTAGATTGGGACACCGCTCAATCAAAAGTTGAGTAATGTCGAACTTTCCGGGATCGGCGACGATTGATGCCTCTACTGAAACTCTCGATGATCACCGCCGGCGCGGCGCTGTTCGTGCTGGATCTGTGCCTGGTGGGGCTGGTCTGGCCGCTGGTGCTGTGGGCCGGCTGGCCGGCGCCGATCACGCTGCTGGCGCCGCCGCTGGACGTCTGGTGCGGCATCTATCCGATCGCCGACCTGCTCGCCCTGTACGCGATGGGACTCTACCGCCGCGAGGCGATGCTGGAGACGCGCAAATCGTTGTCGCGCGTGCCGCTGGTGGTGGGCATGGGCGCCGCCATCGGGCTGATCCTGACGATCCTGCTGCCGGATATCGATGCCGCGCTGTTCGCGCGGCTTGCCAGGCAGCGTCAGGGCCTGACCTTCGCGCTGGCCGGATTGTGCTTCGCCGGATGCGCGTTCACCGCGCGACTGGCGGTGTCGGTGCTGCTGCGCCGGCGGGTGCTGCGCCGGCATGTGCTGGTGGTGGGTGCGGGGGAGCGGGCCTGGGATCTGCTGTGGATGCTCAGCCGCGAGGGTAGCAACCTGCAATATGATGTCGCCTTTCATCAGGATCCGGCCTTCGGCAAAATCGACCCAAGGCTGGCCGGCGATCCGACCGTGCGGATCCTGCTGTCCAGCGAGATCGACGTGCTGGCGGCGGCGCGGGCCGTCCGGGCCGACGAGATCGTGGTCGCCCCCGACGACCGGCGGGGGATGGACCTGCACCCTTTGCTGGAATGCAAGAAAGCCGGCTTTCCGGTGGTGCAATATCTGAGCTTCATCGAGCGCGAAATCCGCCGCGTCGACCTGAAACGGATGGATCTCGGCTGGATCCTGTACTCCGACGGGTTCTATTTCGGCCTGCTGGACCGCTTTCTGAAGCGGGGGTTCGACCTTCTGGCCGCCGCCGGGGTGCTGTTGCCGGCCTCGCCATTTTTACTGGCGGCCATGATCGCCATTCGCGCCGAGGGCACCGGGCCGATCTTCTACCGCCAGGAGCGGGTCACCCAGAACGGCCGCCATTTCCGCATCCTGAAACTGCGGACCATGCGCGTGAACGCGGAAGCCGGCGGCGCGGTATGGGCCAGGGCCAAGGACGACCGTATCACCCGGGTGGGCGCGATCCTGCGGCGCACCCGGATCGACGAGTTGCCGCAGCTGTTCAACGTGCTCGCCGGCGACATGTCGTTCGTCGGCCCGCGCCCGGAACGGCCGCAATTCGTCGCCGAACTGGCCAGGGAAATCCCGCTATATAACGAACGCCACATGGTCAAAGCCGGCCTGACCGGCTGGGCACAGATCAACTATCCGTATGGCGCCTCGGTCAACGACGCCCGCTCCAAGCTCAGCTACGATTTGTACTACGTCAAAAACTTCTCCATCCTGTTCGACATCGTCATCCTGCTCCAAACCATCCGCGTCGTTCTGTGGCCGAGCGGCGTGCGGTAAGAAAGCCGGTCCAGGGACCGGGGCAAAACCCCCCGCCTTATTTAACCGCCGCCATTTGCCGCTCGACCAGACGGGCATAGGGGCCGCTTTGGGCCAGGAGATCGGAATGCGTGCCGTCTTCGATGACCTGTCCGTCGGCGAGCACCAGGATCAGGTCGGCGGAGCGGATCGTGGACAGGCGATGGGCGATGATGATCGTGGTGCGGTGCTGCATCAGCGCGTCGAGGGAGGCGCGGATTTGCGCCTCGCTGATGGCATCCAGATGCGAGGTGGCTTCGTCCAGCACCAGGATCGGCGCATCTTTCAGGAACGCGCGGGCGATGGCGATGCGTTGGCGCTGGCCGCCGGATAATTGCACGCCGCGTTCGCCGACGCGGGTGGCGAGCCCTTCCGGCAGGCTGGCGACGAACTCCGCAAGTGCGGCATTTTCGATCGCGCGACACAAATCCTCGGCCGAGGCGTCGGGGTTGGCGATGCGGATATTGGCCTGCAGCGTGTCGTTGAACAGATAGGTGTCCTGGGCGACCAGGGCGATGCGGCCGCGCAGCGCGTCCAGAGACCATTGCCGCAGATCGATGCCGTCGATCCGCACCACCCCGCTGCCAGGGTCCCAGAAGCGCAGCAGCAGGTTGGCGATCGTGGTTTTGCCCGCGCCGGACGCGCCGACCAGTGCAACCGTGGTGCCGGGCCGGATGGCGAAATTCACCCGCTGAAGCGCCGGGGTCTGCCGGTCTTGATAGGCGAAGGTCACGTCCTCGAAACGTATGGCCGAGCCGCCCTGGACCGGGGATGGCGTTTGCGGCCCATCGACGATCCGCACCGGCTCGGCCTGCACCACATGCAGCCGGCGGGTAGAGGCGATGGTGTCGGCGAGTTGGCGGCCGACCTGGGCAATTTCCGAGATCGGCAGGAACGCTGCCACCGAAATCAGGATCGCCACCGGCAGGAAGCCGGCGCCGATCCATCCCTGCGCCACCAGGGCGGCGCCAATGGCGGCGACCGCCAGGCCGCCGAAGCCGGTGGCGATTTCCAGCAACGCGTTCTGCCCCGACAGATCTCGTTGCAGCGCCAGCCGTAAATCCTGGTACTCGCGCACGCGCGCCAGGAACGCCGCGCGCCTGGCCTCGGTCGCCTGGAAGGCGATCAGGTCCGCCAGCCCCTGGATCGTCTCGGTCACATGCGCGGACAGCAACCCCAGGGCATTGCGGGCCTGCGACCCCATGCGGTCGATCCGCCGCCGTCCGACCACCGGCGACAACGCGGCAAAGGCGAGGAAAGGCAACAGCCCCATCGCCAACGGCCAGGCGAACCAGGCCAGCATTGCAAGCACCGTGGCGGGGACCAGCACGCTGACCACGGCGGGGGCGACGGTGTGGGCGAAAAAATACTCTACGGTCTCGATATCCTGCGTCGCCAGCGCCACAAGGTCGCCGGAGCGGCGGGCCAGCAGATAGGCCGGCGCCAGGGCGTCCAATTTGGCGAACAGGCCGATCCGCATTTCCGCCAGCAGCCGGTAGGCCATGTGATGCGCCAAATAGGATTCCAGCCAGTGCAGCAGCCCGGCCAGCAATGCCGCCACCAGCAGCGCCACCGCGGGGCCGGTAAAGTCGCGGCCCGCCGCGACATCGGCGATCACCCAGGCGCCCAGCACGCCGACGCCGACGAACGCCGCGACCCGGCCGATACCGAACAGCACGGTGGCGACAAGCTGCCCGCGCCAGGGACGGATGAAGCCGAGCAGCGTGGCCAGCGTGACACCCCAGCCGATTTCCGCCGCGTCCGGATCGAGCGGGGCGGTTTCGACCCGCGGCGCCTCCGCTCCGGCCGGGGCCGCAATCGACTTCCCGCCATTGGCAAGCTCGACGATCGCCGCACCGGTATCCTCCCTGGCGGTACCCTCCCAAGCCTGGGCGCCCATCAGACGGCGATACGGACCCGGTTCGGCGATCATCTCGGCGTGGGTACCGGCCTGCACCACGCGCCCGGACCCCAAAACCAGAATGCGATCGGCGGCGATGACGCTGGACAGCCGGTGCGCCAGGATCAGCGTGGTGCGCCCCTGCATCAGCCGGTCCAGCGCCTGCTGGATGGTGGCCTCGTTTTCGGCGTCCACCGCCGACAGCGCCTCGTCCAGGATCAGGATCGGCGCATCGCGCAACAGCGCGCGCGCGATCGCCAGCCGCTGGCGCTGACCGCCGGACAGAATCGCCCCCCGTTCGCCGATCAGCGTCGCGTAACCATCCGGCAGGCCCAGGATGAAATCCTGCAAATTCGCCGCAGCCACAGCGCTTTCCATCTGCGCGTGGCTGGCATCGGGCCGGCCCAGCCGCAAATTCTCCTC
Organism: Acetobacteraceae bacterium; assembly: GCA_043742865.1. Classification (GTDB taxonomy): domain Bacteria; phylum Pseudomonadota; class Alphaproteobacteria; order Acetobacterales; family Acetobacteraceae; genus PALSA-911. The sequence goes on from JAYTXR010000167.1 coordinate 13,015, forward strand.
GATGGTGCCGTGAAACAAATAAATATCCTGCGCGACCACCGCGATCATCGACCGCAGCTGATCGGGGTCCAGTTGGCGCAGGTCGCGCCCGCCGATCCGGATGGCGCCTGATTGCGGATCGTGCTGGCGCAGCAGCAGCCGCACGATCGAGGATTTGCCGGCCCCCGAGGGCCCGACGATGCCGATCCGCTCGCCGACGGCGACCCGAAAGCCGAGGCCGTCATGCGCCGCGCCCCGCCCGCCCGGATAGGCGAAGCCGACATCGTCGAACTCGATGGTCGGCGACAGCGCCCCCAGCTTCTCGCCGCCGCCGGCGGGCATCGATGTCGCCTGCTCCAGCAGCGCATGCACGCCCGTCGCGGCCGACTGGCCGATCATGCCCTGGTGCAGCACCGAGCGCAGGTCGCGCAACGGGCGAAAGATCTCGGTGCCCGCCATCAGCACGATCAGCAGCGCGGCCAGGCTCATGCGGCCCTCCGATACCCGCCACGCGCCCAGGATCAGCGCCGCGGCGGCGCCGAACGCACAGCCGAAATCGGTGATGAAGCGGGTCAGGATGCTGAGGCCCAGCACCCGCAACGTGCTGTCCGACAGCGCCCGCGCCTTGGCTGCGAGCCGCCTGCCATAGGCGGCACTCCGGCCGAACGCCTTCAGGCTCGGCAGGCCCTGCATTGCATCGAGGAATTCCTCGCCGAACTGCTTGAAGTTGCGGCCCCGCTCCAGGGCTGCGCTGCGATCGCTGCGGTGCACCGCGGCCGGCAGCACCAGCGTGAACAGCGCGGCGCCCAGCAGCACGCAGGCCACCGGCACATCCCACCACGCCATGAACAGAAAAATCGCCACCGGCGCGAACGCGGCGATGCAGACCTGTGGCAGATACTGGCCGAAGAAGGTTTGCAGCTGCTCGACGCCGTCGATCATCGACAGCATCACCCCGCCGGTCCGCTCGCCGGCGAACCAGGCCGGCCCCAGTGCGACGATGCGATCGTACAGAAGTGCCCGCAGCTTTGCCTGCACCCGATCCGAACTGGCATGAGCCACCATGGTGCGGGCATGGTCGAGCCCGGCCCGCAGCAGGATCGCGGCCCCCGCCGCCGCCAGCAGCTTCAGCGAGGCAGTGAAATCGGCGCCGTGGAAAACCCCGGCCAGGAACAGCCCGACGAACGCGAACCGCGCGATGCCGGCGGCCAGCGCCAGCAAGCCGAGCGCCACGCAGCCGAGGATGCGCCCGCGCAGCCCTTCGGTCATCCGCCACAGCCGCCAATCGAAATACAAGCCCGAGCCTCCGTTGCGAAATTCGCGCCATCCCAGCGGGTTGAGATACGCGCGTCCAGCCACTACCATACCCGGCAATGAGCATGCCGACAGACCTTTACGAGATCCTCGGCGTGCCGAAGGACGCCGCCGCCGACAAAATCCGCGCGGCCTACCGCAAGCTGGCGAAAACCAATCACCCCGACCTCAATCCCGGCAACAAGGCGGCCGAGGAACGGTTCAAGGCCATCGCCTCGGCCTATGACATTCTGTCCGACCCCGCCAAACGCGCCCGCTACGACAGCGGCGAGATCGACGGTACCGGGGCGGAACGGCCGCAGCGGCCATCTTATTCGGAGTACGCGCAGGGGCCGGGCGGACGCAAATACCACTCCGAAATGGACGGCGCGGAGGATTTCTCCGACATCTTCTCCGACCTGTTCGGGCGCGGCCAGGCGGGCGGACAAGGAATGCGGATGCGCGGACGCGACCGGGTCTATTCGCTCGACGTGCCTTTCCTGGATGCCGTGCGCGGCACCACCAGCCGGCTCAGCCTGCCGGAAGGCAAGAGCATGGACGTGCAGATCCCGCCCGGCATCGAGCAAGGCCAGATGCTGCGGCTGAAGGGCCAGGGTGGCCCCGGGATCGGCGGCGAGCCGGCCGGCGACGCGCTGATCGAGATCCATATCCTGGCGCATCCGCTATACACCCGTACCGGCAACGATATCGGGATCGACGTGCCGATCAGCGTCGCCGAGGCGGTGCTGGGCGGTAAGATCAGCGTGCCTACGCCCACCGGGCCGGTCAGCATGACCGTGCCGGCGCAGTCGAACACCGGCACAAGGCTGCGGCTGCGCGGCCGCGGCATTCCGGCCCGGGCCAACCGGCCGGCCGGCGATCAGTATGTGACGCTGAAGATCGTGCTCGATCCCGCCGATGAGGCACTTGCCGCATTCCTGCGCGAACGCCAGTCGAAGCCGGAATTCGATCCCCGCCAGGATCTGGGGCGGGATTTGGAGACCGGCGGATGACGCTCGATCAGCTATGCCTGGAAATCGCCGGCCTGCGGGTGGAAACATTGCGCCAATGGATCGCCAATGACTGGGTGCGCCCACAGGGGGAGCCGGGCGTCTATCGGTTCGAGGCGATCGACGTCGCCCGGGTGCGGCTGATCGTCACCCTTCAGGTGGAACTGAACGTGGACGAGGAGGCTTTGCCGATCGTGCTGTCGCTGCTCGACCAGCTGCATGATTCCCGCCGCCGGATGCTGCTTCTGCAGGCCGCGATCGATGACGCGGTTCCGGCCGAGGCCAGGCAGAAAATTCGCGAGCACCTGCGCCATGCGATCCGCGATCCGGATTGACCCCGGCCGCATCCAAAGCCGGCCCGCCGCCGTAGAGCAAATATGCGCGCGCGCCCGAGCCCGGGTCGTGGCATTCTCGCTTCCTCCATATTCCAGCGGTACAGAGAGCCTTCATGACCAAGATCATCAGCTGGAACCTGCTGCGCCTTACCGGTGCCACCGTGAACGACGTCGCATCCCTGGTGCGCCGCGAGCGGCCGGACCTGCTGCTGATGCAGGAAGCCACACGGGAGATGGACCGGCTGCCGGCGATCCTCGGGGGGCATTACCGGCGCTGTCCGCTGCCTGGGCGTATCCATGGCCTGGCGATGTGGCAGAACGCGGAATTTTTTACCGAACCGCGCATTCTGAAGTTGCAATCGGGCGCGCTGGTGCAGCGGGTGGCGCAAATCCTGAACCTCGGACCGTTCGCGGTTGCCAATGTGCATCTGTCGCATGGCCAGGTGCTGAACCGGCGGCAATTGCACCGCATCGCCCAGGCGCTGCCACCCCGCGCGGCAGTGCTGGGCGACTACAATCTGGTCGGCCCGACCATGGTGTCGGGTTTCCACGATGTCGGGCCGCGGCATCCGACCCATATCGCGGCGGATTTCGTGCCGCTGCGGCTCGACCGCTGCCTGGTCCGGGGGATGCGCTGCATTCGTTCCAGCATCCTGCCGCGCGAAGCCTCCGATCATCACCCGATTGTGGTCGCGCTCGAAATCGTGGCCAGCGTGGCGGAAGCGGCCTGATCGGCGCCGGGAAGTGACCCCGTCCAGCTATTTCAGCTTCTTACTGTCGGAACCACAGGCCGCACTCGTTCTGGTACTGCATATCGCCGTGGCCAGCACCGTCAGCGTGCATGTGCTGCTGCGCAAGCGCGATGTCGGTTCGGCGACCGGGTGGATCGGGCTGGCCTGGCTGTCGCCGTTCATCGGCGGGGCGATCTACTATTTGCTCGGGATCAACCGGGTGCAACGCCGGGCGCAGGAACTGCGCGATACACCGCTCCCGGCCGGTGATTCCACCGAACCCGCCAGCGACAGCGGCCGCGACGACCATTTGGCGGCGCTGGACCGCGCCGCGACGCTGACCACCGGGCGGCCGGCCCTGGGCGGCAACAAGGTGACGACGCTGCATAACGGCGACGAGGCCTACCCGCTGATGCTGGCCGCGATCGATGCTGCGCGGATCAGCATCGGGCTGTGCAGCTATATCCTGCGCGACGACACCGCCGGCAGCCCGTTCCTCGACGCGCTGGCGGCAGCCCATGCCCGCGGCGTGGCGGTCCGTGTGCTGATTGACGGGATCGGCGGCGGCTATTTCCGTTCCCCCGCCTACCGGCGGCTGCGGCGCGCCGGCGTGCCGGTCGAGCGGTTCATGCATTCGCTGCTGCCGTGGCAGATGCCGTTCCTCAATCTGCGTCTGCACAAGAAGATCCTGGTCGTGGACGGCACACATTGTTTTACCGGTGGGCTGAATATCGGTGCGGAGAATGTCCAGGCGCTACACCCATCCGACCTTGTGCTGGACACGCATTTTGCTATCACCGGACCGGTCGTCGCACAGCTGGTGGCAGCGTTCGCCAATGACTGGCTGATGCAGACCAATGAGACGCTGGCCGGGCCGGCCTGGTTTCCGCCACTGAGCGAAACCGGCCAGCAGACCGCGCGCGTGGTGACCGCCGGCCCGGACCAGGATATCGAGAAGATCGAGCTGGTCACGCTGATGGCGATCACCTGCGCGCGGCGTTCGGTCACCGTGATGACGCCGTATTTTCTGTGCGACGAGCGGCTGATCAGCGCGCTGTCGCTGGCCGCCCTGCGCGGCGTTTCGGTGGACGTGATCGTGCCGGCAAAAAGCAACCATCGGCTGGTGGATTTCGCCATGCGCGCGAATATCGGCCCGCTGCTGGCGGCCGGCTGCCGGATTTGGAAGAACAGGCCGCCATTCGAACATTCCAAGCTGATGGAAGTGGACGGAACCTGGTCGCTGATCGGCAGCTCCAACTGGGACATGCGCAGCTTCAGGCTGAATTTCGAGCTGAACCTGGAAGTCTACAGCGCCGACCTCGCGGAAGTGCTGCGGACGCTGATGCTGAGCAAATGCTGGGAGAAGCTGACCCCGGCCGAGCTTTCCGGCAGGCCGATGCCGGTCCGGGTGCGCGATGCCGGATTACGATTGTTGCTGCCGTATCTGTAGGATGGGCAAGCGCAGCGCAACCCATCATCCCGAGCCAGCCCCATCCCAGCGATCAAGGATTGGCACGCCCGGCAGAGCTTTCCAACAAGCCGATGTCGGTCCGGGCCTCAAAGGCACGCAGCCCTGTAGGGCGGATGCCAATCCGCCGCCTTTTTCCACCGCCGGCATATCCCCACTCATGCACCCTGGTTGGCGGGCAACTCCATCATCCCCATCCACCACATCGTCCGCTCACCCACATCAACATCGTAGGCCCGGGCAAACTCCAGCCTGCCGCCCGGCAGGATGCGAAACAGCGACAGCCGCGCAGGCACGTCGCGGATGGCGTCGCCGTCGTGGATTTTTAAGCTCATGATATGCGCCACCACCAGCAGACGCCCGCTGGGGTCGATATGAAACGTTCGGGGATGGATGCCGTGCGTGTCGATGTGCTGGATCAGCGTAGGCTCGCCGCTGGCGGAGTCGATCGCGAACACCGCCAGCGAGTTCTCCCCGCCCACGAACACCTGCTGGCCAGCAACTTCCGTCGTGTCATTGGCCCGGTTGGCGACATAAACATTGCGTCCGTTCGGATGCACATGCACCGTGCCGACCATTTGGCGGCCCGGACCAGGCTCCGGATTGGCCAGCGTGGTTTGGCGAAACCGCGGTGTCGGCAACAGCACGCCGTGGCTTAACTCGAACACATCCAGCCGGTTCTCCCGCTCCAGCGACACATAGACCCATGGCATCGACGGGTGGAAATCCAGATGGCGCGGGCCGAAGCCGTAGCCGCCGTCCGGGGCAATAACGGCCTGGTGGCTCAATACGCCGGCGTGGAAATCGAACAGATGCAACGACCCCGGCTGCTCCGGCTGGCCGGCGGACGGGTCATGGCCGCGGGAGACCAAAATCACCTGCCGCCCGTCCGGCGTCGGGAGCACCTGATGGGGAAAGATGCCGGGATCGATCGGCCCCGGCTGCACCACGTCCGCGCCCGGGGTGTTATCGGGGTTGATCCGGTAGACCCGAATGGCGCCCGGATTGTTGAACGCGACCAGGATATGCTCGGATCGGATGTCGGTCGCCATGTGGATCGGACGCGACGGCAGCGCGATCGGCTCGCCGTGCAGCGCCAGCGCACCGGTATCCGGATCGATCCGGAAAGCGCTGACGTGATGGCGTCGGCCGGCGAGCCCCATGCCGGAGGCGCCATCGCTGGTCGCGGCATACAGAAAGCGCCGCGAGGCGTGCGGCCAGACATACTGCACGTTGGCCGGCAGGCCGACCGAACCACGCCGGGTCAGCGTGGCCGCCGCCACATCCACATCGTACTGCGTCAACTCCGCGCCGACGCTGGCGTATAAAACCATTTTGCCCGGCATAAAAATTCCTACCGCCAGGGATCGACGAGGATTTTGGCGTGCAGTTCGGGGGTCGCCAGATCGGCGAACGCATCGCTCACCCCGGCAAGCCCGACATGGCCTGTGATCAGCGGGGTCACATCGATCTTCCCATCGGCGATCAACTCCAGGCTGGTGGCGAATTCCTCCGCCGTATAGGCGAGCACGAATTGCAGGTTCAGCTGCTTGACGATGCCGAAGAACGGCTCGAAACGGTCGGTCTCCATGCAGACACCGACAACGACGACCCGCGCGCCCGGTGGCGCACCCTCCATCACCCGCTGGATCATGCCGGGTACGCCAACGCATTCGAAAATTACCGCCGGACGCTGCTTCGGTCCCCCGCCGAACAACTGGGCGAAGCGGCTCGGATCGTAGCCCGTCGGCGTGGCGGCTTCCTGCCAGCTGGTGTAGGGCGACGCCTCGGCGGGATCGACCACGATGTCCGCCCCCATCCGCCGCGCCAGCGCGCGCCGCGCCGGCGAGAAATCCGCGGCAATGATCGGATGCGCGCCCTGCACCTTCAGCGAGGCGATCACCGCCAGGCCTACCGGCCCGCAGCCGATCACCAGCGGCACGTCCTGCGCCGTCAGCCGCGCCTGCTGCACGGCATGCCAACCCACCGCGATCGGCTCGGTCAGCGCGGCCTGCGCGGCGGGCAGGCCGTTCGGCACCTCCAGCAGCAGCCGATCGGCCAGCGGCATGTATTGCGCGAACCCCCCGGCGATGTCGTTGGAATAGCCGATGCCCTGCACGGTGCCGCCAGCCAGGGTCATCGGCATGGAGACGACCAGGGCGCCCGGTTTCAGGCGTTTGGGCGTGCCCGGCCCATGCTCGACCACCTCGCAGCAGAATTCATGGCCGAACACCACATCGCGGGCGGGGTCCAGCGCCCAGCGTCCGCCGGTGCGCCGTGCCAGCTCGCAAAACTGCTGCATATGTTTGGCGGCGTGCAAATCCGAACCACAGATGCCGCAGCACAGTGTCTTTACCAGCACCTGACCTTCGGCCGGGCGCGGGTCCGGGATGTCGCCGACGAATATGTCGCCTCGCCGGTAAATGGCGGCACGCATGGAAATTCTCCCAGGGTTGTTGCGCTCAGCCTAACCCGGCTAGCGATCCAACCAAACATCCTCCATGCGCCAGCCATTATAGGTGCTGTTGACCATCAGGGTCAGACCCTTGACCTCCGGCCGCCAGCAGGTGGCGGCGCGGGTATAGTAGATCATCGGCCGGACCACATCCTGCTGCAACCGCCGGTCGATCTCCCAGACGATCTGCCGGCGCCTGGCCTGGTCGGGCTCCCTCGATTGCTGATCCACCAATCGGTCTATGTCGGGATTGCAATAGCCCATATAGGTGCGCGAGCCGCAGACATAGCTTTCGTAGAATTGCTGGTCCGGGTCATCGACGCCGTTGCCAACCAGGCTCAGTCCCATCTGGTAGTCCTGGCGGATCAGCTTGGGCACCCAGTTGGCGGTTTCGATTAACTCCAGCTCGCCGTCGATCCAGATCGATTTCAATTGGTCCAACAGGATCACCGCGGGATCGCGATAGATCGCGAGATTGCGCGCCGACAGCTTGATCGCCAGCCGCCGGTCTGGGCCGTACCCGAGCGAGCGCATAATTCCGCGGGCCTGGCCGCGGCTTTTCTCCACGTCCGGATCGTAGCCGGGAAGCTCGCGCAGCATGTCCGGCGGCAGCCCCCAGACGCCCTCGGGCGGTGGCATCATGGCACCTCCCAGATCTCCCTTTCCGTCGCCGAGAATGTGGATGAACGCACGTCGGTCGAGCGCCAGCGCCACCGCCCGGCGCAGCAAGATATTGTCGAATGGCGGCGCCTGGTTCATCAGCACATTGACCGCGACATTGGTCGGCGTGACCTGGCAGACCGCCTGCGGATACTGCGACAGCACATCCTTCAGCAGCGGCAGCGACACCTCGTAGGGAAACGTCATGTCGAATTTTCCCGAAACGAACCCGAGGATCGCGGTCGA
>JAYTXR010000168.1:0-20807 GCA_043742865.1 Acetobacteraceae bacterium
TAGGTTCCGTCATGGCTATTTTGCTCGCCGTCCCGTTGCTGCTTTTCCTGCTGCTGTTCGCGCTGTCGAACCGGGCAATAGTTCAGGTGGCGCTGTGGCCGACTGATTGGAGCATCGAAATGATGCTGTCGGTCGCGGTTCTCGGCGCCGCGGCAATGGCGTTCCTGTTCGGGGCGCTGACGGTCTGGGTGTCGGAATTCGGCCGCCGCCGCCGGCTGCGTCTGGCGGAACAAAGGGTAGCGCTGCTGGAAGACCAGATCCGCGCCTTGCGGGCGCGGGCCGGGCAGCCGCCGATGCCGCCGCTGGCGTGACCGTGGCCACCGTTCGGGGTTCGGGTCGGCTGATCGTCGCGCTGGATACCGCCGAGCCCGCCCGCGCCGCCGAATGGGCGCGCGCCTGCGCCGGCTCGGTCGGGATGTTCAAGCTGGGGCTGGAATTCTTTCTCGCCAATGGCGCCGCCGGATATCTTGGGATCGGCGCCGGCCGGCCGATCTTCCTCGACCTCAAGCTGCACGACATTCCCAGCACCGTTGCCGGAGCGGTGCGCGCGGTGCTGCCGCTGGCGCCGTATTTCCTGACGCTGCATGCCGCCGGGGGGGCGGCGATGATCGCGGCGGCGCGCCAGGCGGCCGATCAGGCGACCGACCAGGCCGGCCCGGCCCGGCCGCTGCTGCTGGCGGTCACCGTGCTGACCAGCCTCGATGCCGCCGCCCTTGCCGCGACCGGCGTGGTCGGCGGCACGAGCCAGCAGGTGCTGCGGCTGGCGCGGCTGGCGCTGTCGGCCGGCGCCGACGGGCTGGTGTGCAGCCCGCAGGAGGTCGCCATGCTGCGTCAGGCGCTGGGCGAGGGGCCGGCGCTGGTGGTGCCCGGCATCCGCCCAGAAAACGCCGATCGGGGCGATCAGGCGCGCACCATGACCCCGCGCGAAGCGGTCGCCGCCGGGGCCGACTGGATCGTCGTCGGCCGCCCGATCACCGCCTCCGCCGATCCGACCGCCGCGGCCGCCGCGATTGCCGCCGAAATCGCGTGACCATTCGGGTCAAAATTTGCGGCATCAACGATCCGGTCGGCTTCGACACGGCGGTGCAGGCGGGTGCCGACTGGATCGGCTTCGTGTTCTTCCCGGCCTCCCCGCGCCATGTCACGCCGGCCCAGGCGGCTTCGCTGTCGGCAAGGTCGGATGCCGGGCCGCCGCTTGTGGGGCTGTTCGTCGACCCCACCATCGAGGCGATCGCGGCGGTCCTGCGAGAGATCGCGTTGGATGTCTTGCAGCTTTATGGCGGCGCGCAGGATTTTTCGGTTTTCCGCAAAGAATTCGGCCTGCCGGTCTGGCGGCCGAAAGGCATCGCCACCCGCGCCGACCTGCCGGCCGATACCGGCGGCGCCGATGCCTGGCTGCTGGAGGCCAAGCCGCCACCTGACGCGACGCGCCCCGGGGGCAACGCGGTCCGCTTCGACTGGTCGATCCTGCGTGGATGGACGCCTCCCGCTCCCTGGCTGCTGGCCGGCGGACTGCACCCCGACAACGTCGCCGAGGCGATCCGGGTTACCGGCGCCACGGCGGTCGATGTTTCTTCCGGGGTGGAAGGGAGCCGGGGGGTCAAAGACCCTGACCGGATCCGGGAATTCATCCGGAACGCAAAAGCCGCCTGACCGCGCCGCCCAGCCCGCCAGGGGTGCGGCTGGGGGTGGTGGGGGCCAAGCCGCCCCAGGCCAGGCCGCCCGGCGTCAGGCATACCGGGCAAGCGGCGTGCCAATCCGGCGACGGCGTGTGGCAGTGGGTGCAGCGCCAGACCGGATCGGGCTCCGCTTGCGCGGCCTGGCGTAACGCGGCGCTGGCGGCGTCGGCATGGCCGCCTGCGGTTTCCTCAATTTGCGCCATCAGCAGGAACAGCCGCCGCTGTCTCAATCCCGCTTCCCGTGCCAACTGGGTTTGCCGCCGTGCCTCGGCGATCTCTCCACCGGCCAGGGCGGCGCGGGAAAGCAGCAGATGCGTTTCGGCATGCTCGGGGTTTCCCGCTGCCAGCTTGCGGGCAGCTGGCAACGCGTCCTGCGGTTGGGTGACCGGGGCCAGCACGAACGCTGCCAGATCGGGGTGCGGGCGGATCGCCCAGGTATCGGCTAGCACCCGTTCGGCGCGGCGGTCCTGCCCGGCGGCGCGCAGCCGCCTGGCATAGCCGAGTGCAGCCGGTGCCAGCGAGGCATCCGCCTCCCACGCCTGGCGGGCCAGCGCCAGGGCGCGAACCGGATCGGTCTCCGCCTCGGCCGACGCGGTGACCAGGGCTGCTTTCGCCCCGCCGTCGCCGGCCAGCCGTGCCGCTTGGGTCCAGTCCTCGGCCCGGATCGCCAGCCGGATGCGTTCGTCGCGCAACCAGGCGGCGCCGGGATAGGCGGCGTCGGCTTTCGCCGCGAGCGCGCCGGCCGAGGTCCAGTCGGATTTGGCGATCGCCTGACGCAACTGGCCACGCAGGCCGAGGAACGACGCGTGTTCATGCCCGGCGAGCTTCGTCAGCGCCTCGGCCGCCTCGGCGTCGTGACCGCCCAGCCGGGCCGCCTCGGCGGTCAGCAGCAGCGTCTGCGGGGTGTCGCCGAGCAGGCGCCGGGCGCGGCCGGACTCGCGGCGCGCGCTGGCGGGATCGGCAGCGGCCAGCGCCACCAGCGCGCGGGTGGTGGCCAGATCGCCGCCGCGGCGGCGGCGGCGGGATACCCCATGGCCGATCCGGCCCGGCAGATGCGCCAGGCCGAGCAGCAGATGCGTCAGCGCCGCCATCAGCAGCAGCACCAGCACGGCGAAGGGAGTGGAAAAATCCACCGACACGGTGCCGATCTCGGCGGTGACGCGGCCGGGAACCGAGGCCAGGATCAGCCCGACCGCGACCACTAGGGCGGCAAGCAGCAGCAGCCGGAAAACCCGCCCCATCAGCCGGGCGCTGCCATCGCGGCCAGCGCCGCGCGGGCGTCCAGCAGGGCTTTCGCCTGCCCGGTCCAGCCGGACATCGCCCGCGCGGCCGGCGGGTTCAGCCGGTTCAGCGCGGCAACCGCGCCGGCGAGGTCGCCGGCATCCAGCGCGCGCTGGGCTGCCGCCACTACGCCGGCGGCGGGGTCGCCGATCAGCACGCGGTCGCCCTGGCGGATGGTGATCAGCTCCTGAAGCCGGCCCCAGATGCGCGACAGCACCGGCAGGTCCGGGTCGATCGGCCGGCTGGCCAGCAGCGCGGCGCGCGCAGCGGCCGGAAACGCCAGCCGCAGGCCGGCCTCGGTCGGCGGTGCCGCATCGGAGAACACAAGCAAAGCCGGCGGCGCGTCGGGCAGATTGCCCAGTTTATGGCCCGCCTCGAGCGCGGCGCCGGCGGCCTGGACGCGGGCGATCCGTCCGACGCGCTCACTCAGCGCGGCTTCGGCGGGGCTTGCTGCCGGCCGGGCTTCCAAAGCGGCGATCCGCGCCTCAACCGGTGCGAGGTTGATGGGTGCGAGGTTGATGGGTGCAGGGCTGGCCGGCGAGCCGGCGGCGCGGGTCTCCAGTGCGGCGATCCGCGCCAGCAGCGGCGCCGGGTCGAATGGCGCAGCGGACAGGGGCTCGACCGGCCGCGCATCCAGGTGGTCGACCCGGGTTTGCAGCGCGTCGAGCCGGGACTCCAGCGCCCCCACCGAAGTGCCAGCCGGGCCTTCGGGCGGCAGCGGTGGGTTCTGCCAGATCCAGACGATCGCGCCCGCCAGGATGGCGAAGCCGAGGAAGTACAGCACGGGCAGCGCCCGCGAGCGTGATTGCGTCACCGGCGGTACCGTCTCGCGTGCGGCCGCCCGCACCTTGTCGACGTTCGGGGCAATCGCCGCGCGCGCGGCGCCTGGCTGGGGCATGGCCGGCCGCGGGGTATCCAGCTTCGGCTGAACCGATGGGATCGCGGACGATTTCGGCGGCAATGGGGGTTCTGTCATATCAGAAGGGCCAGCAATTCGTCCTGGTTGGGTCTGGCGGCGATCCGTATATCGCCCCATGGAAGAGAGGATAATGCCATGCCGGCCGGCGCGCCGATAGCCAGTGCGAGGACCCCGCGCAGCGAATTCTGCAAGCCTGTGGCGTCGATCAGGGAGACGAATTGGCGCGCGGTGTCGGCGGAGAAGAACAGCGCCGCGTGCAGCCGGTCCGCCCGCAATGCCGCGACCGCCGCCCTGGGCAGGGTTCGCACCGGCACCGCGGCATAGACAATCCGGCGCCGCACCCGAAAGCCCTGCCGGCGCAACGATGCCGCCAGCTTCAGGCCGTGGCCGCTGCCGCAGGCGAGCAGCAGGGTCCCGGCCAGCGGGTCGAGCCGACGGCAGGCCAGCGCCGTCAGGTCCTCTGCGTTGCCGTCGGCGCTGTGCACGCAGGTAAATCCCCCCGCGCGGGCGCGCCCGGCGGTGGCATCCCCCACCGCCAGCAAGGGCCGCGACCGGTCCATACCGGCCAGCCCCCTGCCTTCCAGCCCTATGCCCTCCAGTCCGGCTATGGCATTGCCGCTGGTCGCCAGAATGGCCTGCACGCAGGCGAAATCCAGCCGGACCGGAAGCAGCTTAACCCGCAGCAGCGGCGCCAGCACCGGCTCCAGGCCCAAAGCCAGAATTCGCCCCGCCGTCTCGTCGGCCCCCGGTTGCGGGCGGGTGATCAGAACCGCCCCCCGATGCGCTCCGGCCTGATGCTTCCCGGCCAAATGCTCCCCGGCCAAAACCTGGCGATCAGGCGAAGATGTCGCGCGGGCTGTCGGCGCGTAGGCTGGCGCCGAGTTCCGCGCCCAGCCGCGCCGCGTCCGTGACCAGCCCCTGCAGGCTGCGCTTGAGCAGGAAAGACCCGTCGGTGCGCGCCACCAGCCCGGTCAAATGCAGGCCGCCATCCGCCAGCAGTCGCGCATACCCGCCGATCGGCGTGCGGCAGGACCCGTCCAATTCCGCCAGCAGCGCCCGCTCGGCGGTGGAAACCGCTTTGGCCTCGGGGTCCTCGATCCCCGCCAGCAACTCCAGAAATTCGCGGTCGTCGGCGCGGACGGTCACGCCGACGATGCCCTGGCCGGCGGCCGGCACCAGGATGTCGGGGTCGAGCACTAGGCTCGCGCGGTGCTCCAGCCCAAGCCGCCGCAGCCCGGCGAGCGCCAGCAGGGAGGCGGCGAAATCGCCGGCCTCGATCTTGGCCAGCCGCGTCTGCACATTGCCGCGGATCGTCGCGCAGATCAGGTCGGGCCGCGCGTGCAGCAGCTGCGCCTGGCGACGCACCGAGGATGTTCCGATCCGTGCGCCAAGCGGCAGCGCCGCATAGGGATCGGCCGGGTCGTTGCCGGCCTGCATGCCGTGACCGGCGGGAAAGCTGTGACAGGCGGGCCCGTAGATCAGCGCATCGCGCGCGTCCTCGCGCGTCAGGGTGCAGGCGAGCACGATGCCGGATGGCAGCTCGGTCTCCAGATCCTTCAGGCTGTGTACCGCGAAATCAATCCGCCGGTCGGCCAGGGCCTCGTGGATTTCCTTAGCGAACAGGCCTTTGCCGCCGATATCGGCCAAGGGGCGGTCCTGCACCGCATCGCCGGTGGTGTTGATCGCGTGCTCCTCAAACACGTCCTGGTCGCCGAACAGAGGCATGCGCAGCACCGGGCAGGCCTGGCGCAGCCGTTCCAGGAAGAACCGCGTCTGCACCAGCGCCAGCGGCGAGCGGCGCGTGCCGACCCGCAGCGGCAGCGAGCGCATATGCGGCCTCGGCTTGGAACCAGATGGGTTGGGGCCGACGGAGGATGAGACGGCAGGGGGCTGGGCGACAGTCATCCGCGTGTCCTATTACCGCAGCAGCCTAAAGGAAAGATCATCCAAATGCAGACCGGCCCTGTTTCGGGTTCGCTGATCGGTCCGGTGCTCGGGATCGAGAGTTCCTGCGACGAAACCGCAATGGCGGTGCTCGCCGCCGACGGGACGATCCTGGCCGAGGCGGTGCTCGGTCAGGAGGCGGAGCACGCGCTCTATGGCGGCGTGGTGCCGGAGATCGCCGCGCGGTCGCATCTGGCGCGTTTGCCGGATCTGGTGCGCCGGGGAATGGCCCAGGCGGGGATCGGTTTCGGCCAGCTCGGCGGCGTGGCGGCCAGTGGCGGGCCGGGGCTGATCGGCGGCCTGATCGTCGGCTCGGGCGTCGCCAAGGGCATCGCGCTGGCGCGGCGCATTCCATATGTCGCGGTCAACCATCTGGAGGCGCATGCGCTGACCGCGCGGCTGCCGGGATTGGTGGAAGGCGGCGCCGAATTTCCCTATCTGCTACTGCTGATCTCCGGCGGGCATTGCCAGTGCGTGGCGGTGGAGGGGGTCGGCCGCTACCGCCGGTTGGGCGGCACGCTGGACGACGCCGCCGGGGAAGCATTCGACAAGATCGGCAAACTGCTCGGTCTGCCCTGGCCGGGCGGGCCGGCGCTGGAGCGGCTGGCGACGTCCGGCGATGCCTCCCGCTACGCGTTTCCGCGCCCTTTGCTCGGCCGCGCTGGCTGCGATTTCTCGTTCTCCGGCCTGAAGACCGCGGTGGCGCAGCTGGTGGCGCGCCAACCGACCGGTGCGCTGGCCAAGGAGCTCGCCGCCGATATCTGTGCCAGCTTCCAGCGCGCGGTCGCCGAGGTGCTGGCCGACCGCGCGGTGCACGCCATGCGGATGATGGACGCGCGAGCCAGCCTGCTGGTCGTTGCCGGCGGCGTTGCGGCGAACGCGGCGATCCGAACCGCGCTGGAGCTCGCCGCCACCGGCAATGGCTATCGCCTGATCGCCCCGCCGCCGCGCCTGTGCACCGATAACGCGGTGATGGTGGCCTGGGCCGGGATCGAACGGCTGCGGCTCGGCTCGGCGAACAATCTGGATTTCGCCCCCCGCCCGCGCTGGCCGCTAGAGGCGCCGGATATGGCGGTCGGCGCCACGTGAACTACCGGCACGCCTTCCATGCCGGCAATTTCGCCGATTGCATGAAGCACGCGCTGCTGATCTGGCTGCTCCGCGCGCTGCTGCGCAAGCCGGCGCCGATTTTCGTGCTCGACAGCCATGCCGGGCGCGGGCGCTATGACCTGTCCGCAGGCCCGGCCGAGCGGACCGGCGAATGGCACGCCGGCATCGCCCGGCTGCTGGACGATCCGCCTGCGGCGCTGGCCGATTTGCCTGCGGCGCTGGCCGATTTTGTCGGCGAAGTGCGGGCGCAGGGGCTGTATCCCGGCTCCCCGGCGCTGATCCGCGCGCTGCTGCGGGACGTCGATCGGATGGCCTGCTGCGAACTGCATGCCGAGGACGCCGCGGCGCTGAAAATCGAATTCCGCGGCGACCCGCAGGTGGCGGTGCACCGGCGGGATGGCTGGGAAGCGCTGGGCGCGCTGCTGCCGCCGGCGCAGAAGCGCGGCCTGGTGCTGATCGATCCGCCTTACGAGGATAAAGCCGAATTCGGCCATCTGGCCGCCGGCCTGCGCGTCGGCTGGTTGCGGTTCCGCACTGGGGTCTTCGCCGCCTGGTATCCGATCAAGCACCGCGCGCCGGTGCGCGGGTTTCACACCGCGCTGGCCGAAAGCGGCATTGGCGATGTTGTCGCGGCCGAACTCTGGCTGCGCGAGCCGCTGGACCCGACGCGGCTGAACGGCTGCGGGCTGTTGGTGATAAACCCGCCCTTCGGTTTCGAGCTGGCGGCGGCGGATATCCTGCGGGCGCTGCTCGACCGGCTTGGCACCGGGGAGCCTGGGGAAGGCATGCAGGTGATCCGGTTGGTAGATGAGTGAGATCGCCATCCTCGGCGCCGGCGCCTGGGGTACCGCGCTGGCGATCCAGGCGTTTCGCGCCGGCCGCTCGGTCACGCTGTGGGCGCGCGATCCGGCCAGGGCCGCGGCGATCGCCGCGGCGCGGGAAAACCCGCGGCTGCCCGGCATCCGCCTGCCCGAGGCGATCGCCGTTACTTCCGACCTGCCGGCCGCGTCGGGCGCGATCCTGCTTGTGGTGCCGGTCCAGCACCTGCGCGCAACGGTGGTACGCCTGCCTGCTTGCAGCACGCCGATCCTGGTCTGCGCCAAGGGCGTCGAGGCCGGCAGCCATCGTTTTCCGCTCGAAATCCTGGATCAGGTGCAGCCCGGCCGACCTTGCGCGGTGCTCAGCGGTCCCAATTTCGCCGCCGAGATCGCCCGGCTGCTGCCAGCCGCCGCGGTCATCGCCGCCACCGATCCGGCGCTTCGCACGCATCTGACCGGGTTGCTCGCCACCCCGCAATTCCGCCTGTACGGCAATGACGATCCGATCGGCGTCCAGGCCGGGGGTGCCGCCAAGAACGTCATCGCCATCGCCGCCGGTGCGGTGATCGGCGCCGGCCTAGGCGAGAACGCCCGCGCCGCACTGATCACCCGGGGGGTGGCCGAGTTGTCGCGCCTGATCCTGGCACTCGGCGGGCGGGGCGAAACCGCCATGGGCCTGTCGGGCCTCGGCGATCTGCTGCTGACCTGCACCGGAGCTTCCAGCCGCAACTATTCCCTCGGCCAGGCGCTCGGGCGCGGCGAAAGCCTGGCCGGCATCCTCGCCGGACGCAGCAGCGTCACCGAGGGCGTCGCCACCGCACCGGCGCTGCTCGCCCGCGCCCAAAATCTGAATGGGAGGAAACTAAATGCGGGGGGGCTGGACATGCCGATCTGCGCGGCGGTTGCTGCCCTGGTGTCCGGGCGTTCCAGCCTGGCCGACCTGATGGCGGACCTGCTCGCGCGTCCCCTGCGAGACGAATGAAACGACACCCGGGCGATGGCCGGGCCGGCCCCTCATTCGCCGTCGGTGTCCCAGGTCAGGATCTGATACGGCGCGTCGCCAGTCTGCGCGGCATCCCGGATGCGCACCACCAGCTGACGGGTGAACCGGGCGGAGCCGTTGACCGCGGTCGCGCGGATCAGGATGACCCGGTTCGGGCTGGTATAGCCGGGACTGCCGGCGTTGGGATTTACCAGCCTCGCCTCGTTCAGCGCCTGGGCACCGGCGCTGCCGGGGGCGGCGACCAGCACATCGCCCTCCTGATAGAGCGAGATATAGGGCTTCATCCGCGCCAGCAGCTCCGGTGTCATGCCCAGCACCAGTCCCATTTCGTCGACACTCTCAAACGGGCGATTGGTCGGCGCATAGGGCCGGCCGGCACCGCGGTACTGGTCGAGCTTGGTGCCGCCGGACAACGAATAATTCACCCCGGTGCGCCAATCGACGATCGCCTTCGCCAACCCCGCGGCCCGGGCCTGATCCAACCCGAGCGCGGCCAGCAGCCCTTGCACCACCGGATAGGGGGTGGCGTTCGGGTTGATCCGCCGTCCCTGATCCTCCAGCCGGATTTCGACCGTCGTGGCGCCGACCCGCACCCGCCGCAGATCGTCGTTCTGCCAGCTCCGCTGCAGCAGGCGCAGGATGGCTTCCTGCGCAGCGCCGTCGGCAGCTGCTTGCACCATCGCGTTGGCGCGCAGATTGTCGGCCAGCCGGGTCTGACTGCGGGCCGACCCGGTAAGCTGCGTGCCCAGCAGCGCCAGCAGCGCGAGCGACCACAGCACCAGCAATAAGGCGAAACCCCGTTCGCCGTGGCGGGATCTCATGCCCGGGGTTTGTCCCGCCGGGGTGCTGCGACGATGTCCGGCCAGCGCGGCCGGGCGGCGTTCTCGAAAACGATCTGGATACGGATCAGCTTG
This sequence comes from Acetobacteraceae bacterium, assembly GCA_043742865.1. Classification (GTDB taxonomy): domain Bacteria; phylum Pseudomonadota; class Alphaproteobacteria; order Acetobacterales; family Acetobacteraceae; genus PALSA-911. The sequence continues at coordinate 9,669 of JAYTXR010000168.1, forward strand.
GGCAGCACGATGCCGTTCCAGGTGGAAAGCCAGGCGCCGCCCTGGCTATTCCCGCCCTGGCTATTCCCCGGGGCGCCGGCGTCCGGCTGGAAATAGGAGATTTCGATGTGATCGACGCCCTCCAGCAGCAGGGCTTCGCCGGGCCGTGGCAAGGGGCCGATCGGGTTGCGGTAAAAACTTCGCCAGAACAGTTGTAGCCGGTGGGCGGCGTCCACCGCCACGGTGACATCGGCCTCGCGCGAGGCCAGGGCGCCGGCCGCCATTGGCAGCTCGGTGCGGAAGGTGACGCTGCGCGGCGTGCCGACGAAGTCCGGCCGCTCGCCGCGGTAGCCGCCGGGATTTATCCGCTCGATCAAGGTGCGCAGGCTGCGGTCGACGGCGTCGAGATCGCCCCGCTCGCTGGTCAGCCTGGCCTGGGACTGCCAGGCGCGCAGGCCGAATTGGGTGCCTTGGGCGAGCGTGACCATCAGCAGGCCGAGCACCACCAGCACAACCAGGATCTCCATCAGCGTGAAGCCGCGATCGGGTCGCGCGATCGCCCGCCCGGTCGGGTCGATACGCCCGGTCGGGTCAGTTCGCCCGGTCCGATCAGCTCGCATCAACGATCCTGACCCGGCCGGTCAGCCAATCGACACCGATCTGGATCCGCCGTCCCTGGCCGATCACCTCGATCCGCCCGCCCGAGGAACTACCGTCGGGGGCGAACCGGATGGCCGGAATGGCGCCGCCGCGCTCTGCCAGCACGCGGATCGTGAGCGCTGCCGGCAGCGCGTGCACCGGCCCGTCCTCGGTGCGGACGGCGCCGTGGACGACGTCGATGTTGAACGCCACGGGACGGTTCTCGGCGATCGCCTGGGCGCGGGCCAGCCGCAAGCCGCCGGCGATGTCGCGCGCGGCGCCATCCAGCTCCAGCCGGGAACTGCGAACTGGTCCGCGGGTCAGCACCAGGCCCAGTGCCAGCCCCAGGATCGCCAGCACGACGATCATCTCGATTAGCGTGAAACCGGCGCGGGTGGCGGCAGGGCGATGCGGTCGCAAGGGATCAGTCATGGGATCAGGGCAGATACAGAAAAACCGCCCAGATGGCGACCGCCAGGCAGGGGCCGAACGGCAGCGCTGTGGCCGCGTCCAGCTTGACGCCGCGCAGCCGCAAGGCCAGCGCCAGCCCGGCCAGGGCCGCCAGCAGCACCACCCAGGGCAGCGCCTGCCAGCCCAGCCAGGCACCGGCGGCGCCGAGCAGCTTGGCATCGCCGCGGCCGATCCCCTCCCGCCCGCGCAGGCGCCGGTAGATCCGGGCGAGCGCTTCCAGCGATAGAAATCCCAGCGCCGCTCCCAGCGCGTGCGCGCCGATCGCCTCGGGCTGCAAGATCCAGGTGGCAGCCAGCCCGGCGAGCAGCAGTGGCAGCGTCAGGCTGTCCGGCAGGCGCAAATGCAACCAATCGATCCAGGCCAAAGCGAGCAGCGTCCAGCCCAGCACGCAATCGGCCCAGATCTGCGCCGTATCGCCGTCATCCACCCAGATCGCGGCGAGCGCGATGCCGATCGCCGCCAGTTCCACAGCGGGATGAAAGCCGCCGATCGCCGCCTTGCAATGGCGGCAACGGCCGCGCAGCCACAGATAGCTGGCCAGCGGGACCAGGTCGCGGGCGCCCAGAGCCTGGCCGCAGCTGTCGCATCGGGAGCGCGCCATGACGACATCGCGCCCGACGGGCAGCCGGCGGATTAGCACCCCGGCGAAACTGCCGACGAACGGCGCCAGCAGCAGGGGGGCGAACCAACCCGATGAGGACAAGTCCGGAGATGACGATGGAAACAACGGGGCGACCGACCTTGTGGGAACACCCTCCATACCGACAAACCTTGTCCGGCGAAATCCTCGGCCGCCTTTCACCCATTCGGGAGCAAATTGTAAATCGACCCGGGCGCGGCATCTTCGCTTGACGCCGGGCGGCGGGCGGGCGAAGCGGGACCCTCGGATCGAGTTCGACCGAGACGAAGGACCTGGATAATGAGCGAGCCCCGGCCACGACAGAACCCGCCCAAGACTCCACTGGCCAACCCGGTCGTGTCCCGCCTGGCATTGCCGATGCAGGACGAGGATGTGGCGGCGCTGCGCCGGGCGGTGGTCGGCAAGCTGACCTATTCGGTCGGCAAGGACCCGCTGGTGGCCACCGAGCGGGACTGGTTCGTCGCCACCGCGCTGACCGTGCGCGACCGGATCGTCGATCGCTGGATGCAGTCCACCCGCGCAACCTACGCCGATAAGCGCAAGCGGGTCTATTATCTGTCGCTGGAATTCCTGATCGGCCGGCTGCTGATCGACAGCCTGAACAATCTGAACCTGCTGGACCCGATGCGCGCCGCGTTGGACGAACTCGGCGTCAGTCTGGACTCGCTGCGCGAGATCGAGCCGGATGCCGCCTTGGGCAATGGCGGCCTGGGTCGGCTGGCGGCCTGCTTCATGGAAAGCCTGGCCACGCTGTCGGTCGCCACCTACGGCTACGGCATCCGCTATCAGCACGGGCTGTTCCGCCAGGTCATCAAGGATGGCTGGCAACGCGAATACCCAGAAAACTGGCTGTCCTTCGGCAACCCGTGGGAGTTCGAGCGCCCGGAGGTCAGCCACATGATCGGCTTCGGTGGCACGGTCGATCCGATCGGGGTTCCGACCGGGGATGAGACCACCCTGCGCCATGTCTGGCACCCTGCGGAAACCGTGGAGGCGGTCGCCTACGACACCCCGGTGGTCGGCTGGCGCGGCGGGCATGTGAACACGCTGCGGCTGTGGTCGGCCCGGGCGCCGGACCCGTTGCGGCTGGACGCGTTCAACCAAGGCGACCATGTCGGCGCCGTTTCGGCCCGGGCGCGCGCCAACGCCATCTCCCAGGTGCTGTATCCCAGCGAGGACAGCCCCGCCGGGCAGGAATTGCGCCTGCGGCAGGAATATTTCTTCTCCTCCGCCTCGTTGCACGATCTGCTGTACCGCCACATCCACCAGTTCGGCGATGTCCGCACGCTGGCCGAGCATGCCTCGGTCCAGTTGAACGACACCCACCCGGCGATCGCCGTCGTCGAGTTGATGCGGATGCTGGTGGACGTGCACGCGCTGCCCTGGGCGGAAGCCTGGGGGATCACCCAGGCGGTGTTTTCCTACACCAACCACACCTTGCTGCCGGAGGCGCTGGAAACCTGGCCGGTGCATCTGATGGAACGCACGCTGCCGCGGCACATGCAGATCATCTATCTGCTCAATGCCCGCCATTTGGATCAGTTGCAGGCTGAAGGCAAGGGCGACCCCGGGCTGTTGTCGGCGGTATCCCTGATCGACGAGCAGAACGGCAGGCGGGTGCGTATGGGCACGCTGGCGTTCCTTGGCGCGCACAAGGTCAACGGGGTTTCCGCCCTGCATACCGGCCTGATGCGCCAGACCGTGTTCCGCGACCTGCACAGCCTGTATCCGGACCGGATCGTCAACAAGACCAACGGCATCACCTTTCGCCGCTGGCTGTTCGAAGCCAACCCCGATCTAACCCGCCTGCTGGTGGAGGTCTGCGGCGAACGCGTCATGGACGACCCGCAAGCGCTGCTGACCCTGGCCGCCAGCGCGGACGACACGGCTTTGCATGACCGCCTGGCCGCCATCCGCCGCGCCAACAAGGTAATCCTGTCCAACCGCATTGCCGAGACCCTGTCGATCCGGCTGGACCCGGACGCGATGTTCGACGTGCACATCAAGCGCATCCACGAATACAAGCGTCAGCTGCTGAATATCCTGGAGACCGTGGCGCTGTACGAATCGATGCGCGCCTTTCCGACCCGCGAATGGACCCCCCGGGTCAAAATCTTTGCCGGCAAGGCGGCCGCCAGCTATCACCGCGCCAAGCTGATCATCAAGCTGATCCACGACGTGGCCGCCAGGGTCAACAACGACCCCACCATCCACGGCATGCTGAAGATCGTTTTCATTCCCAACTACAATGTCAGCCGGGCCGAACTTATCATTCCGGCCTCCGACCTGTCCGAGCAGATCTCCACCGCCGGGATGGAGGCGTCCGGCACCGGCAACATGAAACTGGCGCTGAACGGCGCGCTGACCATCGGCACCCTGGACGGCGCCAACATCGAAATCGGCGAGCGCGTCGGCTGGGACAACATCTTCATCTTCGGCCTGACCGCCGAGCAGGTGGAGGCGCGCCGGCGCGAAGGCATCGACGCGCAGGCGGCCATCGCCGCATCGCCCGATCTGCAAGGCGCCATCGACGCGATCGGCTCGGGCCTGTTCTCCCCCGCCGATCCCGACCGATACCGCGATCTGGCGGATGTGCTGACCCATCACGATCATTTCATGGTCAGCGCTGATTTCGACTCCTATGCCGCCAAGCAGCGCGACGTGGCGGTGCGGTGGCGTGACCGCGCCGCCTGGTGGCGCGCCAGCGCGCTGAACACCGCCAATGTCGGCTGGTTTTCCTCCGACCGCACGATCCGCGAGTATTGCGACGATATCTGGAACGTGAAACTTCCGGCGCCGAAATGACCGGCTGGCGGGTCAGCGATGCGGATATCGCCGCGATCGTCGGAGCCCGCCACGCCGACCCGTTTTCGGTCCTGGGTCCGCACCGGACACCGGACGGCGTGGTGATCCGGGCCTTCGTTCCGGGTGCGGATAAACTGAGTGCGGTCGATGCGGCGGGCGGGGTGATCGCGCCGCTGCGCCAGCGCCATCCCGACGGGGTTTTCGAAGCGCTGGTCCCGGATCACGCCGATCTGTTTGCGTATCGGCTTGCGGCCGCCAACGCCACCGCGACCTGGGAACTGCACGATCCCTATTGCTTTGCCCCGGTGCTGGGTGCGGTCGATGAATATTTGCTGGTGGAGGGCACCCATCGCCGCCTGTACGACCGCCTCGGCGCGCATCCGCTGCGCCATGAGGGGGTGGACGGGGTGAATTTCGCGGTCTGGGCGCCGAACGCGCGCCGCGTCTCCGTGGTCGGCGATTTCAACGCCTGGGACGGGCGGCGGCATCAGATGCGCAAACGCATCGATAGCGGCCTGTGGGAAATCTTTGCCCCCGGCATAGGCGACGGCGCGGTGTACAAATTCGAGATCGCCGGCGCCGACGGCCGGGTGCAGCCGCTGAAGGCCGACCCGCTCGGTTTCGCCGCACAAATGCGCCCCTCGACCGCCTCCGTCGTCGCGCCCGCCGATCGTTTTATCTGGTCCGATGCCCGGTATCTGCAACAGCTCCCCCAGGACCCGCGCCGCGCCCCGCTATCGGCCTACGAAGTGCATCTCGGCTCCTGGCGCCGCCGGGAAGATGGCGGTTTCCTGTCCTATGACCAGTTGGCGGCACAGCTGATCCCGTATGTCGCCGATCTCGGCTTCACCCATATCGAGCTGATGCCGGTCAACGAGCATCCGCTGGACGATAGCTGGGGCTACCAGCCGATCGGGCTGTTCGCGCCCACCGCGCGCTTCGGCGATCCCGCCGGCTTTGCCCGGTTTGTCGACCGCGCCCATGCCGCCGGACTAGGCGTGATCCTGGACTGGGTGCCGGCGCATTTTCCCACCGATCTGCATGGCCTGGCGCATTTCGACGGGGGCCCGCTATATGAACATGCCGATCCCCAGCGCGGCTTTCATCCGGACTGGAACACCGCGATCTATGATTTCGGCCGGGCGGAGGTGGGCAATTTCCTCGCCGCCAACGCGTTGTTCTGGTTGGAGCGGTTTCACATTGACGCGCTGCGCGTCGATGCCGTCGCCTCCATGCTGTATCTGGATTATTCCCGCAAACCGGGTGAGTGGACGCCGAACGCCGAGGGCGGCAACCAGAACCGCGACGCCGTCGGGTTTTTGCAACGCGCCAATCAGCTGGCCTATTCGACCCGGCCGGGGGTCACGACCATTGCGGAAGAAAGCACCGCCTGGCCCGGCGTTTGCAACCCCGCGGCGGATGGCGGCCTGGGGTTCGGTTTCAAGTGGAACATGGGCTGGATGAATGACACGCTGGCCTATCTGAGCCTCGATCCGGTGCATCGGCGCTTTCATCACCATTGGCTGACCTTCGGCCTGCTATATGCGTTTTCGGAGAATTTCGTGCTACCCATTTCGCATGACGAAGTGGTGCATGGCAAAGGCTCGATGATCGGCCGCATCCACGGCGATTTCTGGCAACGCTGTGCGACCTTGCGCGCCTATTACGGGTTCATGTGGGGCCATCCCGGCAAGAAGCTGCTGTTCATGGGCCAGGAATTCGCCCAATTGCGCGAATGGAATTTCAGCGCCTGCCTGGATTGGCCGCTGCTGGAGCAGGACGCGCATCGCGGCGTGCGCGACTGCGTGCGCGACCTGAACCGACTGTATCGCGCGCTGCCGGCGCTGCACGCACGCGATTGCGAGGCCGAGGGGTTTGCCTGGATCGTGCCCGACGATGCGGCGCAATCGGTCTATGCCTGGCTGCGGCTGTCGGGTGCCGCCGATCCGCCGGTCGCGGTGGTTTGCAACTTCACCCCGGTGCCCCGGCATCGCTACCGGATCGGCCTGCCGCTGGCGGGGGTCTGGCGCGAAATTCTGAACACCGATGCCGGGTGCTATGGCGGTTCCGGCCTGGGCAATCTTGGCAGCGTCACCGCGTTGCCGATACCCTCGCACGGCTTCCCCGCATCCGCGGAGCTGCTGATCCCGCCGCTGGCCACGCTGTATCTGCGATTCGACCCAGGCTGAAGGAGCCGTCCATGAGCGTCCCTCCACCGGTTACCGGCCCCCTGGCCCGCCACGCGATGGCCTATGTGCTGGCCGGCGGACGCGGGTCGCGGCTGATGGAGCTGACCTCGGTGCGCGCCAAGCCGGCGGTCTATTTCGGCGGCAAGCTGCGCATCATCGACTTCGCGCTGTCCAACGCACTGAATTCCGGCATCCGCCGCATCACCGTGGCGACCCAGTACAAGGCGCACAGCCTGATCCGCCATCTGCAGCGCGGCTGGAACTTCTTCCGCCCGGAGCGCAACGAAAGTTTTGATATCCTGCCGGCCAGCCAGCGGGTGGCTGAGGATAAATGGTATCTGGGCACCGCGGATGCGGTGTTCCAGAACATTGACATCATCGAAAGCTACGCGCCGCGCTACATCGTGCTGCTGGCCGGCGATCACATCTACAAGATGGATTATGAGGCGATGCTGCAACAGCATGTCGAGAGCGACGCGGATGTCACGGTCGGCTGTATCGAGGTGCCGCGCGAGGAAGCCAAAGGCTTTGGCATCATGCACGTGGATGCCACCGACCGCATTCTGAGCTTTCAGGAAAAGCCGGACAACCCGGCGCCGATGCCGGGGCACCCGGAGCTGTGCCTGGCCAGCATGGGTATCTATGTGTTCGAAACGAACTTCCTGTTCGAGCAGCTGCGTCGCGACGCCGCCGACCCCGATTCCAGCCATGATTTCGGCAAGGACATCATTCCGTTCCTGGTGATTGGCGGCAAGGCGGTGGCGCACCCGTTCGCCCGTTCCTGCGTCCGCTCGCGGGCCGAGGCGACACCCTATTGGCGCGATGTCGGTACGCTGGATGCCTATTATTCGGCAAATATCGATCTGACCGACGTGGTGCCGGACCTCGATCTGTATGACCAAGACTGGCCGATCTGGACCTATGGCGAGATGAACGCGCCGGCGAAATTTGTCCATGACGAGGATGGCCGGCGTGGCAGCGCGATCTCCTCGCTGGTCTCCGGCGGATGCATCGTCTCCGGCGCCAGCCTGCGCCGGTCCTTGCTGTTCACCGGCGTGCATCTGCATTCCTATGCCCATGTGGAAGGCGCGGTAATTCTGCCCTATGTCCGGATCCACCGGCATGCCCGCTTGCGCAACGTCATCATCGAGCGGGGCGTGCAGATCCCCGAAGGCCTGGTGGTCGGGGAGGACCCAATAGAGGACGCGAAAAATTTCCGCCGCACCGAGAAGGGGATCTGCCTGATCACCCAGCCGATGATCGACCGCCTGGCGACATGAACGGGGTGGACGTTCTCGCCGTTGCCTCGGAGATCTATCCGCTGATCAAGACCGGCGGCCTGGCCGATGTGGTCGGCGCGCTGCCGGGCGCTTTGGCCGAGCTTGGTATCCGGGTGCGGACGCTGATCCCCGGCTATCCAGTGGTGCTGGCGGCTTTGGATCGGCCCGAATGCCTGCATGTCTGGCCGGATTTGTTCGGTGGCGAGGCGCGGTTGCTCGCCGGCTCCGCTAATGATCTGGATCTGCTGGTGCTGGACGCCCCGGGGCTGTTTGCCCGCCTTGGCAATCCCTATACCGGACCGGACGGTCAGGACTGGCCGGACAACGCGCGCCGCTTCGCCGCGCTGGCACGCGCCGCTGCCGATATCGGCATGAGGATGGTCCCAGGCTACGCTCCGGACATCGTGCACGCGCATGACTGGCAGGCCGGGCTGACGCACGCCTTTCTGCACCATTCCGGCCCAACCAGGCCCGGCACCGTGCTGACCCTGCATAACCTCGCCTTTCAGGGGATGTTTCCGGCGCAATTATTTCCGGCCCTCGGCCTGCCGCCATCGGCTTTCACGGTCGACGGCCTCGAATACCATGGCGGCGTCAGCTATCTGAAAGCCGGGCTCTATTATGCCGACCGCATCACCACGGTCTCGCCGAGCTACGCCGCGGAAATCCGCACCCCGGAAGGCGGCATGGGCCTGGACGGCCTGCTGGCCGCGCGCGCCGGCGATTTGTGCGGAATTCTGAACGGCATCGATACCGAAATCTGGAACCCGCAAACCGACCAGCTGATCGCCGCCCCGTTTGACAGCCGCCATCTGGGCCGACGCCGCGCCAACAAGGCCGATCTGCAGGCACGCTTCGGATTGGCCATCGATCCCGCAGCGCCGCTATTTGCCGTGGTCAGCCGGCTTACCTGGCAGAAGGGGCTGGACCTTTTGGCGCAGGCGGAATCGGCACTGCTCGCGGCCGGCGCGCAGTTGGTGCTGCTGGGTACCGGCGATGCGGCGATGGAGGCGGCGTTCCGCGCCGCCGCCGCGCGCGAACCGGGCCGCATCGGCTGCGTTATCGGCTACGATGAGGGGTTGGCGCATCGGCTGCAGGCCGGCGCCGACGCCCTTTTGGTGCCCTCGCGGTTCGAACCCTGCGGCCTGACCCAGCTCTGCGCGCTGCGCTACGGCACCATCCCCGTGGTCGCGCGCGTCGGCGGGCTGGCCGATACCGTGATCGACGCCTCGCCAATGGCGCTGAATGCCGGGGTCGCCACCGGCGTGCAATTCGCCCCGGTAACCGCGGAGCGGCTGCGCGCCGCCATCGGGCTTGCCGCCGCGCTATACCGCCAACCGGCGACCTGGCGCCGGCTGCAACGCAATGCGATGGCCACCGATGTGTCCTGGCACCACCCGGCCCGGCAATACGCCGCGCTGTTCCGCGATCTGCTCGCGGCCCGAAGCTGATGCCAAACGCCGTAACCGAAGGTATGCCCGAGCCCTTGGGCGTCACCCTCACGGCCACCGGGGTGAACGTCGCGGTAGTCTCCGCCCATGCCGGCGCGATCGAATTCTCCCACTTCGATGCCGCCGGAGCGGAGACCCGGTTTCGCCTGCCCGCCCGCAGCGGTGACGTGTTCCACGGCCATATTTCCGGTATCACCAGCAATGCGGCCTATGGCCTGCGCGCGCATGGCCCGCACGACCCAGCGAACGGCCATCGTTTCAACCCGAACAAGCTGCTGCTGGATCCCTACGCCACGACGATCGACCGCCGGTTTGCGCTGCACCCATCTATGTTCGCCACAAGCGATGGCCGCCTTGACGATACCGACAGCGCCGGCGCGATGCCAAAAGCCATCATCACCCCAGTGCCTGCCCTGCTGTCGCCAAAGCCTTTCGTGCCCTGGCCGCGAACCGTGCTGTATGAGTTGCATGTACGCGGCTTCACGATGCGCCATCCCGACATCCCGCCCGAATTGCGCGGCAGTTTTGCCGGTCTGGCGCACCCGGCGGCAATCGGCCATCTGGTCAGGCTCGGCGTCACCACCGTCGAAATCATGCCCGCCGCCGCCTGGATCGAGGAACGCCATTTGGCCGCGCGGGGCCTGACCAATTACTGGGGCTATAACCCGGTCGCGCTGATGGCCCCGGACCCCGGCCTGGCACCCGGCGGCTGGGCGGAAATCCGCGCCACCGTGGCGGCACTCGAAGTTTCCGGGATCGAAACTATCCTCGACGTCGTGCTGAACCACACCGGGGAGGGCGATGCGTTCGGCCCGACGCTGTCGCTGCGCGGCCTGGACAACGCCAGTTATTACCGCCTGCCCCCACAGGACAGCGCCCGCTATATCGACGACAGCGGCACCGGCAACACGCTGGCGCTGCATCATCCGCCGGTGCTGCGCCTGGCGATGGACGCCTTGCGCGTCTGGGCCAGCCGGGCCGGCGTGCACGGGTTTCGCTTCGATCTGGCAACCGCGCTGGGCCGGCGCCCGGACGGCTTCGACCCGGCTGCGCCATTGCTGGCCGCGATCGCCCAGGACCCGGTGTTGCGGGAGCTGAAGCTGATCGCCGAGCCCTGGGATATCGGCCCCGGCGGCTACCAGCTCGGTGCCTTTCCGCCCGGCTGGGGTGAATGGAACGACCGGTTCCGTGACACGGCACGCCGCTTCTGGCGCGGCGATGCCGCCACCCTGCCCGAACTCGCCACCCGGCTGGCCGGCTCGCAGGATCTGTTCAGCGGCAAAAGCCGGCCCTCGCGCGGCATCAACTTCCTTATTGCGCATGACGGCTTCACGCTGGCCGATCTGGTATCGTTTGAACATAAACATAATGAAGCCAACGGCGAGGACAACCGTGACGGCACCGATGCCAATTTGTCGTGGAACAACGCCGCCGAAGGCGCCACCCGGGACCCGGCAATCCTGTCCGCCCGCGCGGCCGATCAGCGGGTTTTACTCGCCACCCTGCTGCTGGCGCGCGGCACGCCGATGCTGTCGATGGGCGCCGAATTGGGCCAATCCCAATCGGGCAACAACAACGCTTATGCCCAGGACAACGAGACCGCCTGGCTCGACTGGGCCGGCGCCGATGCCGATCTGCTGGCATGGACCCGCCGGCTCATTGAGATCCGCCGTACCCATCCCGCC
>JAYTXR010000169.1:0-17487 GCA_043742865.1 Acetobacteraceae bacterium
GGCCGCCTGACCGATCTGGCGGAATATTTGGAGTAACCCATGGACGTTCACCTTCAGCTGCACGGTCCCGGGACGTCACCAGGCTCTGAACGCGATGACGCGCCGGCCGGGCCGACGCCGCTGTTGCAGGCCAAGGATTACGCCGCCCCCTCGGTGTTTCGCCCGGAAAACATGCTGCGCGAGGCGCGGCGGCAGAAGCGGCTGACGATCGAGGACGTGCCGGAAATCTGTGTCCTCGATCCCGATGGCGACCTGGTGCGCCAGCTGCTGGCCGACAAGCGGGCCGAGCCCTGCCGAGGCTGGGCCTGTTATCACACCGACCTTTACTTGGTGGAATTGGCCGGCGAGCGCATCGGCATCGTCGGCTGCGCGGTCGGCGCTTCGTTCGCGGTGCTGGTGGCGGAGCAGCTATTCGCGTCCGGCTGCCGCCTGCTGATCAGTCTCACCTCGGCCGGCCAGATCGCCCCGGCACCATCCGAACACCGGGGATCGGCACCCTACTTCGTGCTGATCGACCGGGCGCTGCGCGATGAGGGAACCAGCCACCATTATCTGCCGCCGTCGGTTTTCGTCCAAGCCGACCCGGCCCTGATGGGGATGGTGATGGGCGGCCTGATGATGGGCGGCCTGGCCGGCGGCGCGTTGACCGTGCTGCGCGGCCCCACCTGGACGACCGACGCGCCGTTCCGCGAGACCGCGGCCGCGATCGAGGCCGCCCGAGCGCATGGCGTGCTCGCGGTCGAGATGGAGGCGGCGGCGCTGTACGCGTTCGCCCAGGCCCGGGGCAAGTCGGTGATCTGCTTTGCCCATGTCACCAACCAGATGGCGCAAATCGACGGCGATTTCGAAAAGGGCGACGCCAACGGCGCGTACGCGGCACTCGACCTGCTGGCGGCCACCGCCCTGGCCTGGCGAACGGATGGAACGAGTTCCGGCGCATGACCGACCGCCCCAATCCAGCGCAGGACTTCCTGACATTCCTGACCGCTTCGGGCTGGACAACGCCGGTTTTCTGGCTGTTGCTGCTCGCGAGCGGCTCGATTGCTGTTGTCGCCTGGCGGAGCGATCCGGCGCAGCGCTCGGCGCGCCATCTCGGACGCTGGCTGTTGCGGCTGCTGATCGGCTGCATGTGGTGGCAGCAATCGCTTTGGAAGATCCCGCCGAACTACGATGGGCTGATTTACTGGATGAAACAGCAGGTCGACCATGCCTTCCTGCCGTTGCAGAGCACCCTGGTCGAGCAGGTGGTGCTGCCGCATATCGCCCTGTTCGGGCCGCTGGTGTACCTGGTGGAAGTCGCGATCGGCGTTTCGCTGATGCTCGGCCTGGTGACCCGTCTCGGCACGATCCTGGGCCTGCTGATGGGGCTCAATCTGTGGTTCGGCCTCTATTCCGCGCCCGGCGAATGGCCGTGGACCTATGTGTTCCTGATCGTCATCCAGGCGCTGTTCGCGATCGATCCGCCCGGCCGCGATCTGGGGCTGGACGCGATTCGTGCCGATCGGACCGTGTCGCACGGATGAGCGGTGTTAACGAGCATTACAGGATTCTGTAATGCTCTAACGAAACAAGAGGATCGCGCCCCAGACCACAAGCGCCATACCGGTCCATCGGCTTAAGCGAGGGCCAACTGGAAGCAATTTTTCGATCAAGACCAAGAGTGCGAGGGCAGCGATCCAGAGGACGTTCATCAAGCCGCCCACGAACAGCAGCGCCATGAGCATCCAGCAGCAACCGACACAGAACAAGCCATGGTTCGCACCCGCCAGCACTGGCCCCAGAGCGCCCCGGCGCCAATATTTCATAAGGTTCTCCACAGGCGAGCGGCATTGGACAAGGCAGGCCTGCTTCACGGAGCTCCACTGATAGAGGCCGGCCGCGATCAATAACGACCCGGCGAGAGCGGCACTGTCGCTGGCCATGTCCGCCGATAGGAGGCCGGCCCGATCGAGGCCCCATTGCAGGACGGTGGCAACCAGACTGAAGCCGAACCAGATGATCAGATACCCCAGGACGAAAAATCCGGTGACGCCAAAAATGCGGTTGCCGCCGCGCTGGCGCATCAAGGCGGCGGCCAGCAGAATGGCGGGCGCGGCGCTGGGCAGCATCATCGCCATCATCATGATGGCCCACATCAGGAACATCAGTGCCGCATAGCCCGCGGTCCAGGCCGGCGCCATCGCCATCATCTGGCCGCCGCCCATATCCATCTGGAGCCCGGCGCCGAGCAGCAGATAGCCCCAGGCAAGGAATATCACGGCGAGCAAACCCGCCAGCACGAGCATGCGATCGCGCCGCAGCAAGGCGTGCAGCATCGGGCAAAGCCCGCTAATTCAGGCGTCCCTTGTGGCTGAGATGCAGATGCGCGAACTGCCCGTAGCTGTCCTTCAGATCCAGCGGGATCGATCCAGTGGTCTTGCTGGAGCCGCTGCCGATCTCCGCCAACTGAAACTCAAAGCTTTGGGGGAAATCGATGCGCACGCGGTGCACGGCACCGGACACAGGATTGCGGATAGGCTCGCCTTTCGACGTTATCACACCCGGAACTTCCAGCCGCGCCGACCGCGCATCGACGTCCACCTCCAGGTCGATCCGCGCGAATAGCGGCGGGAGCTTGTTCGGGCTCATGGCGCTGAACACCCACCAAATTGTCGCCATGTCTTCGGTTTCCTCGCCGGATAAAATTTTCACCAGCGCGTCTCGCTGGACAGCATCGGCACGCTCGTCAATAATCAGCTGCATCGTGCCGTTACCTTCGTGGATCGCTCCCGGCCAGCTTCCGATCGCGGCGGCACGCAGACCGTCAAGCCGGACACCGCCGAACTGGCCTTGGTGGATCTGATATCCGGCGACGTATTGGCAATTGCCGTGCGTAGGCGGGGCGTTGAACTGACATGGACAACCGTAGGAACAGTTGCAGTTCGCAAACTCTGTGGCCTTGATCTCCCACTTGACGGACACGGCCATGCTATCCTCCCTGGATTGGTGAGAACTATTGCCTTACATGCGTCGTTCCGGACGTGCGTGGCTCCGATGGGCCCGACGCGTGGCCCGCCAGCCGAAATTCCGCTTTAATCAGCTTTCGGACCCTGATTTAGCCGCTTTAGCGGCCGCTTTGCAAGAAGTTGGCCTGGTTGAGGACTGCCGTGACCGAATGAACCCGAGCCCTCGACGCGCGTTGCCTTTTTGTGCAAAAAACGCGCGACTTCAACCAACGGAGTGTCGATCCATGCTCAAACTCTGCCTCGTGGCCCTGGCGTTTCTCGCTGTTGGCGTCCAGGCGAAGGCCGAGGAGCTGATTTCGGTCAAGAGCCCGCGGCCGGTGAAGGAAACGCTCGACCATCTGCAGAAAATCGTGACCGATGACGGGTATTTCATCGTTGCGCGCGTGCCGCACTCGGAGGCCGCGAAAAAGGCCGGGCTGACGCTGCGCCCAACAGAACTGATGATTTTCGGCAAACCCCAGGGCGGCACGCCGATCATGGTGTGCGACCAGAGCGCCGGCATCGACCTGCCCCTGCGCGCGCTCGCCTGGGAAGACCAAGGCGGCCAGGTCTGGCTCGCGATGGTCAACCCGCAGGTGCTGAAGCAGCGCTACGCGTTGGGCGCTGAATGCGACGGCGTGATCATCAACATGACAATTTCGGTCAAGGGATTCCTGGCGAACGCCACGGCGCCGTAAACCGATCCGGATGAAGGGCCGGCGTAACCCCAAAACCAGGAGATTTCGGATGACCCAGACCCACCCGACCGCATCACGAGGCATTCTGTGGGTCGCGGGCGTTGCCGCGCTGCTGTCCCTGCCGGCGCAGGCGCAGCAAGCCACCCCCACCCCCCACCCTCACCCCGGTCCCCAGCATGCAAATGGCCGGCAACGGCGCCGCGGACACCCCCTCCACGGCGGCGTTCAAGGCGTCGAATGACAGGATGATGCGGGGGATGAATGCGCCCATGACCGGCGATGCCGACCACGACTTCGTTGCCGGAATGATCCCCCATCACGCCGGCGCCATCGACATGGCGCGGATCGAACTTCAGTACGGCAAAGACCCGAAACTGCGGTCCCTGGCCAAGGGCATCATCGCGGCCCAGCAGAAGGAGATCGCGGAAATGACGGCATGGCAGAAGGCACATCCGCAGCGACCATAACAAAGATCTAGGTGGTCCATTTGGCCGCGGCATTGTCGTCGGCTTCGCTGGCCGCCACCCAGCTTTCCTCGCCACTGGAAAAAACCTCTTTCTTCCAGAACGGCGCGCGGGTTTTCAGCCAATCGATCAGGAAGCTGGTGGCGTCCAGCGCGGCCTGACGATGAGCGGAGGCGGTGAGCACCAGGACGATGTTCTCGCCCGGCAGCAGCGCGCCGATGCGATGGATCAGCGTGCAGCCGAGCAGCGGCCAGCGGGTTTGCGCCTCGGCGGCGATCCGCGCCATCGCCGGCTCCGTCATCGCCGGGTAGTGCTCGAGCATCATCGAGACGATCTTTTTTCCCCGCGCGGTGTCGCGCACGGTGCCGATGAAGCAGCCATAGCCGCCGATATCGGTGCGTCCTGCGCCGAGGGCGGTGAATTCCGCGCCGATGTCGAAATCCGCCTGCTGGACCCGGATACTCGTCATGTCAGCCGCCGGTGACGGGTGGAAAGAACGCCACCTCGTCGCCGGGGCGCACCGGGGCGTCGGGGCCGGCAAAATCCTGATTGACGGCGCAGCGCACGGTCTTGCGGCTGGCAAAGGCCGCAGCGTGGCCGGGGCTGCGTGCGATCAGCCAGTCAATCAACGCGCCCACGCTGCCGACGTCGGGGGGAAGTTGCAGGATCTCCTCTCCGGTGCCGGTACGTTCGCGCAGCCAGGCGAAATACAGCACCGTGACAGGGCCAGCTTGAACCTTGTCCGGAACATCGGAAACCATGTTCATTTCGGCGCAGCTCGGAATTCCACCCGCCCGTCCGGATAGATCAGGGTCTTGCTACCATCCGCGTTGGTCAGCACGGTCGGGCCGGCGGCCGAGGACGGAACCGCGGATGGCGATGTCCTTGGCGCCGGGGTGTAGGCGGCACCGGGAATACCCTCCCCTAATTGCCGGGAACTGGGCAGACGCGGCTCCGGCGCGATGGCGGGGCTGGCTTCCATCTGCAGGTCGCGCAGCGACTTGATCGGTTCCGGCGGGCCGGGCCAGATCGTGCCCTCCTCGGTGGATAGCGGCTCCACCGGGGTCGCGATGGCCATGACCCGCAACATGTTGAGCGCGTAGCTGTCGGGCAGCGCATCGCCATCGGGCAGGTTGGGGTTGGCGGCGAAGGTGTGGGTGTCGGCGATGAATTTCGCGAAGCCGGTGCCCTCGAACTCGGTGGCTGGCGTCGTATCGCGCGCCGACAGGTCCGGGCTCGAGCATGCGGCAGTCAGCAGCAGCAGGATTGGCACCAGCAGGAATGGCACCGGCAGGACTGGCAGGGCGACGCGGCGCATCATCAGGAACTCCGGGCGAAAAACATGTTTTCTCTATATCATGTCCTGGGCGCCGGGGCACCGTGGCCAGCAAGGGCAGGCGGAGCTCGGGTCAGGCCCAGAAAATTCACCATCCAATCGGCCACCGCACCAGGATCGTTCAGCGCCAGCACAATGCGGTCGCAGCCGGCTCGGCGGAGGTCGGTGGGGACGTCGGTGGCGATCGCGACCACGCCGCTAGGGTCCAATTTGGAGTCCAGCTTCTGGCCAGGCCAAATCGGCGGCTTGCCGAGTGCCGGGCGATGCACCTCCAATTTGGCGAATTTATGGGTCTTGAAACCCTCCACCAGCACCAGATCGACCGGGCTGAGCCGGGTCAGCAATTCCGGCAACGCCGGCTCCTCCCCGTCCACCTCATGCAGCAGCGCCCAGCGTTTGCCGGTGGCGACCAGCACCTCGCGCGCGCCGGCCTCGCGGTGGCGGTAGGTGTCCTTGCCGGGGCGGTCCATGTCGAAGCCGTGATGGGCGTGTTTGACGGTGGAGACCGACAGGGAGCGGGCGCGCAGCAGCGGCAGAAGAGCGACGATCAGCGTGGTCTTGCCGCTGCCGGACCAGCCGACGATCCCCATCACCTTCATCGTATTGGCATCGTATGGGCGTTATCGGGGCCGCGGGGCCGCGGCGTGGCGCAGGCCGGCGGTCAGGTAGTCCCATCCGGTCAGCAACGTCAGCACCGCGGCGATCCACAGCATCCCCTCGCCGATCCAGCCCACCGGCAGAAAGCCCAGCCCGATCAGCCGCGCCCCGCTGGCGCCGGCGAGAAGGGTGCCGAGCGCGGTCATCTGAAACCCGGTCTTCCATTTGGCCAACCGGGTGACCGGCAGGCCGATGCGGATGCCGGCGAGGTATTCGCGCAGGCCGCTGACCAGGATTTCCCGCAGCAGGATAACCACGGCGGGATACAGCCCCGCCGCCGACAGCCGGTCGTGGCCAGCCAGCAGCATCAGCGTGGCGCCGACCAGCAGCTTGTCGGCAATCGGATCCAGCATCCTGCCAAAATCGGAGATCTGCCGGCGCGCCCGCGCCAGATGGCCGTCGAAGTAATCGGTGATCGCCGCCAGCGCGAACACCAGGCAGGCGGCGAGATCGCCGCGCGGGTCATGCAGCGCCACCAGCACCATCAGCAGCGGGATCGCCGCGATGCGCGAGACGGTCAGCAGGTTGGGCAGATCGGTCAGCATGTACCGCAAGTCATAGCAGCGTGGCCGGCGGGGGGTCCATCCGCCAGCCGACGCCCTGGCAGCGTGCGCCAAAATCACCTAGCGTTGCTATATCCCCATTGAGTGAAGCAATTTGATGAAGCCAATCAAGATCGGATTTGTGCTGCTTTCCAATGCACGCAATCAGATGCCGAGCACGCGGATCGCGGCGTTGAACATGTTCCCTTTTCTGCGCGCCGCCCATTTCGACCCGCATATCGTTTTTGAGCCGGAGCGCGATACCGAGACCCCCGATTTGACCGGGCTGGCTACGCGCTGGATCGGGGAAAAATTCGACATCGTCATGTTCCAGAAGGTCCACGGGCCGAGCGTCCAAAATGCCGCCAGCCAGCTTGCCGCGGCGGGCATAAAAACGGTTTATGGCGTCTGCGATCTGATCAGGCCGGAGATGGCCGAAGCCACCCATGCCACGATCGCAGTCACCGATTATCTGCGGTCGCTATACCCGCCCGATCTGCAACATAAGATCTATGTCGTCCAGGATGGGATCGAACATCCCGACCGATGCAAGACGCGGTTTTCCCAACACCGGGGATCCCGAGATCAACCGTTGCGCGCCGTGCTGGTGACCTCGGCGGAATTGGACCATATCCCGGTTTTTCCGCTGATTCCCGACTGGCTGGAAGTCCACATCGTCGGTCGCTACCCCGCTGCGGGAGAGTTGCGCCAGAGATTTCGTCAGTTCCGCTGGAAATGGCTCGGCCAGGACAGCACCCGAAATCGGATCGCTTATTTGCGCTTCCTGGCCAACCGCCGCATCCGCCGCGTGGCTTGGAATGCGGATGACGTGTACGACGTCATGCAGCGTGCGGATATCGGCATCCTTCCGATCGACAGCCCGTCCCCCTCCGGTGCACTGGACCCGGTTCCCGCCTGGAAAATCAAGTCCGAGAACCGCCTGACGATGAAAATGTGTGTCGGGCTTCCGGTGATCGCGACCCCGATCCCCTCCTACGAACCCATCATCTCGCAGGGGAATAACGGCTTTCTGGCAACGACATGGCCACAATGGATCGAGTGTCTCGAGCTCCTGCGCGATCCGGCTTCGCGCCAGGCGATCGGCGCGCGCGCGCGACAAAGCGTGCTGGCGCGGTATTCGCAGCAAGATCAGGCGCGGCGACTGATCGACATTTTGCACTCGCTCGTGCCGGCCCCGGCCAGCCGACCGACCGGCAAGCCATTGGACCAGCCATGACCGATCAACAATTCGTGGCATACACCACACCGCGGCCGGATGTCTTTGCCATGGTGCCGCCGGCTTCGCGATCGATCCTCGACGTCGGCTGCAGCAACGGCGCGCTGGGCGAAAGCCTGCTGCGTGCCGCGCCCGGACGGCGTGTGTCGGGAATTGAATACAGCGAGACCTACGCGCGCGAGGCCGCCATCCGGCTCGACCGCGTGATCCACGCGGATCTGAATGAATTTGACTGGGTCGATGGGTTTGGCCCGGAGCGGTTCGACTGCATGATTTTCGCCGATGTGCTGGAGCATCTGAGCGCGCCGGAAGCGGTGCTCACCGCCGCGCGGGGCCATCTCAGCCCCGGGGGATGCATCGTCGTGAGCCTGCCCAATATCCGCCACCTCTCGGCGCTGTTCAGCATCTATCTCGGCGGCGGCTTCCCGCGCAGGGATCGTGGCATATTTGACAGAACCCATCAGCGCTGGTTCTGCATCGGCGATGCCAAGCGGATGCTGACGGAAACCGGTTTCACGATTGATCGCATGTCCGCCAATCTGCGCTGGGGCGACCAAGGCGGCGGGATCCATAATCGCCTGCTGCGCAAACTGCCGCAATCGATCGCGCTGGCCGGCCCGGTCCGCGAATTCCTCGCCTATCAGATCTGTATTCGCGCCTTTTGACCCATCCGACGACGCCGGATCACATGCCCAAAGCGCGGCGGTAGAGCTCCAGCAGCGTCTCCTGCTCCTCGATTTCCGCGGCTTCCTGCTTGCGCATCCGGATCAGCTGGCGCAGCACTTTCACGTCGAACCCGGCGGATTTCGCCTCCTGGTAGATGTCCTTGATATCGCTGCCGAGGGCCTTTCGCTCCTCCTCCAGCCGCTCGATCCGATCGACCAAGCTGCGCAGCCTGTCGGCGGCGATGCCGCCGGTTTCAGCTGGTTTTTCAATTGTGTCGAGGTCCATGGGTCGCTCCGGATCAAAGGCAGGCGGGGGGTCAAAGACGGGCGGGCGGAATAGGCCCGGCCCGTCCATGCGTCAATATGGCGCGTCGATACGGTCAGTGGCCCGGAGCGTTGGCCCGAGCGGCCTTCTGTTCCGGGGTTGCCTCGACCTGGAATTTCGCCTGCCATTCCTTATAGGGCATGCCGTAGACGATCTCGCGAGCGTCGGGGTCGGCGATGGCAAGGCCCTGTTCGGCCGCGCCCTCGCGGTACCAGCGGCTCAGGCAATTGCGGCAAAATCCCGCCAAATTCATCAGATCGATGTTCTGCACATCGCTGCGTTCCCGCAGATGCTCGACCAGCCGACGAAAAGCGGCGGCCTCCAGCTCGATGCGGGTTTTTTCGTCGAAATCGGGTGCGGGCATTCGGATCTCCTGCGAATGGGAACGGAAGCTGGTTAGATGGCGCTGGGGTTTGGGCTTCGCCATACTCGCCTGGAACCGGGACCGGGGGAAGCGTGCGGCGGATATGGGATGACACGCAAGCGAGGGCGGCGTTGCGCGCGGTGTTCGATGCGGCGGTGGCGGCGGCCGATCCGCGGCGGATGCTGGCCGCGCATTTGCCAGCAAAACCCCGCGGCCGCTGCATCGTCGTCGGCGCCGGCAAATCCGCCGCGGTGATGGCAGCCGCGCTGGAAGCCGCCTGGCCGGACGTGGCGCTGTCCGGCGCGGTTGTCACCCGCTACGGCCACGCCGTGCCGACGCAACATATCGAGGTGATCGAGGCCTCTCACCCGGTGCCGGACGCCAACAGCGAGCGCGGCGCCCGGCGGCTGCTGGAGCTGGTGCGGGGACTGGGCCCGGACGATCTGGTGCTGGCGCTGATGTCCGGCGGCGGCTCCGCGCTGCTGGCCTTGCCGGCACCCGGCCTGACCCTCGCCGACAAGCAGGCGGTGAACCGGGCGCTACTGGCCTGCGGGGCGACGATCACCGAGATGAACACGGTGCGTAAGCACCTGTCGGCGATCAAGGGCGGGCGGCTGGCCCGGGCTGCCGCACCGGCCAGGGTGGTCACGCTGGCGATCAGCGACGTGCCGGGCGACGATCCGGCGGTCATCGCGTCCGGCCCCACGGTCGCGGACGCGACAACTTTCGCCGATGCCCGCGCCCTGGTGGCCCGCTTCGCGCTGGACCTGCCGCCCCAGGTGGTTGCCCGGCTAGCGCGCGATGACGACGAAACGCCGAAACCCGGCAGCCTGCCAGGCACAGAATTCCGCCTGATCGCCACCCCGACCATGGCGCTGCATAAGGCCGCAGAGACCGCGCGCGGGTTCGGCCTGTCGGCGTTGATCCTCGGCGATGCGCTGGAGGGCGAGTCGCGCGAACTCGGCACCATCCTGGCCGGCATCGCGCGGTCCGTGCGCGACCACGGGCTGCCGCTGGCCGCGCCGGCCCTGCTGCTGTCGGGCGGCGAGACCACGGTCACGCTCGCCGGCTCGGGCAAACCTGGCCGCGGCGGGCGCAACACCGAATTCCTGCTCGGCCTCGCGGTCGGGCTGGCCGCCAGCCCCGGCATCTGGGCCGCCGCCGGGGACACCGACGGGATCGACGGCACGGAAGACGCCGCCGGGGCGATCGTCACCCCCGACACGCTGGCCCGCGCCGCCGCCTCCGGGCTGTCGGCGCGCGCCTCGCTCGCCGCCCATGACAGCTACTCGCTGTTCCACGCGATCGGCGACCTGATCCGCACCGGTCCGACGCTGACCAACGTCAACGACATCCGCGCCATTCTGATTACCTGATATTGCTCCGAAAGGAAACCAGATGCCGCCTCGCATCAAGCTGCGCCGCCGCCGCCGGACCAAAATCATCGCAACGCTGGGCCCGGCCTCCTCCACCGCCGAGATGCTGGCGCGGCTGTTTCAGGGCGGGGCGGACGTGTTCCGGCTGAATTTCTCGCACGGCACGCATGAGGATCACGCCATGCGCATCCGCCTGATCCGCGAAATGGAGGACAAATTCGACCGCCCGATCGGCATATTGGCGGACGTGCAAGGCCCGAAGCTACGGGTCGGCACGTTCGGCGGCGGACGGGTGCATTTGCAGACCGGCAAAGCCTTTCGCCTGGACCTCAATGCCACGCCGGGCGATGCCACCCGGGTCAACCTGCCGCATCCCGAGATCATCGAGGCCGCCGGCATCGGCACGACTTTGCTGCTCGACGACGGCAAGCTGCGCCTGCGCGTGGTGCGCAAACGCGGCGACGCGCTGGAGACTCAGGTGTTGGTCGGCGGCCCGCTATCGGACCGCAAGGGCGTCAACGTGCCAGACATGGTGCTGGCGATCCCGGCACTGACCGTCAAGGACCGCGCCGACCTCGATTTCGCGCTGACGCACGGCGTCAACTATATCGGCCTGTCATTCGTGCAGCGCCCCGAGGATGTCGCCGAGGCCCGCGCCATCGCCGCCGGGCGGGCCTGGATCATGACCAAGATGGAAAAGCCGCAGGCACTGGACAATCTGGACGCCATCCTGTCGCTGTCGGACGCCGTGATGGTGGCGCGCGGCGACCTGGGTGTGGAACTGCCGCCCGAGGAGGTGCCGCTGGCGCAAAAACGCATCGTCCGCGCCTGCCGCCAGCTCGGCCGGCCGGTGGTGGTGGCGACGCAGATGCTGGAGAGCATGATCACCGCGCCCGCGCCCACCCGCGCCGAAGCCTCCGACGTCGCCACCGCGGTGTTCGATGGCGCCGACGCGGTGATGCTGTCTGCCGAAACCGCCGCGGGCCAATACCCGTACGAGGCAGTCAACATCATGGACCGCATCATCGCCCGGGTGGAGCAGGACCCTGGCTGGCGCGACCAGATCGAGGCTAGCCGGCCCGCTCCGGAGCACGCCACGTCCGATGCGATCGCGGCCGCGGCCCGCCAGATTTGCCACACCATCGGCGCCCGCACGATCGTCGCCTTCACCGCCTCCGGCAGCACCGCGCTGCGGGTCGCCCGCGAGCGCCCGGAGGCCCCGATCGTCGGCCTGACCCCGGAGCTGGAAACCGCCCGCCGGCTGGCCGTCGTCTGGGGCGTGCACGCCGTGGTGGCGCCGGAGGTGCACTCGATGACCGACGCCGTCAGCAAGGCCGGCCGCGCCGCCCTCGCCGAGGGCTTCGCGGCGCGCGGCGACGATATCGTGGTGGCGGCCGGGGTGCCGTTCGGCCAGTCGGGCAGCACGAACGCGCTGCGGGTCGCCAAGCTGGGGTAAGACGCCGATGCGCTGTTCGACTTGCAGCATGGTCAATCCAGCGGCCAACCGCTTTTGCGAAGGCTGCGGCGGCCAGCTGCCGCTGGCTTGCCCGAAATGCGGTCAGACCGCCGCGGCCCACGCGCAGTTCTGCGGCGCCTGCGGCACCGGGCTCGCGGCCGCGCTGGGTGCGGAGCCTCCGCAGACCGTGACGATCGCGAACTGGGGGGAGTTAAAGCAGGCCACCGTGCTATTCGCCGACATCGTCAGCTCCACCGAGTTGATCGCCCATCTCGATCCCGAGCAGGCCATGGAGCGTCTGCGACCCGCCGTCCAGACGATGTGCGCGGCGGTGGAACGTTTCGACGGCACCATCGTGCGCACGCTTGGCGATGGTATCATGGCGCTGTTCGGCGCACCCCGCGCGCAGGAGGGCCATGCGTTGCTGGCCTGTCAGGCCGGCCTGGCCATTCAGGCAATGTTTCCACCGACCGTCACCGGCACCTCCGACAGCGGTTTGACCATCCGTGTCGGCCTGCACACGGGGGAGATCGTTTCCGACGCCCCGATGATGGACCTGACCCGGGAACGCGGCGTCCACGGTCTGACAATCCATATCGCCAGCCGGTTGCAAGCCATGGCCGAGCCCGGCACCATCTACCTGTCGGGCGACTGCCACCGTATGGTCCGCTCGCATTGCAACAGCGCTGCCCTGGGGTCGCAGGTGTTGCGTGGTTTGCACGAGCCGGTTCAGGTCTATCGTCTGGTCGGTCTCAAGCCGGCCATCGCCAGCCAGCAATTCCGGGGCACGGGTCTGACGTCGTTTCTCGGCCGGTCCCACGAGATCGGCACCCTGCAGCAGGGGCTGCGCAGTATCGAAGCCGGAGAGACCCGCGTCATCGGTATCGTCGGCGCACCTGGCGCCGGGAAAAGCCGGCTGTGCTATGAATTCGGCGAGTGGTGCCGCAGCCGGTTGATCCCGGTGTTTGAGGCGCGGGCGCAGCTTTATGGCCACGCCACGCCGTTACAGCCGGTGCGCGAACTGCTCCGCTCGTTCTTTTTCCGTATCCTGCCCGGCGACGCCGCCGACGCGGCCCGGGCCCGCATCCTCGAATTGCTGTCCGAAATGGATCTGCAATTCGCCGAGGACTTGGCACTGGTCTGCGAATTCCTGGCCGTGCCGCTCGGCGACAATCCGCCATCGCCGCTGCAGCCGCGGGCACGACGTGCCCGATTGCTGGAAATCGTCGGGCGCATGGTCCGCCATAACGGCGCGACCATTTCGGTCATCATCATCGAGGATTTGCATTGGCTGGATGACGCCAGCGAGGAATTTGTCGCCGCCCTGGTCCACGCCGTCACCGGCACCCACACGATGCTGATGCTGAACTATCGCCCGTCCTATTCGGCGCCCTGGATGGGCCAACCGGGTTTTCAGCAAATCGCGCTGGGTGAGCTCAGTGCGCCGGAAACCGACGAACTGGTGCGCCAGTTGATCGGCTCGCGCCCCGAACTGGGCGCCATCCGCCAGCGCATTACCGAGCGCAGCGGCGGCAATCCGTTCTTCGCCGAAGAACTGATCCGCTCGCTGGCCGAGAACGGCGCTTTGCTCGGCCAATCCGGCGATTATTTGCTTGGCATGTCGATCGGCGGCCCGACACTGCCGGCGACAGTGCAAGCGGTGCTCGGCGCCCGCATCGACCGGCTGGCCGATGCCGACAAATTCATGCTCCAGATCGGCGCCATAATGGGCAAGGAATTTCCCCTCGTGGTGCTGCAAAAAATCGCAGGGACCTCGCCCCCGCAGACCGAGGCAGCGCTCCGACGACTCTGCGAGGCCGGATTGCTGCTCGATCAGACCGCCGGCGGGGACCGGCAATACGCGTTCCGCCACCCGCTGATCCAGGAGGTCGCCTACAGCACCCAGCTGCGCGCCCGCCGCGCGGCACTGCACGCTGCGGTCGCTTCGGCGATGGAGGGTTATTATCACGATCGCCTCGACGAATTCGCCGGCATGCTGGCTCATCATTACGAGGCCGCCGGGCGGGTGCAAGGGGCGGCACATTACGCCGCGCGCGCCGCCACCTGGGCGGGTGGAACCAGCTCGGCGCAGGCCATCCGTCAGTGGCACAAGGTGCGCCAGCTGCTACGCGACCAGCCACGTTCGCCCGAAGGCGATGCGCTGCGGATCATGGCCAGCAGCCAGATCGCCTGGCTCGGCTGGCGCGAAGGGCTGACGGTGGAGCAGGCCGAGCCGTTCATCCAGGAAGCCCTGAGCTGGGCGCGGGAAATCGACGACAGCATGGTCCCGCTGCTGCTGTTCGCCGAAGCCCGCATTCTCGGCGCCACGGGCGGTCCCGCGGACGCCTATGTGGAACGGGTGCAGCAGGCGCTGTCGATGCTCGCGCCCGGCAAGGATCCTGGCCGGGCGGCGACCCTGAACGCTTCGCTATGCCAGGCCTATGGCTGGGCCGGGCTTTTCCGCGAGGCGCTGGCCGCGAACGACGCCGCGATGGCCGGCATCCCGGCCATTGACGATTTCGACCAACGGTTCCTCGGCTACAGCGTCGCACATTGGATATTGAGCCTGCGCGGGCGCATCCTGATCCGGCTTGGCCGCATCGTCGAAGCAGAACGCTGTTTGGACGAGATGCTGGCGATTGATCAGAAGCGGATCGACCCCACGGTGCGGTTCATCGCCCATCTGGGCTATGTCGACATCGGCTGGTACCGTAACGATGCCGGTCTGGCGCAACGTCACGCCGAGCGTATCGCTGAAATCGCGGAGCGCCATGGCAGCCCCTATCTGCGGGTATTCGCGTTCGCCTGTGCCGGCATCGCCAAGGGCCTTATCAGGGATTCAACCGGCGCGATCGAAGATTTCCAGGCTGGCCTGGCGATCATGCGTCAAGCCAGCGTCGCCATGGAATACGAGGCCGAGATGCTGGCGAGCCTGGCCGACTGCCATTGCCGCGCCAAAGACTTCGCCCGCGCGATCGCAACCGCGACGGAGGCGATCGCGGTTGCGCGGCAACGCAGCGCCCGCTTGCCCGAATGCCGGGCATTGATCATTCAGGTCATGGCCCTGACTGGGCAATCGGGCGGCGGGCAATCGGGCGGCGGCGGCAACGAGGCTGCCGGCTCCCTGCTGCGCCATGCCGACGATCTGATCCAACGGTCCGGAGCCGAAATCTACCGGCCGATGCTGGCCCAGGCGCGGGCCGGCCTAACCGTCCGGGCCGGTTGAAGCGGAACGGCGGATCAAGAGACTGAACTCGCGCATTCCGTAATCCGCGATCACCTCCACCGACGCCCCCAGTTCAAGCTCGCACCAGCGCCCCCAGCGCTCCGGCCCGGTCTGATACAGCCCAGGCCTGGCAGGACGGCCCGGCGCCGGCGGCGTCATGAAATTGACCGCGAAGCCCAGGCGGCTGGTTTTGTGGATCTGCGTCAGCGTCTGCGCCACGAAGCGTTCCCAAAGCTGGATCGGCTGATCTAGCCGCACATTGAAAACGCCGCTGGCGACCGAATAATCGGCCTTACGGGGGCCGGCCTCGGCCTGGACGAAGCGACAAGCGGCGTGATCGCGCCACAGCCGCCGGGCGCGGCGGATCATCGCGGCGGAGAGATCGATGCCGAGATAGTCAATCGGCATTGACCCATGCCGGCGCGCCAGATACGCCAGCAGCGCGCCGTACCCACAGCCGACATCGTTCAACGAAAACGGAGCGGTAAAATCGCACAGCTTCAGCAACTGCACGAAGCGCAATTCCTGCGTCGGCACGCATGACCAGTCCACCCCGAGCGGTGTGGCGCCGTGGCGCGTAACCTTATTGGTATAATAGCGTGCGATTTCGGCGTGGACGCCGTCCAGCCGCGGGTCGGCGCAGCCGTCACCGGCCCTGTCGCGCAGCGCACCCACCGCCGGATCGGGCGGGTTAGCTATGGCGTGGTTTCATTGGCAGCGAAATCGTCAGATAAGGCTGAGCGAGATAGAACAGCGGCTGCGCATTATGCCCGACGAGAACCCGCCTTTGGTCGGCCACGCGCGAATCATGTGCCATGAAATAGACCGGCAACGGCTTGGTCGCGGTCAGATTGGCAATCAGCGCATGGACGATGCAGACATCGCCATTCTGCCCATCGACGTTCGAGGGATAGCTGTGCAGATCGGCAAGCAGGCTGTACCAGCGGTTCCGCGCCCGCGGGCTGTACAATCCGCACAGATTGAGCACCGCCGCACTGTCGCGGAACGACCGCCCGGGCTTGAAAACCTCGAACTCCCGCTGCAGCGCCACCATCTCGTCGATACCGCCGTAGTTCTCGGGACCGATGCCGTTGGCCGGCGCGAAGCGGAGATTGAAATTTTCCAGCAGACTGCCGATGAAGCAGTCGTCTTCCTTCATCAATTGGCCCATGGCGAGTTCCTCCCCTGATCGGTGTTTCTCGCAAGCTACCCTTCCAACGCAACAATGTCGAGGCTGGATGACCGCGGCCGGAGCCCTGGCCAGCCACAAAAAATATGTTATATTATAACAAATATACCCGCCAGGAATTTAGCCATGCGTCGCCGGATCCTATTGCTTGCCGCCTCCACTTTCGCCGCTGCGCGCACCATCCCGTCCGGGATGGCCGCCCCGCCTTCGTCCCCGCTCGCGGTCGTTGCCAGTTTTTCCATCCTCGCCGACATGGTGCGCCAGATCGGTGGTTCGGCCGTCGCGGTCAAATCCCTGGTCCCCACGGATGCGGATGCGCACATCTATCAGCCCAGACCATCCGACCTGCGCACCATGCGCGAATCCGGCCTGGTGGTGATCAACGGGCTGGGCATGGAGGGCTGGATGGACCGGCTGTTGCAGACTGCCGACACCACCGGTCCGACTATCATCGCCAGCGCCGGCGTCACGCCGCGAAAGACCGGCGATGGGCTGGATCCGCATGCCTGGCAGGACCCGGCCAATGGCGTGATCTATATCGATAATATTACCGCCGGACTTATCAAGGCCGATCCCGCGCGGGCCGATTTCTACCGTGCCCGCGGGCAGGACTACGCCAACCGTATAACCGAAACCGGCAGTTGGATCGCCCAGCAACTGGCCGGAGTAGAAAAAGCGAAGCGGAAAATCCTCACCAGCCACGATGCGTTCTTCTACTTCGGCGCCCGCTACGGCATCGAGTTCCATGGTATCCAGGGCATAGATACGGAATCGGAGCCCTCGGCGGCGCAGATCGCCACGCTGATCCGGCTTATCCGCACGGAGGGGATCCGCGCGGTGTTCGTGGAGAACATGACCAGCCCCCGGCTGGCGCAGATGATTGCACGGGAAACCGGCGCGGTGCTCGGCCCGGCGGTGTATTCGGATGCGCTGTCGCCGTCCGGCGGGCCGGCGGCCACCTATCTGAC
>JAYTXR010000170.1:0-19196 GCA_043742865.1 Acetobacteraceae bacterium
GGGCAAAAATAAAAAAAGACCGCCGCGTTCCGGTTGACCGAGGATCGATGTCCCGCCTTCCAAATCTCCCGCCATCCGTCCGCGTTGCCCGCGCGGCCACGTTCGACAACCGCCGCGCGGTGTCGGCGGCCAGCACCGCGCTGCTGCTGCTGACGTTCGGCATCATCCTGTTCACGGTCCTGCGCTCGCCATTGAAGGACGACGTGGCCTGGCTGCTGTATGTCGCACGGCGCTGGATGGCCGGGCGCGAGCTGTATGTCGACGTCGTCGAGGTCAATCCGCCGCTGATCGTCTGGATCTCCGCGATCCCCATCCACATCGCCGCCTGGCTGGGCACGCAGCCCGAAAAGGTGGCGATGCCGTTCTTCATGGCGGCGGTGCTGGGCTGCGGTTTTTGGGCCGCCTGCCTGCTGCGCGAGGATGGCTCGTCTTCTCAAAGGGGATTATTCGCCGACCGGCTGCCGATATTCGCCGCCCTAGGCACCGTGCTGCTGGCGGTGCCGGGCATGGAGCTTGGCCAACGCGAGCATCTGCTGCTGGCCGCCGGGCTGCCATATCTGGTGCTGTTCGCCCGATCGCTGGACCGCAAATCCCTGGACCCGCAAACGCTCGATGGGCAAACGCCGGCATCTTGGCCAGTGGCGGTCGCGGCCGGGGTGCTGGCCGGTCTGGGCTGCGCCTTGAAGCCGCGCTACGTCGTGGTGTTCGCGGTGCTGGAAGCCGTGGCGCTGCTGCGCGGCCTGCCGTTGTTGCGACTGATGCCGCTGATCGCCGGCGCCACGCTGGCCGCCTATGCCGGCGCGGTGGTGGTGTTCTGCCCGAACTACCTGCGCCGCGCGGTGCCGCTGGCGCTGGCGCTGTATGGCGCCACCGACGTGCCGTTCCTGCAATTGCTGGCCGACAGCCAGCGCCTGCTATGCGGCCAGTTGGTCGCGCTGGGGCTGTGGTTCTGGAGCCGGCGCTGGCTGCCCGAGCGCAACCTGGTGCTGACGCTGGTGCTGTTCGCCCTGGCCTCCACCGTGGTCTGCTTCATCGACGGCAAGGATTGGTATTACCACCGCCTGCCGGCGACGATTGCCACGCTGCTGGCGCTGATGCTGTGGATCACCTCCGCCCTGGTGCATCGGCGCGCGGCCCCGCTGGGCAAGCAGCGCAACACTGTGTTGCCGATGCTGCTGGCCGGGGCGGCGATCGCTGCGTTGGCGGTGACCACGGTCCAGCGGCTGGAGCCGGACGTGGAGGCAGCGGTGCAGCCGGAACGCTCAACGGTGGCGCGGCTGGAGCAAATCGTGCGCGAGAACCACGCCCGTCGCTATATCGCGTTCTCGGAATGGATCGCGCTGGGCTTTCCGGTGGTCAACAACACCGGCGTCGGCTGGACCTCGCGGTTCGACTCGATGTGGGCGCTGAAGGGGGAGTTGTGGCGGGTGAAATTCGACCCGTCGGCCGAGAAGCAATTCCCGGTCCGCCATTGGGTGGCGCGCGACTTCGTCACCGGCTGCCCGGATCTTGCGGTGGTCGATCTGCGCGAGGGCGTGAATTATATCGCCGTGCTGAGCGCTTCGGACAAGGATTTCGCCCGCGCCTGGGCCCGCTACCGGCTGATCGACGCGTTCGATGGCCTGGAAGTCTACAAGCGCCATCTATCCGGCTGCGTCGATCCGCCGCCGACTTAGGGCTGACGGATACTCCGGTGCTGCGCTAAACCGGCACCCATGAACCAGCAGCATAAGAATATCGTGGTCCTCGGCGCCGGCCATGCCGGCGGCGCGGTCGTGGCACTACTGCGCCAATATGGCTGGTCCGACGCCATCACGCTGATCGGCGCCGAACCGGTTCCCCCCTATCACCGCCCGCCGCTGTCCAAGGCCTGGTTGAAAGGCGAGGCCGACGCCACCTCCCTGGCGCTGCGGCCGGAGAAATTCTACGCCGGCAACGATATTGACCTGCGCCTGAACACCGTCGCCACGGCGATTGATCGCGCGGGAAAAATCCTCCATTTCGCCGGCGGCGCGACGCTTGGCTATGATCACCTGATCCTGGCCCTCGGCGCCCGCGCCCGGCGGCTGGACATCCCCGGCGCCGGGCTCGCCGGGGTGTTGGAGTTGCGCACAGTGACGGATGCGGACCGGCTGAAAGCCGCGATCGGCCCCGGCCGCAATTTGGCGATCATCGGCGGCGGCTATATCGGATTGGAGGCCGCCGCTTCGGCCCGCGCCTTGGGTGCGGAGGTCACCATCCTCGAACGCGAATCCCGGCTGCTCGCCCGCATCGCCTCGCCCGAGCTGTCGGCATATTTTCAGGATTTGCACCGATCCAACGGTGTCACGCTGGAACTGAACGCCGGCGTGGCGGCGCTGGAAGGCGATCAGGGCCGCATCATGGGGGTGCGCCTGTCGGATGGCAGAGTTTTCCCCTGCGACGCCGCCCTGATCGGTGTCGGCGCGATCGCCAATGACGGGCTTGCCCGCGAATGCGGCCTGGCCTGTTCAGGCGGCATCGAGGTCGATCTCGCCGCGCGCACTGCGGACCCGGCGATCTACGCCATCGGCGACTGCACGCTGCGTCCGCTGCCGCGATACAATCGGAATTTTCGGCTGGAATCGGTGCCCAATGCGCTGGAGCAGGCCAAGCAGGCCGCCGCCAGCCTGTGCGCCCGGCCGCCGCCGGTGCCGGAAATTCCCTGGTTCTGGTCCGACCAGTACGATGCCCGCCTGCAGATCGCCGGTCTGGCCTTCGATGCCGTGGAGATAATTGTCCGCGGCGACCCCGCCAGCGGGAGCTTCGCGGTGTTCCATCTGGCGCAAGACGACACGATCCAGGCGGTCGAGGCGGTCAACGCCGCCCCGGAGTTCATGGCCGGCAGGAAGCTGATCGCCGGGCGCCATCCGGTCTCTCGCGGTTTGCTGGCCGATATGGCAGTGTCCATGAAGGACCTGCTTTAGAACCAAAACGGGTCGCATTGTCTGGCACGTCGAACGGGGAAACCAATGCCGAAGATCACCTTCATCGAACATAACGGCACCTCGCACACGGTGGAAACCGAAGCCGGGCTCAGCGTGATGCTGGCCGCCATCACCAACAACGTTCCCGGCATCGATGCCGATTGCGGGGGCGAATGCGCCTGCGCCACCTGTCACGTCTATATCGAGCCGGAATGGCAGGAAAAGGTCACGCGCGAGGCCGGACTGCCGAATGCCCAGGAGGCCAGCATGCTCAGCTTCGCCGCCACCACCCAGGACAATTCCCGCCTGTCCTGCCAGATCAACGTCACCGCGGCGCTGGACGGCCTGATCGTACGGATGCCGGAGGGCCAGCATTAGAGCAATATCGCTTAAGGTTGACTCAACCGAGCGATAAAATTGCTCGCCAAAACAGAGAGCTAGAGCATGATCGCTTCTTCTATCTGAAGCGATCAGCTCTAGGATGATGGTGCCGCCGCCAGCCTTCTGACGCTGCGGGCCTGCCTGGCCAGGCTACACCGCGAACGAGACCCGGTTCTGCCGGTCGGTGCCCCAAATTTCCGTCAGCAGCCGGTCCGCCGGCGGGCGGCCGATCACCGGTGTGGCCAGCTCATAGTATTTCTCGGTCAGTTCCAGATCCGATAGCGGCATGTCCGGATCGCCCTTGCGGGTCGGCTGGTAGTGCTGCATCCGCCTTCCGTCCTTCAGCGCCACCGAGACGATCGCCGAGCGCCGGCCGGGAAATTCGGCTTCGCATTTGGGATCGATCTCCATGCTCACGCGCTGCATCAGCGCCTGCACATCGGGATCGCGCAGCCGCTCCGGCGTCACGCTGTCCAGCCGCACGCTGCCATGCACCATGGCACTTGCGACCGTGTAGGGGGTGCTGAACCGCCCGTCGAACGCGGTGTCCACCTGCCAGCATCCGGTGATGTCCACGCTGGCCTTGTAGGTGCCGATGGTGATCTTTTCGATCTCCGCCGGGGTGAATTTGTGTTCCTTCTGCAGGATCAGCGCGGCGTCGATCGGCGCGAAGCTGTGGCCGCAGCAGCCGTGATTCTTGAACGTCATCGCGGTGATGTTGTAGCGGTTGCCCAGGCCATCGGTCGCCGCCGCCCAGTTCGGCTCGAGGCTCATCGCGGCACCAAAGCCGGACGCGCCTTCCAGCATGTCATGCGCGCCCGTTACCCCTTCCGCCGCCGCCATCGCCGCCAGCGCGCCGGCCTCCGCGGCATGACCGGCATGCAGCGGCTTGGTCTGGGTTTCGCTGCGGAAAGCCTGCTGCAACGCCGCCGCGAACGTCCCCGCAGTGCCGATCGCGTCGGCGAACTGGGTGCGGTTCAGCCCCAGCACCGTCGCCACCGCCGCCGCCGCGCCGAACGTGCCGACAGTGCCGGTGGTGTGCCAGAACCGGTAATGCGACGGCTGCACCGCCACCCCGATCCGGGTGGAAACCTCGTATCCCACCACGATCGCGCGCAGCAGCGTGTCGCCGTCCACTTCGCGCGCCTGTGCCGCCGCCAGGGCTGCCGCGATCACCGGGCAGCCGGGGTGATAGACCGCATCGCGGAAGATGTCGTCGAACTCGATCGTGTGGGACGCCGCGCCGTTCAGTAATGCCGCGGTGCGCAGCGGCGCGTGCTGGTTGGTGCCGTAGACCCTGGCCTTGCCATGCCCCAATTCGTCCGCCAGCGCCCGGAACAGCCGCGTCGCCGGTTCGATCCGGGTGCCCGGCAGCAGGGCCGCAAACCAGTCGATCAGCGCCCGCTTGGCGTGATGGCGCACTTCCTCGGCCAGCCGGCTGGTCTGTTCGCCCACGGCGTAATCGGCGATGGTTTCGATCAAGGCGCTCAAGGCCAGTCTCCTTCGATGGTGCCGACCATTGTTCGGCGCCGCCTCGGCGTTGTCAAAACGCCCGGACCGGAATAACCCGCTTGGATGATCCAAACTTCGGTAATCCAAACTCCGGCGGCGATCGGCGACCGCATTTTTACCGAGTATTTCCGTCAGGCCCATTTCCTGCTGGAGGAAGGCTGCGTGCCCCGCCAGATCGACAACGCCCTGCAGGCCTGGGGTTGGACGATGGGACCGTTCCAGGCGCTGGATCTTGCCGGCAGCGACGCCGGCCGCGCGGATTGTCCCGGTTCGACAATCCCCGACCGGCTCCGCGACATGGGGCGCCACGGCCGAAAAACCGGCGCCGGTTACTATCTGTACATACAGCAAGCCCCCCAGGGCCTGCGCGATCCGGAGATCGAGGCGATGATCGTCGCCCACTCGGCGACGATCGGCCTGGCGCGGCGGGAGATTTTCCCGGCCGAAATCGTCGAACGCTGCCTGCTCGCGATCCTCAACGAGGCGGCCAAACTGCTGGCCGAAGGCATCGCCGTCTGCCCGGCCGACATCGATGCGGTCTGCATTGAAGGCTATGGTTTTCCGCCAGCCAAGGGCGGCCCGCTGCGCGAGGCGGACCGGATCGGTATCGCCGCTGTTTTGGAGCGGCTGCGGTTTTATCAGGCCGGCTACCAGGGCTGGGCGTTCAAACCGGCCAGTTTGCTGACCGATCTTGCTGCCAGCGGGGTGGATTGCCTATATGACCCGAAGTCGATTTGACGGTTGCGGACCCTCCCCATGAAGTACAAAACCCGCCTGAACGCCGGCCGGCGCTGGGTCTTCCCTGGCCAGCCCGATCTTCCGCATGTCGCGTCCAAGCGGAGCCTGGCGGCGCTCAGCTGGATGAACTTCTTCCTGTCGGACATGCTGACCGGGTTTGGTCCTTTCGTAGCGCTGTTCCTGCTGACCCAGCATTGGACCCAGGGGGAGATCGGGGTGGCGCTCAGTGTCGGCACCGTGGCGGCGATGGTGGCGCAGGTGCCGGCCGGCGCCCTGGTGGACGCGTTGCCCGGCAAGCGGATGATCACGGGCGCCGCCTTCCTCGCCGTCATCGCGGCCATGCTGCTGCTGGTCTGGCTGCCGTTCCGCTGGCCGGTCTATGGCGCCGAGGCGCTGAAGGGGGTGGCCGCCGCGGTCATCACGCCGGCAGTGGCGGCGATCACGCTGGCTTTGGCCAATCAGGAGAAGCTCGGTCAGCGGCTGGGCGAGAATGTCCGCTCGCGCGCGCTCGGCTCGGGCCTGACCGCGCTGCTGCTGGGCAGCGTGGGGGGCTGGCTGGGCTATAGCTTTGTTTTCTATCTGGGCGCCGGCTTCGGGGCGATGGCGATTATGTCGATGCGGATGATCCGCGCCGAGGATCTGGACACCGCATCGGACCGCACCGGCGCGTTCTCCGCGGCGCCGAAGCGTCTGCAGAAGGAACAGCCGCGTCGGCGCCGGGATCTGCCGAAGGATCGCGGGTTGCTGGCCTTCGCGGTCGCCATCCTGCTGTTCCAGCTGGGCAACGCGGCGGTGCTGAATATCGCCGCGCATGGTTTCACCGAGAGCAGCGGCCGGATGGCCGGTGTCCTGCTGGCCGCCAGCATCGCGGTGCCTCAGGTGATCGCCGCGCTGATTTCGCCGGCTCTGGGCGATCGGGCGGAAAACTGGGGCCGGCGGCGGGTGCTGATGCTCGGCTTCTCGGTGCTGCCGGTGCGGATATTGCTGTTCGCGTTGGGCGGCAGTGCCTGGATGCAGGTCGGCTACCAGGCGTTCGACGGGATCACCGCCGCGGTCCTCGGGCTGATGATCCCGCTGGTGGTATCGGACATCACCCATGACAGCGGCCGTTTCAGCCTGGGGATGGGGATCGTCGGCCTCGCGGTCGGGATCGGTGCGACGCTCAGCACCACGATCGCGGGTTTTATCGCCGACCGGTTCGGCGACCAGGCCGCCTATCTGACGCTGGCCGCCTTCGCGCTGGCCGGGTGCGCGATGGTGTGGTTCGTGGTTCCGGAAACGCAGGCGCGGCGCCAACGTCCGAAAGCGGAGCTTGCCGCCGCTTGACTGACGAAAGTTTGACAGCCACCCCGCATCGGCGGAACATCCGAGTGGAAAATTCCGGGAGTTTCCCATGATCCTGACCGCAGACAGCGACACCGCCCGCCAGATCAACAAGCGCCGGGCGAACGAGGGATGGAACACGCTGTATATGGGCACCAACCGTTTTTCCCAAAAGCCGGGCGACCCCATCCCGGACCCCGCCACGCTGTTCCCGGTCGCGTTCCTGGTGGAGAAGGAACCCGGCTCCATCGTCCGCCCGCATTTCCACCAGGCCGAACAATTCCAGATCGTCGTCGGCGGGGCGGGGAAATTCGGCATGCATGATGTGGACGGCATCGTCGTCCATTACACCGGGCCTTATACCGCCTACGGCCCGCTGGTCGCGTCCGACCAGGGGCTGGACTGGTTCACCCTGCGTAGCGGCTGGGACCCGGGTGCGCGCTACATGCCCGCCGAGCGCCAGAGCCTGCGCGAAGGCCGGGCGAAATACCCGCACCGCGAAGCTACCGCCGAGGTAAAGCAGGTGTTGACCGAGACCGAACTGGTCGGTCTGGCGGAAAACACCGCCGAGCCCATCCTGCCAGCAGCCGGGGACGGCGTTGCCGCCTGGCGTTATCGCCTTGCCCCCGGCGCAAACCTCACCGGACCCGAGCCGGGCCTGGGCGGCGGCCAGTTCTGGGTCATCCTCGCTGGCAGCATGACGCCATCCGGCGGCAAGCTGCTGCCGGTGAAATCCTGCGTCTTCGTCCCGCCCGAGGATGCCCCGCTTGCCCCGGTTGCCGGCCCGATGGGCGCGGAGATCCTCTGCCTGCAATTCGCGGCTCGCCCGCGCAACTGACCGCCGGTCCGGCCACGCGATTGTGCCGGCAAGCCGCCATAAGATGCTGGCTTTCCAGAGTCCCATCGCTCTAGGTTAAGCGCTGCTCCGGTCTATGCCGGCACGGGGCAAACCGTAGGCATGAGGCAATCATGAGCGATCTTGTCGCCATTTGTTTCCCCAACGAAGAAAAAGCCGAGGAAGTCCGCGAGCGGGTGCTGAAGCTGCAAGCGGAGTATCTGATCAATCTTGAGGACGCCGTGGTGGCCATGAAACGCCCGGACGGCCACATCAAACTGAACCAGATGGTCAATCCGCTGGCCGTCTCCGCGGCGTCCGGCATGATGTGGGGCGCATTAATCGGCCTGATCTTCCTGATGCCGCTGGCCGGTGCCGCCATCGGCGCCGCCTCGGGCGCCATTGGCGGCGCGCTGACCGATCTCGGCATTAAGGATCCTTTTATAAAGGAAGTCGCGGACGCCATCCAGCCCGGCGAGGCCGCCTTATTTTTGCTGATCCGCAACATGACGACCGACAAGGTGCTGGAAGATTTGCGCGGTGCCGGCGGCAAGATTCTGCGCACCTCGTTCGACCACGACAAGGAAGCCGCCCTGGCCGCCGCCCTGGCCGGCGTGGCGGCACAAGCCCCAGCCCCCGAAGCGGAACCGCCGCCTCGTCTGGCACTCGCCATCTAACTCCGCCGCCCGTAAGCACACCGCCCGTAAGCTCACCGCATCGAAGGACCAATTTATGGACCTCGACCCCGTACTGCTGTCCCGCCTGCAATTCGTCTGGGTGGTGGCGCTGCACATATTGCTGCCGGCGTTCACGGTGGGCCTGGCCTGCTTCATCGCCTTGCTGGAAAGCCT
Source organism: Acetobacteraceae bacterium (assembly GCA_043742865.1). Taxonomy (GTDB): domain Bacteria; phylum Pseudomonadota; class Alphaproteobacteria; order Acetobacterales; family Acetobacteraceae; genus PALSA-911. Next base: position 8,586 of record JAYTXR010000170.1, read on the forward strand.
GCATCTGTTCACCGCCAACCCTCTCTATCTGCGGCTGTCGCAGTTCTGGCTGCGGATTTTCGCCGTTTCCTTCGGCCTCGGCGTGGTTTCCGGCATCGTGATGCCGTTCCAGTTCGGCACCAACTGGTCGCGTTTCTCCGACGCCACCGCCAATGTCGTGGCGCCGCTGCTGGCCTATGAGGGGCTGACCGCGTTCTTCCTAGAAGCGGCCTTCCTCGGCGTGTTGCTGTTCGGGCGCAAGCTGGTGCCGCCGATCGTGCATACCGGGGCGGCGATCCTGGTGGCGGCGGGCACCTTCGCCTCCACATTCTGGATTTTGGCGGTCAATAGCTGGATGCAGACGCCGGCCGGCTACGAACGGATCGATGGCCGGTTTTTCTCCGCTGATTGGTTCGCGGTCATCTTCAACCCGTCCTTCCCCTATCGGCTGGCACACACCATCACGGCGTTTTTCATCACCACCGCGTTCGTGGTGATCGCGGTCGCCTGCTGGCATCTGCGGCGGAACCAGTTCATCCCCGAAAGCCGCAAGATGCTGTCGATGACGCTGTGGCTGGCCACCTTGCTGGTGCCGACCCAAATTCTGCTCGGCGACCAACACGGCCTTAACACGCTGCAACACCAGCCCATCAAGGTGGCGGCGATGGAGGGCAACTGGCACAGGCGCGCCGGAGCGCCGCTGCTGCTGTTCGCGCTGCCCGATCAGGCCGCCCAGGCCAACCGCTACGAAATCGGCATCCCCAATCTCGGCAGCCTCATTCTTACCCATGACGCGCAGGGCGAAATTCCTGGTCTGACCGAGGTTGCGCCGGCCGACCAGCCCCCGGTCGCGGTGGTGTTCTGGGCGTTCCGCATCATGGTCGGGGCTGGCCTGGGCATGCTCGGCATCGTCGCGGTCAGTCTGTGGCTGCGCGGACGGCGCGAATTGTTCACCGCGCGCTGGTTCCATCTGCTGGGCATCTGCGCCGCCCCGATCGGCTTCGTCGCGGTGCTGGCCGGCTGGACCGTGACCGAAACCGGCCGGCAGCCCTGGGTGGTCTACGGCCTGCTGCGCACCGCCGATGCGGTTTCCCCGTCGCTGACCGGCAGGGACGTGGCGATGTCGCTGGCGGTCTATGTCGTGGTCTACAGCTTCGTGTTCGGCTCCGGCCTGATCCTGCTGCTGCGCCTGATGCGCACGATCCCTGGGTCGGAACCGCAGATCGACGCGCCGCCGGGGGAGGCGGCTGAAAGCGTGGCGCTGCTCGGCGGCAACCGCCCGCTGTCGGCGGGGACGGCGCCATGAGCGCGTATTTCACCGTGATCTGGATCGTCATCATCGGCGTTGCCGTGCTGATGTACGTGGTGCTGGACGGCTTCGATCTTGGCGTCGGCATCCTGTCGCGCCATGCGCCGAGCCTGGCGGATCGCAACCGGATGATCGCCTCGGTATCACCGTTCTGGGACGGCAACGAGACCTGGCTGATCCTGGGCGCCATCGGCCTGCTGGCGGCGTTCCCGCTGGCCTTCGCGATCATCGTGCCGGCGCTGTATTTCCCGGTGCTGACGATGCTGGTGGGGCTGATGTTCCGCGGCGTCGCGTTCGAATACCGCTCGGTGCCGGGCAAGCGGGCGGAATTGTGGGACAGCGCCTTCTTCGCCGGCTCGGTGCTGGCGGCGTTTTCCCAGGGCGTGATGCTGGGCATGTTTGTCGAGGGGTTCACGGTCACCGGCCGGGAGTTTTCGGGCAGCAGCTTCGACTGGCTGGCGCCGTTCCCGCTGATCTCCGGTGTGGCGCTGGTGTTCGGCTACGGTTTGCTCGGCGCTGGCTGGCTGGTGCTGAAGACCGAAGGCGGGTTGCAGGACTGGGCGCGGCGCATGGGCACGCGGATGCTCAGCGTGGTGCTGATCTTCATCGGCGTGGTGACGGTCTATATGCTGTTCCACCAGCCGCAGGTATTGGGCCGCTGGATCAGTTTTCCCAATATCCTGGTGCTGTGGCCGGTCCCGCTCGGCACCGCGTTGGCGGCAATCTGGGTCTGGCGCAGTTTTGCCGGCACCCGCGAGGTGCAGCCCTTCCTCGCCACCGTGGCGATGTTCAGCGTCTCGTTCCTCGGCCTGGCGATCAGCCTGTGGCCCAATATCGTGCCGGCGCATATCGACCTCTGGACCGCCGCGGCGTCGCCCAACAGCCAGGCCTTCCTGCTGGTCGGCACCGCGATGCTGCTGCCGGTAATCCTGGCCTATACCGGCTGGTCGTACTGGGTGTTCCGCGGCAAGGTCCGGGCCGATGCCGGGTATGGACACTAGGCTGCGAAGTCTCCGAAGATGACCCCTCCGGGCGTTTCCCGGGAACCCATGCAGGGAGGCAGAGATGTCCGCCGCGCTGAAACAACCCAAACTGGATATGACCGACGCTGAATGGCAGACGCGCTGCGACCTCGCGGCGCTGTATCATGTGGTGGACCATCTCGGCTGGACCGATTTGATCAACACCCATATGTCGGCCCGCCTGCCGGATGCGCCGGACCATTTCCTGATCAACCGCTACGGCGAGATGTTCGACGAGGTCACCGCGTCCAGCCTGGTCAAGATGGACATGGACGGCCGCGTGATCGGCGATCCCGGCAAGTTCAACCAGGCCGGCTTCATCATCCATAGCGGCGTCTACAAGGCCCGGCCGGATGCCAATGTGGTGATGCACACCCACACCCGCGCCGGCGCCGGGCTGTCGTTGCTGCGCCGCGGCATCCGCCCGATCAGCCAGGACGCGCTGCAGATCTACGACGACCTCGCCTATCACGACTACGGCGTGCCGGCGACGCAGGAAGAATGCGATGCGCTCGGGGTCACCTGCGCTGAGGGCAGTTGCGTGGTGCTGCTGAACCATGGGCTGCTGACGCTCGGGCAGACCGTGCATGGAACGATGATGCGGATGTACACGCTGGAGCGGGCCTGCGAGATCGAGCTGATCGCCCGCGCCCTGGACGAGAAGCCGGTGCAGATCGAGGAATACGTGGTGCAGAAGGCCGCCGAACGGATGCGCAAGCGCCGGGCATCGTCCGACTACGGTCTGATGGAATGGCAAGGACTGGTCCGCACCGTGGAGCGCAAGGGCGCCGACTTCCGGCGCTGATTTCCCCGGCGGCCCACGAAAATATCGTAGCCTGCAGGAAGCGCAGCGCAATGCGGGAGCTGGTTGCCGTCCCAGACTTGGGTGTCCCCTAACATCCTGCCGGGTTGCGCTGCGCCCAACCCGCGTTTTTTCAATCCAGGCCTTCGCCATTCAAACCCAGCCTTGCCTGATTTCCAACACGGGCCTTTAGCCCGGATCGAAGTGTAACTAATGGGTGGCCTCACGGCGTGTTTCAGGACGAGGATAAATTCGAAATCGGTAAGTTCAAAAAAATGTGATCGAATTTGTAGCGGCAAAGGCGGCGATGTCTGATTTCTATCGCGATTAACAGTTGCGCACGGATTTTATTTGTTGCTATGAGAGTAGGCCATGGCTAATCTCTTTCCTACGTCAACGCGGAACGCTCCAAGCTGTTACGGTCTATGGGAATCGCCATCATTCACCCTAATGAAGGAGGCAATCAGATGTCACTCAGAGTAGGACTTCTTGCCGTCACGGCATTGGCCGGGCTCGGCCTGGCCGGGCCAGCGAATGCGTCGCTTTCGTTGTTCCAACAGTTTTCCGGCCTGGGTGTCGGTGTTTCGACCGATGGCTGCGGATCGACCACGCAAACCTGCACCCTGCTCGCGAACCTGCCGACCGGCGCGACCGCCACGGCCGCGTTCCTGTATTCGTCGCTGTTCGATACGACGACCACCCCGGGCGGCACACTCGCTGTCGGTTTGAACCCCAGCACAAACCTTGTCTACACCCCGTTGCCTATCGGGGGTGGGTCGTTCGGACTGCGCGCCTGGCGCTCCGATGTTTCCTCCTATGTCCTGCCGCTGCTCGCGACAGGGGCCAATAACCTGACCGTCACCGAGACCCAGGGGGTTCAGGACGGCGAAGCCCTGGTGGTGATTTATAGCAACCCCTCCAAGCCGACATCGAGCGTGATCATCGTCGATGGCGGATCGAGCTCGACCGGGGATACGTCCACGATCTCCACCGCCCCGTTTACCACGGGGGAGATGCGAATCGGCGATGGGTTCAGTTTCGACGGCCCTAATCCGACTGCCCCGTCGAACACAGGCCAAGTTTCGAGCATTACCGTCAATGGCAATCTGCTCACCGGTGTCGCTGGTCACTGCGACGATGCTCAGGACGCGTCCTGCGCCAACGGCAACCTGATCACGGTTGGCGCCGACGGCGATCCGTTCACGCCGTTTCCCAATCCGACAATCGGACAGGATCATGAGCGCTACGATCTGGCCAATGTTGTCCTGTCAGGCGCCACCAGCATCAAAGTCGATACGGTGAACCCCAGCGGGGACGATAATATCTTTCTGGAAGTGTTCGCTCTTGCTGGCGCCGCCAGCATTCAAACCCCCGAGCCCGCCTCTCTGGCGCTACTTGGAGTCGGCCTGCTTGGCCTTGGCCTGATCCGCAGCCGCAAGCGCTCCTGAACCCTAAGAACAGCCTCCGGCGCGGCGGCCCTGAAAGGGGCCGCCGTTCTGCGTATATGCCAAAATTTCTACTAATCCGGTCTGTAACGGTATAGAAGGTCATAACCCGCAATTCTTCGCCCGCTCCGGCTCAGCTTCAATCCCTGACGATTAGGGTCGCACGTGCATTTGCCGGCGCCGTGTCCCTGGATCAGCAGGGAAAATGGACTGAAGCCGAGCAGCTGTACAAATCCATCCTGGCACTCGATACCAGTCACCTGGGCGCGCTCCACAACTTTGCCTATATCCGGCTGCGGCAAGGACGGTATGACGAGGCCGCGGGGATTTTGCGCAAGGCGCTGAAGACCCACCCGAAATCCGCGGAGGCACAGAACACGCTGGGCCTGGTGCTGCACAGCACCGGACAATTTCGTGCCGCCGCCAACTGCTTTCAGAAAGCAGTGAGCCTCAAGCCGGACTACGCCGAAGCGCACAACAATTTCGGCGCGGCGCTGCATCTGCTCAATCGTCTCGCCCAGGCGATCTCCTGGTACCGTCAGGCGGTGGCGCTCAATCCGCGTTATGCGGATGCGCACCGAAACCTCGGTAACGCGCTGCAAGGCATTGGTCGGATCGACGACGCCAGGCGCGCCTACGAGGCCGCGATCGCCCTGTCACCACGGCGAGCGTCGTTTTACCATAGCCTGTCGGACTGCAAACGGTTCGCGGCTGACGATGCGCATCTGGCCGCGATGGAGGCGCTCGCCGTCGAGGCGGATCAACTGCCCGAGGCCGAGCGGATCCATTTGGATTTCGCCATGGCCAAAGCGCTGGCGGATGCCGGCGGCCATGGACGCGCCGCTGGGCATCTACTGAAGGCCAACGCCATGAAGCGGCAACGGCTCGCGTACGACGAAGTTGCCACCTTGGGGCAGTTCGACCGGGTCCGTGCCGTCTTCACCCAAATGCGGCTCCCAGATCCGCCTGGACGTAAAGAAAATCGACCGGTGCCGGTTTTTGTCATCGGGATGATGCGGTCCGGCACTACGCTGATCGAACAGATATTGGCGAGTCATCCGAAGGTTTCCGGCGCTGGCGAGGTCCCCGCTTTCCAGGGCGCAGCCGAGTCGGTCATCGGCCGCGCTGGCTACCCCGAAGCGGTTCGCTCGCTGTCGGACGGCCAATTCCGTCAGATCGGCGCACGCTATCTGACGACCCTGCGCGCGGAGTGTCCGCATTCTGAGTGGATCGTCGACAAGATGCCGACCAACTTCCTCTTTGCCGGGCTTATCGTGCAGACCCTGCCGAACGCCCGGATCATCCACGCCCGCCGCGATCCCGCGGATACCTGTTTTTCCTGCTTCTCGACCCTGTTCAAGGGAGATCTGCCGTTCACCTACGACCTGGCAGAATTAGGCCGCTATTATCGCGCCTATGAAACGCTCATGGGGCACTGGCGCGCGGTGCTGCCAGCAGGAATGATGCTGGAGATGCCCTATGAGGCCCTCGTCAACGACCTGGAGGGCCAGGCCAGAAACCTGATCTCGCATTGCGGCCTGCAATGGGACCCTGCCTGTCTTTCCTTCGACAAGACCGATCGCGTGGTGCTGACCGCGAGTGCGGTCCAGGTCCGCCAGCCGATCTATCGCAGCTCAATCGGTCGGTGGCGGCCATATGCAGACATGTTGCGACCTTTCTTCGAGGCTCTTGGAGGCGATCCGACAGGGGTTGCGTCGGGTGCACCCCCCTAATTCCCACCCATCTAAACCCCACCAGGCAGCAAATCCCACAATCGCGAGGCGCTCGCCGGACCGTCGAATGTAGGAGGCGGCTGTCCGTCAATCTCCAGCGCGTCCAGGATCGCATTGGCGATCGCCGGCGGGGCGGCGATGGCGCCGGCTTCGCCCGCACCCTTCACCCCCAGCGGATTGGTGGTGCAGCGCGTGGCGTTGAAGCCGAGATCGAACCCCGGCAAATCCCCCGCCCGCGGCATGGCGTAATCCATGAAGCTGCCGGCGATCAGCTGGCCGGACTCCGGATCATAGGCCGCGTGCTCCAGCAGCGCTTGGCCGATCCCCTGGGCGATGGCGCCGTGCGCCTGGCCGGCGACGATCATCGGATTGACCATCACGCCGTAATCATCGACCGCGGTGTAGCGCAATAGCGCGGTTTCCCCGGTTTCCCGATCCACCTCGATTTCCACCACATGGGCGCCGTTCGGGAACGTCATCGCCTCGCGCGTCCAGGCATGAAACGTATCGAGCGGCGTGCCGGCCGCGCGCGCAATCGGCGCCAGTTCCAGCAGGCCGACCGAGCGGTCCGTGCCGGCCACGACGAAGCGGCCGGCCTCGAAACACACATCCGCCTCCGCCGCTTCCAGCACATGGGCGGCCAGGCGCATGCCCTTTTCGATGATCTCGTCGGAGGCGCGCCAGATTGCGGTGCCGCCCATATAGGTGGCGCGCGAGCTACCATGCCCGCCGCCGGCGGGGATCGCGTCGGTGTCGCCCTGGACCAGCCGTATGGCTTCATTCGCCACGCCGAGCCGGTCGGCCAGGATTTGCGGGAAGGTGGTCTCATGGCCCTGGCCGATGGTCTGGGTGCCGGTGATCAGCGATATCGTTCCATCCGCCTCGAAACGGATATCGACATTCTCGTGCGGCGATCCGCCGGTGGCCTTGATGTGACAGGCAAAGCCCAGGCCGCGCAATTTGCCGCTTGCGGCGCTGGCGGTGCGCCGGGCGGGGAAGCCGTCGATATCGGCCCGGGCCAGCGCGAGGTCGAAAATGGCGCGAAAATCGCCGCTATCGACCACATGGCCGAGCGCGTTGGTCATCGGCATCGCCGAAGCGGGCACCATGTTCATGCGCCGCAACTCGGCCCGGTCGAAGCCGCATTGGCGCGCGGCGGCATCGATCAGCCGTTCGATGATGTTGACGGTTTCGGCAAAACCGGGGCCGCGGGTGACGCCGATCGGTGTGGTGTTGGTCAGCACCGCGGCGATCGTGAGGTCGATGGCGGGAATGGCGTAGATGGTTCCCGGCAAATGCGGGTATTGAAAAGTCTGCACCCCGCCGGCGCCGCCCACCAGATAGGCGCCGACATTGGCCACGCTATCCACCCGCAAGGCCAGGAACCGGCCGTCCGCCGCCAGCGCCAGGGCGGCATCGGCGCGGTGGTCGCGCGCCTGATGGTCGGATAGGAATACCTCGGTCCGGGTGGCGATCCACTTCACCGCCCGTCCGGTGCGCCGGGCGGCCCACAGCATTAGCGCCTGTTCGGCGTAGATAAAATTCTTGGCGCCGAACCCGCCGCCGACATCGGGGGCGATGAAGCGGACCGCACTCGCCGGCTGGTTCAGCGCGCGGGCGATGTTGTCGCGGTTCAGATGCAGGTTCTGGCTGGAAACGTAGGCGGTGTAGCGGGCCTGGGTTTTGTCGTACACCCCGACCACGCCGCGCGGCTCCATCGGGTTGGTGACGATGCGGTGGTTGTCGAGCCGCAGCCGGACCATATGCGCGGCCGCTGCGAAGGCGGCGTCGGAAGCGGCGCTGTCGCCGGTGCGCCAGTTCAGGCAGACATTGCCGGGCACCGGCGCGGCGATTTCCGGTGCGCCCGGCGCGCGGGCGGCATCGGCGCTGGTGACCGCCGGAAGGGCGGTATAGTCGATCCGTACCAGTTCGGCGGCATCCAGAGCGAGGGCGCGCGTTTCGGCCACGATCAGCACCACCGGCTCGCCGGCGAAGCGCACTTTTCCGACCGCCAGCAAAGGCTGCGGCAGGAAAGCGAAGGCTTCGCCGTTATGGACATTCGCCTCCACGCTGGGCCGCATTGCCAGCAGGCCGTCGGCCTGGACGTCTTCGCAAGTGAGCACGGCCAGAACCCCGGGTGCGGCGCGCGCGGCGGCCAGGTCGATGCCGCCGATGGCGGCGTGGGCGTGCGGCGAACGCAACAGCGTCGCGTGCGCGAGATCGTTGAAGCGGAGGTCATCGAGATAGCGGCCCTGGCCGGTGAGGAAGCGCTGGTCCTCCCGCCGTCTGGGGGTATCGCCGATGCTGGATCGTTGCGTCATCTTGGCTGCTTTCCTTTGGCGCCACGATTATGCGCCCGCCGCCGCGCCACGCCGAGGGGCGCCCCGCGCCGGCCCGCGGCGCGGGGTTTGCGGGGGGCGGCCCGGCGGCGGGTCCGCACGACACGCCCCCAGATCGCCACTGCCGCCCACATCGCCATTGCGGTGAAAGCCGCGATCGCCAGCCATCGCTTCGGTATTCCACAGCCGCCGGTGGCGCAGACGTATGTCAGCTGCACCACCCCGGCCGGGTCGAGAATGAAACCCGCCACGAACACCAAAGCGGCGGCCGGAACGAGCAGTCTGCGGTTCAAATCAGCGATCGACCGGGAGCGGTTTAACCCTTGGCGCCTTCATCGTAGCCGCGGGCAGCCATCAGCAGCACGTCGTAGCGGGTTGCATGGCCATAGACAGCGATGGTCTTGGCGATGCTTTCGATGACGCCGAGCAGCAAAGCGGGGTCCTTATCGACAACGCCCTGTACGGCGGCGTCCAGCTGGGAGAGGGTTGCCCGGTCCAGTGAGCGGTTCAGGTCCTTCGTGGTCATAGCTATTTCTCGATCTGTTGCATCGGACGCATGGAGGGAGAGAATATGATGGAGTATAGTTGGTTATGCTCGGCGCAATCCGCCAGTCCGTGCCGGCCAGGTGGCTTACGGCGTTGAAGATTTTGTCCGACAAGCCCTCATTTCCGATCGCCCTGCTGAGCGCGATGCCCGTTAGGCTGTGCTGCTGCAACCGCCGCGCCGCGTCTTCATTTGCCAGCGGATGGTTCTTCACCGCCTGATGAGCTATGTCATCTATTCGTTCCGGATGAACGTTGCCATCTGTTTTTTGAGGAGCTGCGCGGATGCTCGCGGAAAGCCTGTCTCGCTTCCTCGCCCGGCGCGGGGTGCATTATGGTTGGGTCGTCGTCGCCGTGGCGTTCGTGGTGATGCTGTCGACCGCCGCCGCGGTCGGCATGCCCGGCGTGCTGATCAAGCCGCTAACCGCGGAGTTCGGCTGGAGCATCAGCACGATCTCGGGGCCGCTGGCGCTGCGCCTGGCGCTGTTCGGGGCGATGGGGCCGTTCGCGGCGGCGCTGATGGCGAGCTACGGGCTGCGCAACATCATCCTGACGGCGCTGGTGCTTATCGTCGGCGGGCTGGGCGTCGCTACCCTGGCGATGGGGCAGATCTGGCAACTCTGGCTGCTGTGGGGCGGCGTTGTCGGCATCGGCACCGGCATGACCGCGCTGGTGCTGGGCGCCACGGTCGCTAGCCGCTGGTTTGTCGCCCGGCGCGGCCTGGTCGTTGGCTTTCTGACCGCCAGTTCGGCCACCGGCCAGCTGGTCTTCCTGCCGCTGGCGGCGTGGCTGGCGGATAATTACGGCTGGCGGACGGCGCTGCTGCCGGCGCTGGGCGCCTGCGCCGTGGCGGGCGTGCTGGCATTGCTGTTCATGCGCGATCGCCCGTCCGACCTCGGATTGCGGGCCTATGGCGAGCCGGAAAATGCGGCGCCTGCCGCCCCGCCACTGCTGGGCTCGCCGATCGCCCTGGCATTCGGCGCGCTGCGGGAGGGGGCGAAAACGCGCGTGTTCTGGCTGCTGGCCGGATCGTTCTTCGTCTGCGGGTTGTCGACCAACGGCCTGATCCAGACCCATTTCATTCCGTTCTGTGCCGATTACGGCATTGGCGAGGTGCAGGCGGCCTCGGTGCTGGCGGTGATGGGCGTGTTCGACTTCCTGGGCACCGTCGGTTCCGGCTGGCTGTCGGACCGCTACGACTGCCGCAAGCTGCTGTTCTGGTATTACGGCCTGCGCGGGCTGTCGTTGCTGTACCTGCCGATGTCCAGCTTCAGCTTTTACGGTTTATCGCTGTTCGCGGTGTTTTACGGGCTGGATTGGGTGGCGACGATCCCGCCGACGGTGCGCCTGGCCGGGCAGGCCTTCGGACGCGAGCGCGCGCCGCTGGTCTTCGGGTGGATATTCATGGCCCATCAGCTCGGCTCCGCCACCGCGGCGTT
>JAYTXR010000171.1:0-5590 GCA_043742865.1 Acetobacteraceae bacterium
GCGTCGTGCGGCAGCGCGACCGGCAGACCGCCAGCGGCAAGGATCGCGTCGGCGTAATTCCGCCGCAACGCGTACCAGGGATATTTCGAATACAAGCCGGGTGGCTCGCTATCGAGGGTGACGCCGATGACGGGTCGCTTGGCCGGATTGTTCATAAGGTGTTGCTAGACCCGGCGGCCGTGTCCGGGCAAGGAGAACGCATGACGCCCCCCCCCCAGTTTGTACCGATGAAGATGGCCCTCCAAGAAGCCCGCGCCGCTGCCGCCAGGGGCGAGGTGCCGGTGGGCGCGGTGGTGCTGGGGCCCGACGGGGCCGTGCTGGCGCGCGAAGGCAACCGGGTGGAGCAGGATCGGGACGCCTCCGCCCATGCCGAGCTGCTGGCCATGCGGGCGGCTGCCGCAGTGCTCGGCGATGCCAGGCTGACCGGCTGCGAGCTGTACGTGACGCTGGAGCCCTGCCCGATGTGCGCGCAGGCGGCGAGCTTCTTTCGCATCCGCAAGCTGGTGTTCGGCGCCTATGATCCGAAGGGCGGCGGGGTGGAGCACGGCGCCCGGATTTTCGATGCGTCGTCCTGCCATCACAGGCCCGAGCTCATCGGCGGGGTGCGCGAGACCGAGGCCGCCGCATTGTTGCGGGCGTTCTTCGGCGCCCGGCGGTAGCCGGCTTCAGCAGCGATGCGGCAGCGGCGCGTATTCGCTGATCCTGGCGTTGACGGTGAAGTCACCGAAATCCATCTGCATCTGGTCGGCCACGCCGTTTTCCCAGTAGCGCATGCCGACCTGGTAATCCGGCGTTACCGCACCCGGCGTGCGGTCGAAGAAGGCCAGCCGCACCCGGGTGGAATTGAGCCCGGCCAGATCGACATATTTGCTCGCCTGCGGCTTCTTCCAGTCCAGGATGGCGACCGAGCTATCCTGGGCGCCATCATCCACGGTGCCGTCGAACAGCGGGGCGGTGAAGAACTTCTTGCCATCGCGCGCCGCGCCGATCAGCGCCGCGGTATGCGCCATCGGGAACAGGGTGCCGGGCGGAAGCGGTTTGGTGGTGTCTTCCGGTGTGGTGTAGTGCGCGGTCCCCGGCCCACCGCGGCGGGTGAGCCTGGCGCTGCCATCGGTCTGGCTGGTGATCGCGCCCTCCGTCATCTGCTTCATGTGAAAACTGAAGCTGAGGCCGTTCTTGGCTTCCCAGGTGGCGTAATCGGACAGCATTTCGATGTCGTGGCCCTCATTGTCGGTGACCTTCATGCGCAGGCGCTGGCGCACGGTCCAGCCCTCGCAGCCATCGATCACCTCGTAGCCCATGGTGCCGCTGGCGGCGACGATGTCGCCCCGGTTCGACGGGTCGAGGCTCACGGTATACAGCGCCCGGTGCGCGGCCAGTTCCGTATGCCCGCCGATTTCGGAACGGACAGCGGGGGGAGCGGCCTGTCCCGGCGGCGGCAGAAGCGCCGAGAGCAGCGACAGGCCCGCCGACAGGGCGAAGCGGCGGGCGATAGAAAGGCGCATGCGGTATCTCCGACGGCGGTTCTCAGGACATGGGGAGGCAATGTTCAGCCCGCCAGCGAAACTGGCGAGTTTCATCCCGCCGGCGAAGCATCGGCGCCGAGTTCATCTCGATACGCCGATTCTATTCGCCGGGCACGCCCTTCGTCGTCGAATATTCGAAATGCAGCGCCTGACCGGGATGGACGATCGGGTGAATGGCGTGGGCGGCCATCGCGGCTTCGGAAAACCCTTGCAGGATCAGCTTCAGCTTGCCGCGATAATGGGCGATGTCGCCAATCGCGAAGATGCCTGGGGTGGAGGTGGCGCAGCTGGCGGGGTCGATCTTCACGTGGTTGCGCTCCAGCGCCAGGCCCCAGGACGCGATCGGACCGAGATCCATCGACAGGCCGAAGAACGGCAGCAGCACATCGGCCGGAATTTTTTTGACCCCGCCCTCCAGCGTCGCGACCTCGACATCACTGAGATGGCCATCCTCACCGTGCAGGGCGTGCAGCTGGTAGGGGATCACCATTTCGATCTCGCCGCGTGCGGCGGCGGCATCGAGCTGGGACGCCATTTCGGGGGCGGCGCGGAATTTCGCGCGCCGATGGACCACGGCAACGGTGGCAATGTCTTTCAGGGCCAGGGCCCAGTCCACGGCGGAATCGCCGCCGCCCGCGATGACCACCCGCTTGCCGCGCAAATCCTCGCGGCGGCGGACATAATATTGCACCGAACCGGTGGCCTCGAACGCCGCCAGGCCCTCGAGCGGCGGGCGGTTCGGGCCGAAGGCGCCGGCGCCGGCGGCGACGATGACCGCGCGGGCGTGGATCGTGTCGCCGAGATCGGTGGTCAGGGTGAAATCCCCCTGAACGCCGGTCAGCCCAATGACCCGCCTTCCCAGCAGCCGGGGGGCTTTGAACGGGGCGATCTGACGTTCCAGCTGGGTAACCAGGTCGCCTGCCTCGATCGCCGGGTGCGCGGGAATGTCGTAGATCGGCTTCTCCGGATACAGCGCGGCGCACTGACCGCCCAGCTCGTCGAGCGCATCGATCAGCACGGCGCGCAGCTTCAGCATGCCCAGCTCGAAAACGGCAAAAATTCCGACCGGGCCGGCGCCCACGATCGCCACGTCGGTGTCGAGGATCTGTGTCATCAGCGGCGCGTAGACCGGGAGGAGCGGGGGATCAAGCCTTGCCGGCGTGACCCTGGCGCGACCCCGGTTGTCGGAGGCCGGCCAGCCGGGGCACAGTCCGGTCGCATGCACCCAATTCCCCGCACGATCGACCTTCCGGACCTCGCGGCCACGCGGCGTCTCGCCGTGCTGCTGGCAGGCCGGGCGCGCCCGGGAGATGCGATCCTGCTGGCGGGACCGCTGGGCGCCGGCAAGACCGCTCTGGCCCGGGAGTTTTTGCGCGCGGCGTCCGGCGACCCGTGGCTGGAGGTGCCCAGCCCGACATTCACGCTGGTGCAGGAATACGACACCGCGATCGGCACGATCCGGCATTTCGATCTTTGGCGGCTGGATGGCCCGGCGGCGCTGGCGGAATTGGGCTGGGACGAGGCGCGTGACGATATCGTGCTGGTCGAGTGGCCCGAACGTCTTGGCTGGCTTCGTCCGGCGGAGGCGTTGGCCGTGACCCTGGTGCCGCTGCAAGGCGACGCCAGGCGCGCGGAATTGTCTGGCTGGCCTGGCAGGCTGGCATGAGCCGGGATACGGCGATCGCGGCATTTCTCGCCCGGCACGGCTACGGCGCCGCGACGGTGGCGGAGCTGGCGCAGGACGCCAGTTTCCGTCGCTATCTTCGGATCGCCGGCGGGCCGCGCCCGGCCGTGCTGATGGACGCGCCCCCGCCCGAGGACATCGCCGCGTTCGCGCGCATCGATGCCCATCTGGCGGCTTGCGGGCTGTCGGTGCCGGAAATCCTGGCGGTGGACATCGCGCAAGGGCTGCTGCTGGAGGAGGATCTTGGCGACGCGCTGTTCCCGGTGGTGGCGCAGCGGGAGCCCCGATGGGAGGCCTTGCTCGACGCGGCGGTGGATACGCTGGTGGCGATGCAACGGGCCGCGACGCCATCCGGGCTGCCTGCCTGGGATGCGGAACAGATGTCGCAGACCGCGCAAGGCACGCTGTTCGATTGGTGGTGGCCGGCGATGTTCGCAGCACCGGCCCCGGACGCTGCGCGGCGCGATTTTGCCGCAGCACTGGCCGCATTGCTGGCGCCGGTGGCGGCCGGGCCGGCCGGGTTCGTGCACCGGGATTTTTTCGCCGGCAACCTGATCTGGCTACCCGGGCGGGTCGGCGTGCGGCGCGTCGGCGTGCTCGATTTCCAGGGGGCCGCGATCGGCCATCACGCCTATGACCTGGTCTCGCTGGTGCAGGACGCCCGCCGAGATTTTCCCGCAGGCCTGGCGGAACGCGCGGTTTCCCGATACGCCAGGGCACGGCCGGAGCTGGACCCGGCGGCGTTCGAGGCCGCCTTCATCGCCTGTGCGGCGCAGCGGCATCTGCGGGTGGCGGCGCAATGGGTGCGGCTGGCGCGGCGCGATGGACGGCCGGGCTATCTGGCCTATGGTCCGCGCACCTGGCGGCTGCTGGAACAGGCGCTGACGCATCCGGCGGCCGCCCCGCTGGCCGCCGCGATGGATCGCTGGATACCGCCCGAGCACCGTAGCAACCCACCGGATCCCGTTGAATGACCTTGCATCCCTCGAAAGCAATGATTCTGGCCGCCGGCCTGGGCACGCGCATGCGCCCGCTGACCGCGACCACCCCGAAGCCGTTGCTGGAACTATGCGGCAAGAGTCTGTTGGACCATGCGTTCGACCGGCTGGTGGAAGTTGGCGTGGAAGCTGTCGTGGTCAACGCGCATTGGAAGGCCGAGCAGATCGAATCCCGTCTGGCCGCGCGCCAGACGGCCGGTCAGACGCCGCGTACCGAGTTGATGCGCGAGGTGGTCCTGCTGGATACCGGCGGGTCGGTGCGGGCGGCGCTGCCGCTGCTGGGCCGCGAGCCGTTCTATGTCATCAATGGCGATGCCTATTGGCTGGACGGGCCGCGCCCGGCGCTGACCCGGCTGGCGCAGGCGTTCGACCCGGCCGAGATGGACGCCGTGCTGCTGGTGCATCGCGGCTTTCAGGTGCGCGCCGAGGTCGGGTTCGGCGATTTCGCGGTCGATAAATGGGGCCGTCCGAGCCGGCGCGCGGAACGCCAGGTGGTGCCGTATATCTATGCCGGCGTGCAGCTGATCGCCCCGGCGCTGCTGGACACTCTGCCGGCCGGCCCGTTCAGCCTGAATTTGGCCTGGGACCGCGCGATCGCTGCCGACCGGTTGCGCGTGGTCGTACATGATGGGCTGTGGTTTCATCTGTCCACGCCGGAGGATTTGGCGGACGCCGAGCAGCTGCTGCACGCGCCTGCATATGGCGAGCTGAGATAGCCGGATGAACCTGTTCACGGTTCCCCCGCACGTCCCGTTTCTGGATGCGATCGCGGCGGAATTTCTGGGTGCGGAGGCGTCAACGCCGCTTGCCGCCGGCCTGATCCTGTTGCCGACGCGGCGCGCCGCACGCTCGCTGGCGGAGGCGTTTCTACGTGTATCCGGCGGCAGGCCGTTGCTGTTGCCGCGGATCGTGGCGCTGGGTGCGCTCGACGAGGCGCCGCTGACGCTCGCCGGCGCGCTCGATCTGCCGCCCGCCGTCGATCCCGCCCGCCGTGCGGCCGAGCTTTCGCGGCTGATCCTGGCGATGTCGGGCGCCAATGGCGCGCCCACCGGCGCGGATGCGGCCTGGAAGCTGGCGGTCGAGCTGGCCCGGCTGATGGACGAGGCCGAGCGGGCCGAGATCGATCTGGCCGAACGCCTGCCGGATGCCGCGGAGGCGGAATACGCGGCGCATTGGAACGCGACCCTGAGCTTTCTGCGGATCGTCACCCATGCCTGGCCGGACTGGCTGGCGGCCGAGCGGCTGATGAACCCGGCGGCGCGTCAGGTCGCGCTGCTGGATGCCCAGGCCGCCGCCTGGCTGGCCGAGCCGCCGCCGTTCCGGGTGCTGGCGGCCGGTGCGACCGGCGGTATTCCGGCGGTGGCGAGGCTGCTGCGGGTGGT
>JAYTXR010000172.1:0-11679 GCA_043742865.1 Acetobacteraceae bacterium
GTGGTGCAGTTGCCGGAGGGCACCGAGATGGTGATGCCCGGCGACAACGTGTCGATGGATGTCGAGCTGATCGCGCCGATCGCGATGGATGAAGGCCTGCGCTTCGCGATCCGCGAAGGTGGGCGGACCGTCGGCGCCGGCGTGGTGGCGAGCATCACGAAGTAGTTTCTTCGACTAAACCCCGGCGCCATGCCTGAAACCCCGAAATGGGGAACTCAGGAACGGCTCCGGGGAAGATTGCCAGGCAGCGAACCGGTTCATTGACAATCGAATGGCCGCGAACTTCGGAATTGAAGAAAAATGGATAATCAGAACATCCGCATCCGCCTGAAGGCGTATGATCACCGCGTGCTGGACAACAGCACGAAGGAGATCGTCAACACCGCCAAGCGCACGGGCGCGCGGGTTCGCGGACCTATTCCGCTGCCCACCCATATCGAACGGTTCACCGTGAACCGGTCGCCGCATGTCGACAAGAAAAGCCGCGAGCAGTTCGAGATCCGGACCCATCGCCGCCTGCTCGATATCGTCGAACCCACGCCGCAGACTGTGGACGCGCTGATGAAGCTCGACCTGGCCGCCGGCGTGGATGTCGAAATCAAGATCTAAGACCGGAGTGTAATCATCATGCGCACCGGATTGCTCGCCAAGAAACTTGGCATGACCCGCATCTTCCGCGACGACGGCACCCATGTTCCGGTGACCGTGCTGCATCTGGACGATCTGCGGGTCGTCGCCACCCGCAGTCAGGACAAGGACGGCTACACCGCGTTGCAGCTCGGCTGGGGCCACGCCAAGGTCAAGAACGTCTCCAAGCCCAACAAAGGCCATTATGCCAAGGCGAAGGTCGAGCCGGCGTTGAAGCTGGTCGAGTTTCACGTCGCCGAGGACGCGATGCTGGAGCCGGGTTCGGTGCTGAGTGCGGCGCATTTCGTCGCCGGGCAGATCGTCGATGTCTGCGGCACGACCAAGGGCAAGGGTTTTGCCGGCGGCATGAAGCGGTGGAACTTCTCCGGGCTCGAAGCCAGCCACGGCGTCTCGGTCAGTCATCGCAGCCTGGGCTCGACCGGCAACCGCCAGGATCCCGGCAAGACCTTCAAGAACAAGAAAATGCCGGGCCATCTCGGCAGCGAGCGGGTGACCACGCAGAACCTGGAGATCGCCGCGGTCGATGCCGAGAAGGGCATCCTGATGATCAAGGGCGCGGTTCCGGGATCCAAGGGTGCGTATGTGATGGTGACCGATGCGGTGAAGCGCGCCCGCCACAAGGATGCGCCCTACCCGGCTTCGCTTGCTTCGCAGCCTTCGCCCGCTACGCCCGCTTCGCCATCCATCTCCACTGGGCCCGCGCCCGATGCAGCGCCGCAGGACTGAAAGACCAACCGATGCAGATCGACATCACCACCCTCGATAACGGCCGTGCCGGCTCGGTAGAGTTGCCCGACGATATCTTCGCGGTCGCGCCCCGTCCGGACATCATGGCCCGGGTTGTTCACTGGCAGTTGGCCAAACGCCGCGCCGGGACCCACAAGGTCAAGGGCATGGGCGAGGTTCGCGGCACCACCAAGAAGCCGTACAAGCAGAAGGGCACCGGCAACGCCCGTCAGGGCAGCCTGCGTTCGCCGCAGTTTCGCACCGGCGGCGTCGTGCACGGCCCGGTCGTGCGCGATCACGGCTATGATCTGCCGAAGAAAGTGCGCCGCCTGGGTCTGATCTCGGCGCTGTCGCAGAAACATGCCGAGGGCAAGCTGGTTGTCCTGGACGCCGCCGGCGGCGCGACCAAGACCAAGGATTTGGTCGCCAAGCTGGGCATTCTCGGCTGGAAGTCGGTGCTGATCCTCGATGCCGTGGTCGACGAGGGTTTCGCCCGGGCCAGCAGCAACATCCCGCATGTGGATACGCTGCCGACCATCGGCGCCAATGTCTATGACATCCTGAACCATGATTTTCTGGCGATCACCACCGCCGGCATCGAGGGTCTGACGGCGCGGCTCGCCAAGGCGCCGGCCCAGATGCAATCCGCCACGATGCAGTCCGGGGAGATACGGGCATGAGCGAGACCCGCACCCCGAAGCACAAGAAACAGCTTTCGCGCGAGGCGATGTACACCATCATCCGCGCCCCGCTAATTACCGAAAAGGCCACTCTGCTGTCGGAGAAGGGCCAGATCGTGTTCCGCGTGGCGATCGATGCGACCAAGCCGGAAATCAAGGCAGCGGTCGAGGGCTTGTTCGGCGTCAAGGTAACCGGGGTCAACACCCTGGTGCAGAAGGGCAAGACCAAGCGGTTCAAGGGCCGCCCGGGCGTGCGCTCCGATATGAAGAAGGCTTTCGTGAGCCTGGCCGAGGGGGAGACGATCGATCTCTCCACGGGTCTGTCTTGAAGAATTGAGCCGGGAATAGACAAATGGCGTTAAAACACTTCAACCCCGTCACCGCGAGCCTGCGCGGCACGGTCCTGATCGACCGCTCCGAGCTGTGGAAGGGCAAGCCCGTGAAGGCGCTGACCGAGGGCAAGAGCCACTCGGGCGGGCGCAACAATCACGGCCGCACCACCTCGTTCTTTCGCGGCGGCGGGCACAAGCAGTCGTACCGGTTCGTCGATTTCAAACGCCGCAAGTTCGACATGACGGCGAGCGTGGAACGGCTGGAATACGATCCTAACCGCACCGCGTTCATCGCCCTGATCAAATACCAGGACGGCGAGCTGTCCTATATCCTGGCTCCCCAGCGCCTGCGCGTCGGCGACAGCGTGGTGGCCGGCGTCAAGGTGGACATCAAGCCGGGCAACGCGATGCCATTGGCGGCGATCCCGGTCGGCACGATCATCCACAACATCGAGATGAAGAACGGTGCGGGCGGCAAGATCGCCCGTGCGGCCGGCAATTACGCCCAGCTGGTCGGCAAGGATAGCGGCTACGCGCAGATCAAGCTGATGTCCGGCGAGCTTCGCATGGTGCGCGCCGAATGCATGGCCTCGATCGGTGCGGTGTCGAACCCCGACAACATGAACCAGCATATCGGCAAGGCTGGCCGGGCGCGCTGGATGGGCCGGCGGCCGCATAACCGCGGTGTGGTGATGAACCCGGTCGATCATCCGCATGGCGGCGGCGAAGGCCGCACCTCCGGTGGCCGCCATCCGGTGACCCCGTGGGGCAAGCCGACCAAGGGCTACAAGACCCGCGTCAACAAGCGGACCGACAGCCTCATCATCCGTCGCCGCAACAAGGGCAAATAAGTATGACCCGTTCCGTCTGGAAAGGTCCGTTCGTCGACGGGTACCTGCTGGCCAAGGCAGAGACCTCGCGCGCTTCGGGCCGCAACGAGATCATCAAGATCTGGTCGCGCCGTTCCACCATCCTGCCGCAATTCGTCGGGCTGACCTTCGGCGTCTATAACGGCCATAAATTCCTGCCGGTGCAGGTATCGGAGAACATGGTCGGGCATAAATTCGGCGAGTTCTCGCCGACCCGCACGTTCACCGGCCATTCATCGGACAAGAAGGCCAAGCGAGGCTAACATGAGCAAGCCAAAAGCACCCCGCCTCCTGGCCGAGACCGAAGCGCAGGCCGTTCTGCGCAACGTCCGGATCAGCCCGCGCAAGCTGAACCTGGTTGCCGGTCTGATCCGCAACCAGCCGGTCGGCACCGCGGTCGCCACCCTGACCTTCAGCAAGCGGCGCATCGCCCAGCAGGTGAAGAAGGCGCTGGAAAGTGCGATCGCCAATGCCGAGAACAACCACCAGCTGGATGTCGACCGTCTGGTCGTCACCCGCGCCGAGGTCGGTAAATCCGTGGTGATGCGGCGGTTTCATGCCCGCGGCCGCGGCCGGTCCGCACGGATCGAGAAATGGTTCAGCCATCTGAAGATCGTGGTGGCCGAGCGCGCGCAAGTTGCTGAACAAGGGGCGGCATAGCCGATGGGTCACAAGGTCAATCCGATCGGGCTGCGGCTCGGCATCAACCGCACCTGGGACAGCCGCTGGTACGCGGGGTCCGACTACGCCAAGCTGCTGCATGACGATCTGAAGCTGCGCGGCCATCTGCGCGCCAAGCTGGCTGGCGCGGGCGTGTCGCGCGTGGTGATCGAGCGTCCGGCCAAGAAGCCGCGGGTGACGATCTATGCCGCCCGCCCCGGCGTGGTCATCGGCAAGAAGGGCCAGGACATCGAGGTTCTCCGCAAGGACCTCAGCAAGATGGCCAAGTCCGAGGTGTCGCTGAACATCGTCGAAATCCGCAAGCCGGAGATCGACGCGACCCTGGTGGCCGAGAATATTGCCCAGCAGCTGGAGCGCCGCGTGGCGTTCCGCCGGGCGATGAAGCGTGCCGTGCAGTCCGCCATGCGGCTGGGCGCGCAGGGGATCCGGATCAATTGCGGCGGCCGCCTCGGCGGCGCCGAGATCGCCCGGGTCGAGTGGTATCGCGAAGGCCGGGTGCCGCTGCATACGCTGCGCGCGGACATCGATTACGGCGTGGCGACCGCCAAGACCACCTACGGCACCTGCGGCGTGAAGGTATGGATATTCAAGGGCGAGATCCTGGCCAACGATCCGCTGTCGCAAGACCGCCGCGCCGCCGAACAAGCGCCGCAGCGGTAAATGACGGGACTGAGGACCTAGTAAAATGCTTTCACCCAAGCGCACCAAATACCGCAAGGCCCATAAAGGCCGCATCCATGGCCTGGCCAAGGGTGGCACGACGCTGAATTTCGGCGCCTTCGGCCTGAAGGCGTTGCAGCCGGAGCGGATCACCGCCCGCCAGATCGAGTCCGCCCGCCGCGCCATCACCCGCGCGATGCGCCGGGCCGGGCGGGTGTGGATCCGGATCTTCCCGGACGTTCCGGTCACCACCAAGCCGGCCGAAGTCCGCATGGGCTCCGGCAAGGGCAGCCCGGAATTCTGGGTCTGCCGGGTCAAGCCGGGCCGCATCATGTTCGAGATCGACGGCGTGACCGCGGATCTGGCCAAGGAGGCGCTGACGCTCGGCGCCGCCAAGCTGCCGATCAAGACCAAGTTTATCCAGCGTATCGGGGATGCCTGAGATGGCCAAAACCGCTTTCAGCAAACCGTCCGACGTGCGGGCGAAAACCCCCGACGAGCTGGGCACCGCTCTGCTCGATCTCCGCCGCGAGCAGTTCAACCTGCGCTTCCAGCGGGCCACCGGCCAGAATGAGGGCCAGGGCCGGGTGAAGCAGGTCCGGCGCGAAATCGCGCGCGTCAAGACAATCCTTCATCAAAAAAACGCGGCGGAAACAATTTCCGCCGCCTCCAAGTCCTGAGAGGAGTAGGGCGATGCCAAAGCGCGTCCTGACAGGGCGGGTGACCAGCGACAAGATGGACAAGACCGTCACGGTTCTCGTCGATCGTCGCATCATGCACCCGCTATACAAGAAATTCATCCGCCGCTCGAAGAACTACGCGGCGCATGACGAGGCGAATTTGTGCCAGGAAGGCGACCAGGTGCGCATCGAGGAGTGCCGGCCGCTCAGCAAGCGCAAGACCTGGATCGTGGTCGAGCGCAACGGCAAGTCCTTCGGTCCCGGCCCGACCCCGCGGCCCACCGCTGGGCACGAAACCGCTGGGCAGGAAACCGCCGCCCCGGTGATCGCCCAAGAAGCGGCGTCGCCCGCTGCCGCCGCCGCCCCGGCGGCCTGAGGAAATAGACGATGATCATTGTCGAAACCAACCTCGAGGTCGCTGATAATTCGGGCGCCCGTCGCGTGCAGTGCATCAAGGTGCTGGGCGGTTCCAAGCGTCGCGTTGCCTCCGTCGGCGACGTGATCGTGGTGTCGGTCAAGGAAGCCATTCCGCGCGGCAAAGTGAAGAAGGGCGACGTGCACCAGGCGGTGGTCGTGCGCACCAGCTTTCCGGTGCGCCGCGCCGACGGCTCGGCGATCCGCTTCGACCGCAACGCCGCGGTGCTGATCAACAAGCAGCAGGAGCCGATCGGCACCCGCATCTTCGGCCCCGTGGTGCGCGAGCTGCGCGGCAAGAAGTTCATGAAGATCATCTCGCTCGCGCCGGAGGTGTTGTAATGGCCGCCCGGATCCGCAAGGGCGACACCGTCGTCGTGATCACCGGCGCCGACAAGGGCCGCCGGGGTGAGGTGTTGCAGATGTTCCCGAAGGATGAGCGCGCCGTCGTGCAGGGTGTGCGCATCGCCAAACGCCATACCAAGCCGACCGGCATGGGCCAGCCAGGCGGGATCATCGAGAAGGAAGCGACGATCCATCTGTCGAACCTGAAGCTGGTGGACCCGATCTCCGACAAGCCGACCAAAGTCGGGTTCCGGGTGCTGGACGACGGTCGCAAGGTCCGCGTTGCCAAGGCGACCGGACAAGTGATTGAGAGCTGAGGGCCATAGCATGACCGATACGACCGAATCACGCATTCCACCGCGGATGCAGCAGCGCTACCTCAGCGAGGTCCGTGCCAAGATGCAGACCGAGTTCGGCTACACCAACCCGATGCAGGTGCCGAAGCTGCAAAAGATCGTCATCAACATGGGCGTCGGGGAAGCTGCGGCCGATCAGAAGAAGCTGGACGCCGCGGTGTCCGAGCTGATGCTGATCGCCGGGCAAAAGCCGGTGAAGACGGTGGCGAAGAAGGCCATCGCCGGCTTCAAGATCCGCCAGGGTCTGCCCATCGGCACCAAGGTGACGCTGCGCAAGACCCGGATGTATGAATTCCTGGACCGTCTGGTGACGATCGCCCTGCCGCGCGTGCGCGACTTCCGCGGCATCACCGGCAAGGGTTTCGACGGCAATGGCAACTTCGCCATGGGCCTGAAGGAACAGATCATCTTCCCGGAAATCCTCTACGATAAAGTCGATTCCGTGCGCGGAATGGATATCGTGTTCGTGACCACGGCGTCGACCGATGCGGAGGCGAAAGCCTTGCTGAAGGCCTTCGACCTGCCGTTCGCCAACTAATACTTAACACCACAGGATTGGGAAAACCGCCGGGACCCGTATTGGGGATCCCGGGCTGGTTCCGGAGGTAAAGACAGGATGGCCAAGACGTCGCAGGTCAACCGAAACGTCAAGCGCGAGCGCATGGCGAAGCGGGACAAGGGCAAGCGGACTTCTTTGAAGTCGATCGTGATGGACCGGACGTTGCCGGTCGAAGATCGGTTCAACGCGTCGATCAAGCTGGCGGAACTGCCGCGCAACGGCGCTAAGGTGCGGGTGCGGCTGCGCTGCGAGCTGACCGGACGCTCGCGGGCGAATTATCGCAAATTCAAACTGTGCCGCATCGCACTTCGTGACCTCGCCAGCGCCGGGCAGATCCCCGGCATGGTCAAGGCAAGCTGGTAAGAGAGGGAACGGTCCATGTCATTATCCGATCCCCTGGGCGATATGCTGACCCGCATCCGTAACGCGCAGCGCGCGCGTCACACGGCCTGCGTGGCTCCGGCGTCCAAGTTGCGCGCCAACGTGCTCGACGTGCTCAAGCGCGAAGGCTTCATCCGTGGTTTCGCCGCCGAGGAACTGCGCCCCGGCGTGGCCCAGCTGCGCATCGAGCTGAAATACAACGAGGGCGAGCCCGTCATCAAGGAGATCACGCGTATTTCCAAGCCGGGCCGGCGCGTCTATTCGCAGATCAAGGAATTGCCGCGGGTCTATGCCGGCCTCGGTATTTCTATCCTTTCCACGCCGCGCGGCGTGATGAGCGATGCAGAGGCCCGCGCCGCCAATGTCGGCGGCGAAGTCCTTTGCCGCGTATTCTGATGCTGCGTATTCTGTTTGGGGAATGCCGATGTCACGTGTAGGCAAATATCCCGTCGAAATACCGGCGGGCGTGCAGATGGCGATCGCCGGCCGGCGGTTGACCGCGAAGGGCAAGCTCGGCGAGCTCGGGCTCGATCTGACCGACTTCGTGGATGCCGAGATCGAGGGCAACCAGATCAAGGTCATCCCGCGCAGCAACGAGAACAAGGCCCGGATGATGTGGGGCACCACGCGGGCGCTGGTCGCCAGCATGGTCAAGGGCGTCTCGGTCGGCTTCACCAAGTCGATGGAGATCACCGGCACCGGCTACCGCGCGTCGGTGCAGGGCTCGAATTTGGTGATCAATCTCGGCTTTTCGCATGACGTGGTTTATCCGGTTCCGGCCGGCATCAAGATCACCTGCGAGAAACCGACGGCGATCAAGGTGGAAGGCGTGGATAAGCGTCTGGTCGGTCAGGTGGCGGCGGAAATCCGCGCCTGGCGTCCGCCCGAGCCGTACAAGGGCAAGGGCGTGAAATACGACAACGAGACGATCCGCCGCAAAGAGGGCAAGAAGAAGTGATGGGCGCTCAGCAAACTTATCGCGGATTGAGGCGCGCATCTGGGTGCGCATTGGGGATCTATCATGGCCGCTGACAACAAGTCATTGCAGGACCGCCGGCGCCAGCGGCTTCGGTTTCAGCTGAAATCGAAGGCCTATGGCCGGCCGCGTCTGTCGGTGTTCCGCTCGGGCAAGAACATCTATGCCCAGGTGATCGACGATGCCGCGGGCCGCACGCTTGCCGCCGCTTCCAGCCTGGACAAGACCCTGCGGGATGCGCTGAAGACCGGCGCGGACAAGGATGCGGCGTCGGCCGTCGGCAAACTGGTCGCCGAGCGCGCGTTGGCCGCCGGGGTCAGCACTGTGGTGTTCGATCGCGGTTCCTATCTGTATCACGGCCGCGTCAAGGCGCTGGCCGAGGCCGCACGCGAAGGCGGGCTGGCGTTCTGATGAGCATGAACATGATGACCACACCCACGACCGGGACCCTGAACCATGGCGCGTGAAGCACGAGACGGCGGCCGCGGCGGGCGTGACCGCGACCGCGACCGGGACGGCGGCGATGACATCATCGACAAGCTGGTCACCATCAACCGCGTCGCCAAGGTGGTGAAGGGCGGACGGCGCTTCGCCTTCGCAGCCCTGGTCGTCGTTGGCGATCAGAAAGGCCGGGTCGGCTACGGGGCGGGCAAGGCGCGCGAAGTCCCGGAAGCCATCCGCAAGGCGACCGAGCGCGCCAAGCGCGCGATGGTCCGTATTCCTCTGAAGGAAGGCCGCACGCTGCATCATGATGTGGAAGGCGTGTTCGGCGCCGGTCATGTGGTGCTTCGCTCGGCCGCGGCCGGCACCGGCATCATCGCCGGCGGTCCGTTGCGCGCGGTGTTCGAGACGTTGGGCATCGGTGATGTCGTGGCGAAAAGCCTCGGCAGCCGTAACCCGCACAACATGGTCAAGGCGACGTTCGCTGCTCTGCAGCGCTGCGCCTCGCCCCGTTCGGTGGCCGCGCGCCGCGGCAAGAAGGTTTCCGACCTGCTTGGCAAGCGCGATGCGCCGGGGTCGGAAGCACATGGCGCCGAGATGCAGGAGGGCGCCGATGCCGGAGCATAATCACGGGCGGGTGCGGGTGACGCAGATCGCGTCTGGCCTGGGCAGAAAACCCGGCCAGATCGAGACGCTGATCGGCCTGGGCCTGAACAAGATGCGGGCGACGCGCGAGCTGGAAGACACTCCATCCGTGCGCGGCATGATCCGCAAGGTTGCCCACCTGATCCAGGTGGACGAGATCTCCTGACCGGCTCCGCCGGTCCGGACAGAGGAAAAAGACGATGAAGCTGAATGAATTGCGTGACAATGCCGGCGCCCACCTGAAATCCAAGCGCCTGGGCCGGGGCATCGGCTCGGGCAAGGGCAAGACCTCCGGCAAGGGCCATAAGGGTCAGAGCGCCCGCGAGGGCGTGGCCTTGAACGGCTTTGAGGGCGGCCAGCTGCCGATCTATCGGCGGCTGCCCAAGCGCGGCTTCACCAATATTTTTCGTAAAGTCTATGCGCCGGTCAATCTCGGCACGCTGGACGCAGCGATCGAAACCGGTCGGATCGACGGCTCCCAGCCGATCACCGAAGCCGCGCTGCAGGCCGCTGGCCTGGCCCGGTCGGGCAAGGTTGCGGGTATCCGTCTGCTCGCCCGCGGCGAGATTTCGCGGGCGATCACGATCACCGTGTCCGGCGCCTCCGCGGCCGCGATCGCGGCGGTGGCGAAGGCCGGCGGCAGCGTGACCACCACGGTGGCCGCGAAAGTTTCTCCCGCCGCGGTCTGAGCCGCCAATCTGGTTATACCCGGGTTCGGTCATGTCGGGTCCGGCGATACCTCTTGCTTCGCGTTCCATGCTTGGCTTAGCCCCGGCGGACCGCTAAACACCACCAACGGCGCCCCATTCGCCCAGCGGGCCTGCCCGCGGGTTGTCCGGATGGCGCCGTTCCTCTTGATGGGATCAGCCAATGGCATCCGCGGCCGAGCAACTCGCCTCCAGCATGAGCCTGGGGACCTTTTCCAAGGCGACCGAACTCAAGAACCGGATCTGGTTCACGCTGGGGGCGCTGGTCGTCTATCGCGTCGGCACCTATGTGCCGGTCCCCGGGGTCGATGCCTCGGTCATGGGCGAGATGCTGAGCCAGCATGGCGGCGGCATTCTCGGCATGTTCGACATGTTCACCGGCGGCGCGCTGCGGCGCATGACCGTGTTCGCGCTGAATATCATGCCCTATATCAGCGCCAGCATCATCATCCAGCTGATGTCGGCCGCGGTGCCGTCGCTGGAGGCGCTGAAGAAGGAAGGTGATTCCGGGCGCAAGCGGCTGAACCAGTACACCCGTTATCTGACGGTGCTGATCGCGCTGTTCCAGTCCTATGGCATTGCGGTGGGGCTGGAGAGCATGCGCGGCAGCTTCGGCGCCGCGGTGATCGATCCCGGCTGGTTTTTCCGGTTTTCCTGCGTCGTCACGCTTGTCGGCGGGACCATGTTCCTGATGTGGCTCGGCGAGCAGATCACCGCGCGTGGCGTCGGCAACGGCATCAGCCTGATCATTTTCGCCGGCATCGTCGCCGGGCTGCCGACCGCGCTGGCCTCGTTGCTGGAGCTTGGCCGCACCGGGGCGCTGTCGCCATTCTTCATCCTGGCCTTCATGGCGCTCGCGGTCGCGGTGATCGGCTTCATCGTGTTCATGGAGCGCGCCCAGCGTCGGGTGGTGGTGCAATACCCCAAGCGCCAGGTCGGTCAGCGCATGTTCGGCGGCGACTCGACCCATATGCCGCTGAAGATCAACACCTCGGGCGTCATCCCGCCGATCTTCGCCAGTTCGTTGCTGCTGGTCCCCGCGACCATCGCCGGCTTCGCCCAGGGCGGGCCGGGCTGGGTGCAGTTCATCGCCCAGCAGCTGTCGCACGGCCAGCCGGCCTATATCGCGCTGTATGCCGCGATGATCATCTTCTTTTCCTATTTCTACACCGCCGTGGTGTTCAATCCGCAGGAAACCGCCGACAATCTGAAGAAATACGGCGGCTTCATCCCGGGCATCCGGCCCGGCAGCAACACCGCTGACTATTTCGACTACGTGCTGACCCGGCTGACGACGATCGGGGCGCTGTATCTGGTGCTGGTGTGCCTGCTGCCGGAGATCCTGATCAATTATTATGGCTTGCCATTCTATTTCGGCGGCACCAGCCTGCTGATCATCGTGTCGGTGACGATGGACACCGTCACGCAGATCCAGTCGCATCTGCTGGCACACCAATACGAAGGCCTGATCCGTAAGACCAAGGTCAAGGGACGGCGCTAGACCAGGCTAAACCGGATCACGGGAGGAACCGTCGATGAAAAATCTAATCCTGCTCGGCCCCCCAGGAGCCGGCAAAGG
>JAYTXR010000173.1:0-5520 GCA_043742865.1 Acetobacteraceae bacterium
ATGGCGCTCAGGCGATGTGCGCCGTCAATAACAAATACAAATTGCCCAGACCTCCACAATATTACCTCCGGAATAAGATCGCCATCAAGAAACGCCGCCACGAGGTCCGCTATCTTTTGCGGGGTCCAATTAGATGTCTCTCTTTGAAAATCGGGTTTACGCAAACTCTGGACTAAAAACGAGTCGTCTGCGAGTTGCCCTATGCCGATTGTCCCTGTTGGTGTGCCCTTCGCAGGCGCGCTGGATGCAGCGAAGTCCTCTCGCGGGATAAGTGCGTCTAAATTTACACCGTTGGCACTCATACCCTCAGCCCCCCAAGTGAGCCTCGGCTTACATGCCTTCATGGCTCACCTCCCACACTACCCGTTGCCGCTGGGTATGGGAAGTGTAACTTCGCCAAAAAAAACGCACGCGACAAGCTGCCGAAGCCCTGCGACACCGATTGACCGAGGCGCCACGCAGAAGAACTCTCCAGTGCGCGGCCCTCAGGGCAGCATAGCAGGTTCGCGCGTATGGGGCCGAGCCCTGGCCTTCCCGCCAAAACCGCCTTACAGCGATCTCCGTAACAGCACAGGACCAGCGTGGGAAAGGCAGTTCGCATCGCGACGGGCACCATTGGGGTTGGTATCCTGGTGCTGGCCATGAAAGGCGCTGCCTGGTGGATGACCGGCAGTGCCGCGCTGTATTCGGACGCGCTGGAAAGCACGGTCAATGTCGCCGCCGGCTTCGTGGCACTGGTGGCGCTGCGTTTTGCCTCCAGGCCCGCCGATGCCAACCATCCGTTTGGCCATGACAAGGCGGAGTTCTTCGCCGCGGTGATCGAGGGTGTGTTGATCCTGGTCGCCGCGCTGTCGATTTTCAGGCATGCCTGGGAAACCTGGCAGGCCCCGCAGGCGTTGCAGATGCCGTATCAGGGCCTCGCCCTGAACGCGGTCGCCACCTTGATCAACGGGCTATGGGCGTCGGTGTTGTTTCGCAACGCGCGGATCCTGCGGTCCCCGGCTTTGCAGGCCGATGCGCGCCATCTGACGGCCGACGTGGCCACCTCGATCGGCGTGACCGTCGGCGTGCTGCTGGCGGTGCGGACCGGGTATCTGGTGCTGGACCCGCTGCTGGCGGCGGCCACCGGGGTGCATGTGCTGTGGTCCGGCGCCTCGATGATCTGGGCATCGGTGGGCGGGCTGATGGACGCGGCCCCCGAAACGGCGGTGATCGACCGCATCCGCGCGGTGATCGCCGAACAGGCCGCCGGCGCGATCGAGGCGCATGACCTGCGCAGCCGCCACGCCGGCCGGCTGACCTTCGTCGAGTTCCATTTGGTGGTGCCAGGGGCGATGACCGTCGCCGCCAGCCACGATATCTGCGACCGGATCGAGGCGGCGCTGAAGGCGGAGATGCATCATCTGGTGATCACCATCCACGTGGAACCGGAGGCCAAGGCCAAGCAGACCGGTGTTCCGGTGCTGTGAGGCGGCTGACCGGTGCGGATGGGCGGTCTGCTACCCGCCGCCTGCTGATTTTTGTCGCCGCCTCGGTCGCGCTGCACCTGTTGGCGACGACGGCGGTGATCGTGGCGCCCGACTGGCTGGCCGGCGGGCCGAAACCGGCGAAACCGGATGCGCCGTTGCCGTCGGTCGAATTCCTGCTGGTGCAGCAGGAAGGTTTCGGCAAGCCGACCGCCGCGGCAGCGGCTGATCCGGCGAAGGCGGCGCCGGCCCCGGCCTCCGAGCAGCCCCGGCCGGAGCCACCGCCCCCCCCCCAGGCGGCCGAGCCGGCCCCCGAGCCGCCGCCGCCGGCGGAGCCGGTCCAAAACCAGGCCACCGCCGCACCCGCCACGCCACCGGCCGCCAATCCGGCACCGGATGCCGAGCCGGCGCCGGAAATCAACCTCGGTGGCACCGACAGCCTCAGCTCCCTGATCGCCACCGGCGAGCAGCTGATCCCGGCCGCGATCGACGCCAAATTCCGCAACCGCGAGCCGATATATCCGCGCGAGGCCGCCCGGCTTGGTCAGCATGGACTGGTCGTCGTGCAGGCGCATGTCGCGCCGGACGGGCACGCCGAGGCGGCGGACATCGAGAAAAGCTCCGGTTATTCGATCCTCGACAACGCCGCGCGCGACGCCATCATCACGTGGCATTTCCGCCCGGCGATCGAGAGCGGCGTGCCGGTGCAATCGACGATCTCGATCGGCGTCGACTTCACGTTGCGCTAAAGGAAACAAAATGGTTCGCATCGACAGGGTGGTGACGCGTGGCGGCGACGGTGGGGAAACCTCGCTGGGCGACGGCACGCGGGTACGCAAGGACGCGCTGCGGGTGGAAGCCTATGGCACCGTGGACGAGGCCAACGCCGTGCTTGGGCTGCTGCGGTTGCACACCGTAGGCGAGTCGGATGCGATGCTGGCGCGCATCCAGAACGATCTGTTCGATGTCGGCGCCGATCTGTGCGTGCCCGGCGAAGCCGGCGATAGGCTGCGGCTGACCGACGCACCGGTGCTGCGGCTGGAAAGCGAGGTGGCGGCGATGAACGCCACCCTGCCGCGCCTGACCAGCTTTGTGCTGCCCGGCGGCAGCCCGGCGGGGGCGTATGCGCATCTGGCCCGCACCGTCGTGCGCCGGGCCGAACGGCTGGGTGTGGCACTGGCGGCGCAGCAGGAGGTGAACCCGGCGGTCATTCGCTATCTGAACCGGCTGTCGGATCATCTGTTCGTCCTCGCCCGGCAACTGAACGCCAACGCCGCGGCCGACATTCTGTGGGTACCTGGCGCCAACCGGTAGACCCTGCTGGAACGCCGGCATAAGCTGACTGCATGATCCCACGCATCGAATTCGAACCGACCGCCACGCCGCCGCTCGCCGGCATCCGCGTGGTGGATTTGTCCCGGCTGGTCGCCGGCAACATGATCAGCCTGCAACTGGCCGATCACGGCGCCGAGGTGATCAAGATTGAGGACCCGGACAAAGGCGACCCGCTGCGCGCCTGGCGGACCAACGGGCAGAGCTTGCACTGGAAGGTCTATGCCCGGAACAAGAAAAGCCTGGCGATGAACCTGCGCCCGGCGCTGGCCAAGCAGGCGCTGCACGATCTGCTGGATACCAGCCAGGTGCTGATCGAGAATTTCCGCCCCGGCACGCTGGAGAGCATGGGGTTTTCGCCCGCGGTGCTGCACGCGCGCAACCCCGGCCTGATCGTTGTGCGGGTGACCGGGTTCGGCCAGGACGGCCCGTACCGCGACCGCCCCGGCTTCGGCACGCTGGTGGAGGCGATGTCCGGCTTCGCGTCGAAGAACGGCTTTGCCGATCGCCCGCCGGTGCTGCCGCCGCTGGCGCTGGCCGACATGGTGGCCGGATTATACGGCGCGTATGCGGTGATGATCGCCTTGCGCGAGGTGGAAAAGGGCGGCCGGGGCCAGGTCATCGACCTGCCGCTGCTCGATCCCATCGTCTCGATCCTGGGGCCGGAGGCGGCGATCTACACCGTGTCCGGCGGGTTGTCGCCGCGCACCGGCAGCCGGTCCATCACCACCTCCCCGCGCAACACGTTCCGAACCAAAGATGATCGGTACATCGCCATTTCCGCGTCGATCCAGGCGATGTCCGAACGGCTGATGCGCGCCATCGGCCGGGCCGACATGATCGACGATCCGCGGTTTCGCACCAACACCGACCGGTTGAACCATGTCGAGGAATGCGAGCGCCCGATTGCCGATTTCATTGCCGCGCGCACACTGGCAGAAAACATGGCGGTGTTCGAGGCGGCCGAGATCACCGCAACGCCGGTCTATGATATCGACCAGTTCCTGGACGATCCGCATGTGCAGGCGCGCGGCGTGATCGTCGAGGCGCCGGATGACGAGGCGGGTTCGGTGCTAATGCATAACATCATTCCCCGGCTGTCGGAAACGCCCGGAAAACTGCGGCTGCCGGCACCCCGGCTGGGTCAGCACACGCGCGAGATTTTTTCCGCCATTGGCTATACGCAAGCAGCAATCGCCGCCCTGATCGCGGCCGGCGCGATGAAAGGCTAGCCAGCAATGGAACGAAACCTGCCGGTCTGGCGGTCGCTGATGTATGTCCCGGTCAATGTCGAGAAATTCGTCGACACCGCCGCCGATCGCGGCGCGGACGCGTATATCCTGGACCTGGAAGACGCGGTCGCGCCGTCGCAGAAGGCGCTGGCGCGGACCCTGATCGCCGCGGCGATTCCCAAAGTTTCGCGCAACGGCGCGGATGTGGTGGTGCGCGTCAACCGGCCCTGGCGGATGTTGATCGCCGATCTGGAGGCCGCGGTCATCCCGGGCGTGACGGCGTTGGCCTTGCCGAAGATCGAGAGTGCCGAGCATATCCAGATGATCGCCGAAATCGTCGATGAGCTGGAACTGGAACGCGGCCTGCCCAACGGCACGATACGGTTCATCGCCATGGTGGAAACCGCGAGCGGCTTCTTCCGCACCGAGGCGATCGCGCGCAGCCATCAGCGCCTGGTCGCGATCACCATCGGCGCCGAGGACATCGCGTTGTCGGTCGGGATGCTGCCGGAAGCGGAGGGATTGTTCTATCCGAAACAGCATGCGATCTTCGCCGCGCGCGCCGCCGGCATTCTGCCGCTCGGTTTTATCGGCACGGTGGCGGACTACAAGGATACCGCGGCGTTCCGCGCCACCATCCAGCGCTCCCGAAAACTGGGCTTTTCCGGGGCGGCCTGCGTCCATCCGTTGCAGGTGCCGATCCTGAACCAGGAATTCGGATATTCGGCGGAAGAAATACGCCGCGCGCGGGCGATGGTGGACGCCTATGACGCGGCCCTGGCCGCCGGCAAGGGCGCGATCGAGTTCGAGGGCAAGATGATCGACATTCCCGTGGTGGCCCGCGCGCAGGCGCTGCTGAAGCGCGCTGACGCGCTGGCAGCGAAGGGGCGCTGAACATGGAGCTGCTATCCACGCTCGGCCTGCAGGGGGCGTTGCGCGAACTGGTGCCGGCATTCGAGTGGCAGAGCGGAACCAAGGTAAACGCCGGGTTCGGACCCACTGCCGTGCTGATGGAGCGCATCGCCGGCGGAGCCATCGCCGATGTCGCGATCCTGACCCTGGCGGGCATCGACCAATTGATTGCCAACGGAACCATGCAGGCCGGCAGCCGGACCGACCTGGCCCGCTCGGCGGTCGGTTTCGCCGTGCGTCCCGGTGCGCAAAAGCCAGACATCTCCAGCGCCGGGGCGGTGCGGCGCACGCTGCTGGCGGCACCCTCGATCGTGTATTCCAGGGCCGGGGCCAGCGGCATCTTCTTCGCCGGGCTGATCGAGCGCCTCGGCATCGCCGCCGAAATCAATGCCAAGGCCACGATCATCCCCAGCGGCTTCACCGGTGAAAAGCTGATAACCGGAGAGGCGGAACTGGCCGTGCAGCAGATCAGCGAATTGATGGAGGTGGCGGGCATCGACATCGTCGGCGCGCTGCCGGCGGAACTCGGCGGTGAAACGGTATTTTCGGCGGGCATCTTCGCCGCGTCGTCGCACCCG